>JBNKZT010000108.1:0-16874 GCA_050301775.1 Promineifilaceae bacterium (SeqCode)
GTCTCCAGCAACAAGCCTCCTCGAGCTCCTAGTCAGTACCTTTCAAAGACGGTCACTATCGCCCCCCATCCAGTCGCTACGGCCGTGGGTGCTACGGCCGGTGATGGTGGGCAAGAGGGGCCGCCACGACGCCATCGGCATCATTGGCCAGTTTAATTCCCATCACGCCGGCGGCGGGCAGCCCCATCGGTCGTACCGAATCTTCCTTAAAGCGAATAAGCTGTCCGGCTGCCGTCGCCAGCATGATCTGATCTTCGCCCGTTGTCAATTTTGCCCAACCCAGCGCATCATCATCGGCTACCCCAATGACCGTAAAGGGGTCCGAAGTGATACCCGGCAAATCTTCCAGACGCACGCGTTTGACAACACCGGCCAATGTACTCAGCGTTAAATAAGCATCCGTGACGGTTGACGGCCGTACCAAAGCCGCCACCACATGATCCCGCCGCGAAAATCCGGTCAATTCGGCCCAATGCGTCCCCTGCCCCATCTCCCTGGCCTGCGGCAGTTGATAAACCGGTAAAGAAGCGGAACGGCCGTCTGCCGCAAACAAATACAAAATATCCTGCGTGTTCGCCTCCAGCAGCGCCTGCGGCTGCTCCGCCGGCTTCAGCGGAATATTGATCATCTCTGGCGAAGTCGTCCGGGCCAACGTTCCCTTCTCGCCTAACAGCACCCAAACCTGTTCATCCGGCAGCAAATCCGATTCAGTAATAACTTTAGTCTGGCTGGACTCCACAATTTGCGTCCTCCGCGTATCGGCATATTTTTCCTTGATAGCCAGCAGCTCATTCTTGATCGCATCCCGCATCAATTCTGGCTTAGAAAGCAAACGCTCCAAAAACTTGATAAGTTTAATCTGTTCTTGATGTTCCTCTTGAATCTTCTTCTGTTCCAACGCCGCCAATCGGCGCAGTTGCATATCCAAAATCGCCTGGGCTTGTAACTCCGACAGCTTAAAATTCTTCCGCAGATTGGCTTTCGCCGTTTCCACAGTGCGCGACCGACGAATCGTGGCAATCACCGCATCCAGATTGTCTAACGCAATCAATAACCCTTCCAAAATATGGGCGCGGTTGCGCGCCTTTTCCAAATCATATTCACTACGCCGGCGAACCACTTCCAGACGATGCTCTAAATAAACCCGCAGCGCCTGCTTCAACGTCAACACACGCGGCTGGCCATCGACCAGCGCCAACAGCGAAACGCTGAATGTACTCTGCATGGGCGTCAGCCGGAACAAATCAGCCAAAACCGCTTCCGGTTCTACATTGCGGGTCGTTTCCAAAATGATACGCATCCCATTCCGGTCCGATTCGTCCCGCAAATCGGTCAGCCCTTCAATCTTGCCATCGCGGTGCAAATCGGCAATGCGACCCAGCAGATTGGTTTTATTGGCCTGGTAGGGCAGTTCGGTGATGACAATACGGGACTTGTTGCGCTCCATTTGCTCTACGTGCGCTTTGGCGCGCACCGTTATCCGGCCGCGACCAGTCGCGTAAGCCGCCGCGATGGCATCATTGTCATTCTCCTCCCCCTTATACCGGAAAATGAGTCCGCCTGTCGGAAAATCTGGCCCCTTCACAAACTGCATCAAATCAGACACCCCAATATCGTCTAATTTCTGCCAATTATCCAGCATGTAATTCAGAGCATCCAACACCTCGCCTAAATTATGCGGCGGCACACTCGTCGCCATACCAACAGCGATACCGGTCGAGCCGTTGACCAGCAAATTAGGAATGGTCGCCGGCAAAACAGATGGCTCTTTCAAGGAATCATCAAAATTAGTCGTAAAATCGACTGTATTTTTGCCAATGTCCTCCAGCATGTCGTAGCCCATCGGTGACAAGCGGGCTTCAGTGTAACGCATCGCTGCCGCTGCATCGCCATCCAACGAACCAAAGTTGCCCTGGCCAGAAACGAGGGTGTAGCGCATGGAAAAATCCTGGGCCATGCGCACCATCGCATCATAAACCGACTGGTCACCATGCGGATGATATTTACCCAGCACTTCGCCAACCACACGGGCCGATTTCTTGAAGGGGGTGTCGGGCCGCAGTCCCATGTCGTGCATGGCGTACAAGATGCGCCGCTGGACCGGCTTCAGTCCGTCACGAGCATCGGGCAGCGCCCGCGATACAATCACGCTCATCGCGTAGCTTAGGTACGATTCGCGCATTTCTTCATCAATATTGATTTGTTTTACGGTTCCAATTTCCATACTTTTTTTGTTCGGCGACTGGGGACTGGGAGCTGATAAGTCTCGAAGCTGCAAGTCTTTCGTCTTATTTTAGTGAAATATTTGTTCTATTAACGGATGGTTAAATATAGGCAATTTGGGGCACGCTGTCAAACAAAAAGGGCGCGGCAACGGCCGTACGCCCTTTCTCAAATTAAAGATAAAAAAACAGACACTATTTAATCCTGATCGCGCATCACGCCTTTATCAGGAATGCCATAAACGCCGGCCTTCAATACCTTCAAAGATAACAAGGCACATTTGACCCGCGCCATACTCAAAGGCACACCAATCAACTCTAACAAGGTCTCTTTATCAAAATTTTTGACCTCATCCAACGTCATCCCTTTGATCTCTTCGGTCAAGAGTGAGGCCGAAGCCTGGCTGATAGCACAGCCGTCACCGCTCCAGGCCACCTCGACCACGCGGTTCTCATCATCAAGGCGGACATCAATACGAATGACATCACCACAAAGAGGATTGTCCTCTTCGTAACTGAAATCACAGGGGTCGAGTTGGCCCCGATTGAGCGGGCTTTCATATAGGTCGATTATCTGTTCGCGGTAAAAGCTTTCGTCTAACATTTTAGTCACTTCGTCGGGTAGTCGGGTAGTCGAATAGTCTTGTAGTCTTGTGGTCTTGTAGTCACTCGCCTACTCGCAAACTTGTCCATTTGCAAACTTGTCCACTTGCAAACTTCATTTCTAACTCTCATTATAAACGAAATATAGTGCGCACGCGATGTAGGCTTGCTACCAGTTTGTCAATTTCCTCGGTCGTGGTGTGCAGATAAAAACTGGCCCGGGCAGTGGCGCTGACACCCAGTATTTTGTGTAAAGGCATGGCACAATGGTGGCCGGCACGAATGGCAATCCCCTCTTTGTCAACCAGTTCGGCAATATCATGAGGATGAACGCCGTCCAACGAAAAGGCAGCTACGCCACCTTTTTGGGCGGCCGGTGGGCCGTATAATTTCACGCCGGGCACCTCGCTCAATGCTTCCAGGGCGTAGTTGGTGATGAACTGTTCGTGGGCGTGGATGTTTTCCATACCGATGGCGCTGAGATAGTCAACGGCCGTGCCCAATCCAATCGCCTCTGCAATACTTGGCGTCCCCGCCTCAAATTTCCACGGTATCTCGTTCCAGGTCGAATGCGTCAAACCCACCCGCCGGATCATATCACCGCCGCCCATAAACGGCGGCATCGCTTCCAGCAATTCCCGTTTGCCATACAACACACCAATTCCCGTGGGGCCACACATCTTATGACCAGAAAAAGCCAGGAAATCACAATCCAAATCCTGCACATCTACCGGTTGATGGGGCACACTTTGGGCTGCATCAACCATCACCACCGCACCAACATCATGCCCCGCTTTGACCAGTTCTTTAACCGGCGTAATCGTACCAAAGACGTTGGACATGGCTGTAAATGAAAAGAGCTTCGTTTTCTCAGTCAGCAGTGAGGACAAATCAGTCAAATCAAGGGTACCATTCTCTTTGAATGGAATAAAGCGCAAAACGGCCCCTTTCTCTTCGGCCAGCATTTGCCAGGGAACAAGGTTGGCGTGGTGCTCCATCTCGGTCAGCAAAATCTCATCGCCGGCTTGAATATGGACCCGTCCCCAGGTGTAGGCCACCAGATTAAACCCCTCGGTGGCGTTGCGCAGCCAAATAATCTGGCTGGCATCGGGGGCGTTAATAAAACGAGCGACTTTTGCGCGCGCTCCTTCATACCGGTTGGTCGCTTCTTCGCTCAGTCGGTGGATGCCGCGATGCACGTTGGCATGGTAATTTTGATAATATTCGGTCATCGCTTCGATGACCTGTCGGGGTTTTTGTGAGGAGGCAGCGTTGTCCAGGTAAACTAACGGCACGCCCGGATACGCTTCTTCATTTAATATTGGGAAATCCGTACGGATTTTAGCAACGTCCAGCATCTATCTTATCCAGTGATTCAGAAATTTTAGGGCAATTTAACCACAAAGGGGGCTATCGGTAAAGTGTACCGACAGCCCCCTGCGAAAGCGGGTCAATCATATATCATGCGTCATTCGTCACGCAAAAACCAAATGGCGCATGACGCATGACCAAATGACGTATGACCAAAACGCCATTATTGTTTGGATGGGTTTTCAATGGGCGCACCAACCAGATTGCCCCATTCTGTCCAGGAACCATCATAATTGCGTACGTTTTGGTAACCCAGCAGATAAGTCAGGGCAAACCAGGTGTGGGAACTGCGTTCGCCAATACGGCAGTAGGCAACGACGTTTTGGTCGGGGGAAAGCCCTTGCTCTTCTTCGTAAATGGCCCGCAGTTCGCCGGCCGCTTTGAAAGTACCATCTTCAGCCACCGCACGGCTCCAGGGAACGCTGACCGCGCCTCGGATATGCCCGCCGCGCAACGCCCCTTCCTGGGGTGAGCCGGGCATGTGCAGCAGTTCACCGCTGTATTCTTGCGGGCTGCGAACGTCGACTAACGGCCGTTCCTTCTCCACATGCTCCATCACCTGATCCCGAAACGCCCGAATCTTGTAATCCGTCCGCGCCGCCGGTTTGTACACAGTCGGCGCAAAAGACGGCTTCACTTTTGTCGTCTCCCGCCCTTCATCGAGCCATTTTTTGCGGCCGCCGTCCATCACCTTGGCTTTTGTGTGACCAAAAAGCTGGAAGACCCAAAAAGCATAGCAAGCCCACCAATTGCTCTTGTCCCCGTAAAAAATTACCGTCGTATCATTGCCAATACCATGCTTGGCCATCAATTCGGCAAACTGCTTTTCATCCAGGTAATCACGACGAATCGCATGATTAAGATCGGCAATCCAATCCACATGAACCGCATTTTTGATATGGCCTGTACTGTACAACAGCAAATCTTCATTAGACTCAACCAGTCGATATTGCGCCGTATTTTCCAAATTTTCCGCAACCCAATCTGTTGTCACCAAAACCTCAGGATGAACATAGCCTTTATTGATTGTCATTTTCACTCCTCGTAAATCGAATTGGTAATTCGATACATGATTTACCAATGGACGATTTACCAAATCGTCCTACGGAAAACTGCCACAAAAAAAACGGTGACAGCCATCAAACCCTCTGAAAAAGGCGAGAAAAGCTGCCACTGTTTGCCATGTCGGATGTTGACCATTATTGGCCATCTCGGCGAAGGTGATCAGCCACCTCGCCTCATACCCGCGCACCAAAATAGGAATAAATGCGCCATTTAGCCAATTTTCTCAACAATACGGTCGAAAATACGGGTACGAATTCCTTCAAAAGGAATGCGGCGCATCAGCGGATCAAAAAAGCCCTGGACCGACATTTCAACGGCCACGCGGCGAGGAATACCCCGGCTCATCAAGTAGAAGATTTCTTCTTCATCCAATTTACCGATAGCCGAAGCATGGGTACAGCGCACATCGTCAGCTTCAATTTCCAAACCGGGAATCGAATCGGCGCGCGCCGTTTTGTCGAGCATGAGAGTACGATTGGCCTGGAAGCCGTCAATCCGCTGCGAACCGGGTCTCGCTTTGATCATGCCCTGCCAGACAACGCGGGATTTTTCGCGCAGTGCCCCTTTGTAAAGCAGGTCGCTGGTCGTATCGGCGGCATTGTGATTTTGTTCGGTGTCCATGTCCAGATGCTGACGGCCGTTGGTAAAGAAAATACCGCTCATCCGTCCCCAACTTCCCGGCTGATCCAGTTCCAACGTTTGGAAAGCCTTGGTCAGGCGGGTACCCATGATGCTCGTCACCCAGTCCAGCTTGCCGTCGCGGCCAACGCGGCCCCGTTCATGATTGAACTGCCACACATTTTTGCCAAAATCCTGCAATCCAGCATAGATAAGGTTGGCATTGTCACCTACCAGCAGTTCAATGACGCCATTGTGGAAACTCTGGCCCTCACCATCGGCGGAGGCGTATTCATCCATGAAAATCGCTTCTGCGCTGGTGTCCAGAACGACGAGGGTATGGGTGAAGGTACGGCCGTTCACCGACCACAATACACTATGCAAGGGCGCATCCGCTTTAACATTGCGGGGAACATACAGAAACGTCCCCCCGCGCCAGAAAGCGCCATGCAGGGCAGCAAACTTGCCTTCGGTCACTTTCACGCCCTGAGTCATGAAATATTTCTTAACCAGATCGGGATGATTGGTAACGGCCGTGTGCATATCGCAAAAAACAACACCCTGAGCCTTCAACTCATCACTCAATTCATACTTCTGGGTAACACCGTCAATCTGCAACAAATTGCCGCCGACTTTATCCTCGGTCAACTGCTCGCCTAAAAACGACGGGATTTCAGCATGAACGGCCGCATCGCCATTGATTGATGGGCCAATGTCTTCAAAATTCAATTGGCGCAGATTCGTCCGCCGCCACGCTTCATCTTTAATCGTCGGCATCGGCGTATCTTCGTAAATCTCAAACGCCGCCAGCCGGAATTCAAGCATCCACTCCGGTTCATTCAGGGATGCGGATAATTTTTTTACTGCTTCTCTCGTAAATGTAGTCATAACTCAAAATTATGAACGATGAAGGATGAATGATGCGTAAAGATTCATCATTTCCCATTCACCATTCAGCATTACCCAATGCTCCCTTCCATTTGCAACTGTATCAGCCGATTCATTTCAATCGCATATTCCATCGGCAGTTCTTTGACCAACGGCTCAATGAAGCCGTTGACAATCATCGAGGTGGCCATTTCTTCAGAAATACCACGGCTCATCAGATAAAACAACTGCTCTTCGCCAACTTTGCTTACCGACGCCTCATGGCCAATGGTCACATCCTGATCATCAATTTCGATGTAGGGGTACGTATCGGAGCGGCTGGTCTCATCCAGCAAAAGCGCATCACAAACCACATTCGATTTGACGTTGTAAGCCCCTTCTTTCACTTTGAGCAAGCCGCGATAAGAGGAACGGCCGCCATCCTTACAAATGGATTTGGAAATGATACGGCTGGTGGTATTGGGGGCCAGATGAACGACCTTGCCGCCCGCATCCTGGTGCTGTCCCTTCCCGGCAAACGCAATCGACAAAATCTCGCCGTGTGCGCCTTCGCCTTTCATAATGACCGCCGGGTATTTCATTGTAATTTTTGATCCCAGATTGGCATCGACCCATTCCATCGTTGCATTTTCTTCGGCAATGGCCCGCTGGGTCACCAGATTGTAGACATTGGTGGACCAGTTCTGGATGGTGCTGTAACGGCAGCGCGCGCCTTTCTTAACGTAAATCTCAATCACGCCAGAATGGAACGAATCGGACGAGTAGATGGGAGCCGTGCAACCTTCGACGTAATGAACGTACGCGCCTTCATCAACGATGATGAGCGTACGCTCAAACTGGCCCATATTTTTGGCATTGATACGGAAGTAGGCTTGCAAAGGCATATCGACTTGCACACCCGGCGGCACATAGATAAAGCTGCCGCCCGACCAAACGGCCGTATTCAAAGCCGAAAACTTATTGTCGGTGTAAGGAATAATCGTGTTGAAATACTCTTTCACGAGTTCGGGATATTTTTGCACCGCATCATCCATACCCAGAAAAATAACGCCCTGCTCTTCCAATTCTTTTTTGATGTTGTGATAAATCATTTCCGGTTCATATTGAGCGCCTACGCCGGAAAGGAATTTCTGCTCTGCTTCGGGAATGCCCAGCTTGTTGAAGGTGTTTTTGATGTATTCCGGCACATCCTCCCAGGAATCTTCAGACTGGTTGGTGGGCTTGATGTAGTAGTAGATGTCGTCGAAGTCGATTTGATGCAGATCGGCGCCCCATTCGGGTAACGGCCGTTGCAAATAATGCTCGTACCCCTTCAGCCGGAACTCCAACATCCACTCCGGCTCCTTTTTCATCGCCGAAATAGCCCGAACAATCTCTTCACTCAGCCCTTTCTCGGCCTTAAATACATAATCTTCAACATCGGCAAAGCCATATTTCTCAGCATAATCCTGATTAACATCGGCTACAATTTCTTCTTCGGTTAATTCACGTGTGATTTCTTGAGCCATATTATGCTTCCTCAATTACCCCATACTTTTCGCGAATCCAGTCGTAACCCTCTTTCTCTAGCTTCAGTGCCAGGTCAGGGCCGCCGCTTTCGACGATACGGCCGTCAAACATAATGTGAACATGGTCTGGTTTAACATAATCCAAAATGCGCTGGTAATGGGTAATCACCAAAACACCCATATTCGATTCCTGATGCAGCCGCAGCGCCCCTTCAGAAACAATGCGCAGCGCGTCAATATCCAGACCAGAATCCGTTTCATCCATAATGGCGATCTTTGGTTCCACCGTAGCCATCTGCAAAATCTCAACACGCTTCTTTTCACCGCCAGAGAACCCTTCATTTAGATAACGGCCGGCAAATTTATGATCAATGCCCAGCATATCCATTTTTTCTTTAAGAAAACGGCGGAATGCCGGAATAGAAATCCCCTTATCTTCCGGGTCATTCGCCTGGCGGCGGGAATTGATAGTTTGGCGCAAGAACTTAGCCAGGGTAACACCGGGCACAGCCGCCGGATACTGAAATGCCAGGAAAAGGCCCGCACGAGAACGCTCATCAGCTTCCATCTCCAGCAAATCCTCGCCGCCAAAAATCACCTGACCGGCGGTCGCTTCGTAGGCCGGGTGCCCAGCCAACGTGTAAGCCAATGTACTTTTGCCGGACCCATTTGGCCCCATTAAGGCATGCACTTCACCTTGTTTTATCAATAAATCAATGCCCTTTAGAATCGGTTGCTCCGCTACACTGGCGTGTAGATTTTTTATTTCCAATGCTGTAGTCATTTGGGTCTACATCTCCTAACTAATTATTTTCAAACGATACCTTTATTTTTGGGCGATCGTCAGGCCCGCACTCAGAGCCGGATTATATCATGAGGGCTGCCCAACGTCAATATTTATCATAAATATAATAAAAATAGTGTAATTGACAAAAGTCGCCTCGACTGTTATACTCATGAAGGATTTATCAAATAAAGGATTTTACCGTGAAAACTGTAACAAATAAAGGCAAACAAAGTACACGAGACACAATTCTACATGCCCTTAAGTCTTCTAACCAGGCAACTGTGGAAACGTTAGCAGAAACAGCAAACGTTTCCCCGGTGACAGTGCGTCATCATTTGAACGCCTTGCAAGCGGATGGCCTGATTGAAGTTGACAGTGTTCGGCGCAAGGTGGGACGGCCGTATTACGTCTACAGCCTTAGTGAAAGCGGTCACGAACTTTTCCCGCACAAGTACGTCCGCCTGACAAACCGGCTGCTGGATGAACTAAAAGCAACGATGCCCGCAGACCAGGTAAAGCTGCTTTTTCAAGGTGTCGTGCAAAGCATTTTAGAAGATCATAAAGGGTCGTTTGAAGCGCTGCCCTTTGAGGGACGCCTGTCCTACCTGGTTTCCATGCTTTCGGAAGAGGGATTTTTGGTCAAGTGGGAAAAGGAAAACGGCCGTTACACGTTAACAGAATATGGCTGTCCTTATTACTCCATTGGCGAGGAACACACCGAAGTCTGCGCCATGGACATGTCACTCATGGTTACAGTTTTACAAACACCCGTCAAGCAGCACACCTGCATGCTGCAAGGCGACGAATATTGTCAGTTTACCTTTTCACCGGCAACAACCGTTTCATAAACCAATAAACAAGGATAAAAAAATGGTAGTCAGCAAAGATGAAGAACTACTAGAATCGCTTCGCAATGTCATTGACCCCGAAATTGGGATGAACATTGTCGAGTTAGGCCTCATTCGCAATATTGACGTCAATGAAGCCGAAGATACCGCTAAAATCACCATGATTCTCACAACCCCCTTCTGCCCCTACGGCCCACAGCTCATCGAGCAAGTCCGCCTGGTCAGTAATCAAGTTGCCAAAAGTGGGGCAACCGTTGAGGTCGGCACCGAATTATGGGACCCATCCATGATGGAAGAAGGTGCGGGGGGCGACTGGGGGTTGTTCTAGCTCGCCTTCAATTTAATTATTCATACAAAACAATACATTTTCATCAACGCCAAACAGCGCTTGCTTCCTGTTTGGCGTTTTTTTTGTAGAAATATTATCGCAAGGCTACTTTTCAGGTTTTGAGCGGTATAATCACGCTATGCAAATACACCACCGCCTGATTTCCCTGCTTTTCAGCCCCCTAATGGCATTCATCGCTGTTTTTTGGGTCTGCCAGTTTCCCGCTTTGGCGCAAATTAAACAGATTGAGCCAGAAAAAGCTGTTCCCGCTCTATCCCTTCCGCAATCCGATCCGGATGATCTGGTACGTATTATCGTCCATATGAAGGAAACGGCCGTACTCCCCAACCCAACAGCCGCATTCACCCGACTCAATCACCGCATCGCCGTAATCCAAACCTTGCAGCAGACCGCCGCCACCAGCCAGGCAGCACTCCGCCAGCAGCTTGATTCCTGGCAAACCAACGGCGACATCAAAGGCTACCATCCTTTCTGGATCATCAACGCCATTCTGGTTACCAGCACCGCCAAACTGGTAGAGCAAATCGCCGCCCGACCAGATGTCGCTGCAGTCATGCTGGATGAACGCCAGCGCTACTTTGATCCACTTGACACTGATTTTTGGCAAATGGCCTCTCAGACCCAGCAACTAACTGCCAGCACCCAGCCACCGGCGACCGCTACACGGTCGCACACTACCACCTGGGGCATTGACCGCATCAATGCGCCAAAAGCATGGCATGGGCTGGGTATTGACGGCAGCGGTATCGTCATCGCCATCATGGACAGCGGCGTTGATTGGCAGCACCCTGATCTGCTGCCCAATTATCGCGGCAATTTAGGCGGGGGTAATTTCGACCACAGTGGCAGTTGGTATCATACGACTTATCCCAGCATTACGGAACCGATGGATGCCTTAGGCCACGGTACGCATGTTGCCGGAACGGCCGTTGGCCAAAACGGCATCGGCACAGCCCCCGGCACACAATGGATCGCGGTCAGCATTGCCGATGCATTGGGCTATATTTACGATAGTGATGTCCATCGTGGATTTGAATGGTTGATGGCCCCCAACGGCGATCCGGCGCTGGCCCCCGACATCGTCAACAACTCCTGGGGCGGCAACCCTTACAGCACCAGCTTCATCAAAGACATCAATGCCTTGCAGTCGGCGGGTATCATCACTGTTTTTTCAGCCGGTAACAGCGGGCCATTTACCCAAACCATTGAATCGCCGGCCAGCCTGACCGAAACGCTGGCCATTGCCGCCACCGATGACATTGACGAGGTAGCCTGGTTCTCCTCACGCGGCCCTTCGGTGCTGACCGATGAACAAAACCCGTGGATTGCGGCGCCGGGAGTGGCGGTTTTGTCCTCGCTGCCTAACGGCCGTTACGGTCTCAACAGCGGCACCTCCATGGCCGCCCCCCACGTGAGCGGCGCCATTGCCCTCCTGCTGTCGGCCAACCCATCCCTGACCCGACCAGAGATTTTAGATATTTTGGCGCAAACGGCCGTTCCCATCAGCACCACCCACCCCAACAACGCTTCCGGCTGGGGATTGCTGGATGTTTATGCGGCGGTAGGCACCCAGGTGGAGACAGGCGTCATCACCGGACTCGTGCACAGCGAAGGTACGCCGCTGGCTCAAGCAGCGGTCGTCATTACTTCTACCGATGGCGCTGCGCTTGAATTTAATACGGATGAAAACGGCCGTTTCCAGGCCGAGCTGCTGCCAGGCATTTATAACTCGGCTGCCCATATCTTTGGCTACACAAACGAAACCGCCCAAATCGCCGTCACAGCCCAACAAACCACCACCCACGATTTTAATCTGACGCCGCTGCCCGGTGGCGTCGTTAGCGGCATCATCCGCAGTGCCGCGGCCAATGAACCAATAACAGCAGCCATTTCGGTCCTGAATACGCCTGTTCATGTGATGAGTGATGAAAACGGCCGTTACCAACTCAACCTGCCATCCAATCAATACAAACTGGCAGTCACTGCGCCAGGGTTCCGGTCTGAACAAGTGGCTGTCCTGGCCACAACCGGCCAAACTCTCACTCAGAACTTTGCCCTGGACCCCGCGCCCACAATCCTATTAGTCGATGGCGGCAAATGGTATTTCAATAGTTATGCCAGCTACTATCAAAATAGTTTGGCCGCCCTCAATTACGCCTTCGACACCTGGACTGTCCGCAATCCTTACCAGGACGTTCCCACCCTGAACCTTTTAGCCAATTACGATGTTGTCGTTTGGTCAAACCCGCTAGACTCGCCCGGATACATCGGCGCCGGTACCGTGATCAGCGATTATTTAGGACTGGGTGGCAATCTGCTGATCAGCGGGCAAAATATCGGTATTTATGACGGCAGCGGCTTTGATGTGCAACATTGGTGGTATGGCTTGCTGGGCGCTCATTTCAGAGGGAAAACGGCCGTTTCCAATCCATTAACAGGCACGCCAGATACCCTGTTCTCCGGCATCAACCCGACCCTTAACGGGGCTGGCAGCGCCCAAAATCAATCTGCTCCCGACCAATCCAGTCCACGCTCGACCAGCCTCAGCCAGTCTACCTTCCAGTATGCCGATGGGCTGGATGGTGGACTTTATGCCAGCCGCTGCCGGCCGTTTCACCTCGCCTATTTCGGTTTTGGGCTGGAAGGCCTACCGGCCAACGAGCGCAATCAAATTATAGATCGCAGTTTCGCCACTTTTGCCCTGCCGCGGCAAAACAGTGGAGTCCGTTGGGAACCCACAACAATTGATGATTTTGCCGTTTCCGGCAGCCACATGGTCTACACACTGACTCTGCGCAACATGAGTGAAACGTTGACCGATACATTTAGCCTGTCTATCACCAGTGGTAGTTGGTCATCTGCTCTCGTCACCCAAACACTCAAATTAGGCACATGCCAGTCCGGCCAAACTGTGCTGCGCATTAATGTCCCGGATGGCTTACCGAATGATTTTACACATGATTTGCGGCTAACGGCCGTATCCGCCAACTATCCCACCACCTCCGCCCAACTCAATCTGCACCACAAAACGCCAGGCGACATCCTGCTAGTCGATGATGACCGCTGGTACAACCAGGAAGACACGTTCAGTGCTATGCTGGACGCCATGGATCTCACCTACGATGTTTGGGACATCGGCTGGGACAACAACGTGCGGGGCAGTCCCCCCCAGGACATTCTCAATGCGTATGATTTTGTCTTGTGGTTCACAGCTTACGACTGGTTTGCCCCGGTAACGGCCGTTGAAAATCAACGCCTGACCCACTATCTGGATCAAGGCGGCCGACTTTTCCTAACCAGTCAGGATTTTCTCTACTATCATCGCCAAACAAAACTGGCCCAACATTATTTGGGCGTAACCGACTATGATGAATCCGTAGAACCAAACAGCGTTTATGGCGCAGGCAACGCAGAATTGGCTCCCGATTTAGCCGGGCCGCTGCCGCTGGACTATACCCCTTACCAGAACAACAGCGACGGCATCATTCCCCGACCCGGCAGCCAGCCTTACTTGTGGCTGGATCAGGGCATGGCTGGCGGCACAGCCACATCTGGCAGCGATTGGCGCACTGTCTTCCTGGGTTTTCCTCTGGAAAAATTGAACCTCTCTGCCCGAACAACAATGATGAACAGTATCGTCGGTTGGCTGAGTGACCTGGGTAATTCAACATTCGCGGTTGACCGGCCAACCAGCCCATGGGGCGAGTCGCGCACTTACACCATCACCCTGCATAATTTGCCGCAAGCTGTTACCAATCAAGTCAAAATCACCAACACACTGCCAATTGAGCTGCTAATGCTGCCGGGCACAATTAGCGGCGGCGCACTTTTTAACCCGGCCGCCAACCAATTAACCTGGAGCGGTGAACTGCCCCCCAATGGCCAGCATCAGATCGTTTATCAAGCCATTCCGCAAACGGCCGTTACCGGCGACCGGCTGGATAACCACCTGCAAATTTATTACGAACACCACAATCTTGCATTTGATAAGACGGCCCCCATCTGGATTCAAATGGCCGATTTAAGTCAATCAGCGATAACGGCCGTGTCCCAACTCAACAACGACAACCAAACCGTCACCTACACCCTGCACATCATCAACAACGGTCTGGCTTCTGCCGATTCAGTCGTGACGACAATGCACTATTACACAACGCTTCAACCCATTACCGAAACACTGTATACATCTGCCGGCGCTGCCTTTTTGCGTGATAAAAGCGTGATATGGGAAGGTATCCTCCCCCCTGGCAATGATGTCACGGTTACACTGGCACTGACCCGGACTTTTTCAATGGACCATCCCTGGCTGCCGGCAACGGCCGTACTCACCTCTCCCTCTACTCCGCTTCATCTAATCTACAACCAACTATATCCGTTGCCCTATAACCAGTACTTCCCACTCATTGCTAAAATAAAGTAATCAAGTAAGATCATAGAAGCTTAAAGGAAAAACTATGAACCAGCCCATAAAAGACACAATTCGCATTGTTTACGTCGAAGACGAACCCAGCATCGCCCAATTATTAGTCAGCGGACTTGGCCTATTTGGTATCCACGTTGACCCAATTTTTATGAGCGCTGAAGAACTCCTCGAAAACACAGATCGATCAGAATATCAGCGGGCCGACATGCTGTTCTTCGATATTCGGCTGCCCAAAATGACTGGACTTGATCTGGCTCGTGAAATTCGTTCGCGCGGCGAAACCAGGCCATTGGTCATGGTGAGTGCCTGGCCCGCTCCAACCAATCAGGAATTAACGGAGTTGCAAGCTGTCTTCTTACCCAAACCGTTTGATTTTCCTGACGTTATCAAAACCATTCAAAAACTGGCAAAACAGTAAGGAATCATTTACAAACACCTTTTCAAAAAGAAAACAATTCCTCTCAAGTAAGCGCAGTTTTTTCCGCTCAAAATGCACAAGTTAAAAACTGCGCTCGCCTAAACGCCAAAAGACAAACGCTATTCCCCCGCATCCACAAAACGTGCTCCCGTCACTTTAATCAGGTCAGGTACCGCCAGCTTAATGTCTACCCCCCGCTGTCCGGCACTGACAAAAATTTGTTCATGCGCGCGCGCCGATTCATCCAGGTAGATGGCAAAGCCGCGATTGATCAGTGCCAGCGCCGAAATCCCCCCCACCTGCAATCCGGTCATTTTTTCCGCTTCGGCATGGGTCGCCATTTGTAATTTTTTGGCCCCCACAGCTTTGGCCAGCTTTTTCAGGTTTAACTGGCGATCGGCCGATAGCATAACCAAAAGCGGCCTAGCCGCACGCCCCGTTGTACCCGGCGGCAAAACAACCAATGTCTTAAAAACCTGCCCGGCAGGGACATTCAATTCAACCGCAATTGCCTCAGCATCCCGCATATGATCCGGATAAGGTACAACTTCGTGCTTGATTTTTTTGCCTTCTAACAGCTTGATTGCGATTGTTTTCTGCATAATTTCCTCGCCGTTTTGTGTTGATTGGCGTATAGATTAGCAGAATTTTTGGGAGATGTCAGGAACGGCCGTTTCCCACATAAAAAAACGCCCATCCAACCTGGCACCCCGTCGGACGAGCGTTTTGAAGAAGGAAAAATTATCGTCAGGCTGGCTGCAATTCAGGGAAAGAAGCAAAAGCCGAGCCGCTGACAGCCAGACGGACACTCTTAATCAAATCCTGACTCAAAACAGGCTGGGGGAGGAAATTGGAGATGCTGGCGCTCAATAGCTCTTTCAACACGTCAAACTGAGTCTTCGCATTGAGGATGATTGCCGGCAGAAGGGTCGCCGGTTTTTCCTGATCATTCGGGCGACAAACGACGAATCCATCTTTATTGCGGCGCGAGGCGTCCAAAATTAAAATGTCGGGGTGGATTTCTTGGGCATGATTGAGAGCGTCTGGCCCATAATCGGCTTCAAACACTTCGTAACCATCTCGCTCCAACACCAGTCGCAGTAAATATCTTGTGATTGGCTCTTCGGTGACAACCAAAATTGACTTGTTCATCTTTTTCTCCTTAACGCATTGACTGCATCTTCCGCGTGGCGTTGGGGCGGCAAGAAAAAGTGAACAGTAATGAGAACGCCACTAACTAATAAATTTTGAGGAATCTATTGGAAGTATGTTGAACTGCACTCCACCAATTACTTTACCGGCGATTGCTTACAGAAAAACTTACGATGTCCCCGATTCCGATTTTGTCTATGCGTCGGTTGATCCTGTCGAAACCAACGGCCTTCGACAAGTTCAGGCCTCAGCCCAAATCCAAACAAAAAGGGCAGAAAACTGCTGCCAGCTTCCTGCCCTTGGTTTGCCGAATTGACTACCGTCAGTTCAAATTCTCGAAGATACCGGCCGCCCCCATGCCGCCGCCAATGCACATCGTCACCATGCCGTATTGCGTGCCACGCCGCAGCATCTCGTGCATGATTTGCACCGTCAGCTTGGCTCCGGTCGCCCCCAGCGGATGGCCTAATGCCAACGCACCGCCATTCACATTGAGTATATCCATATCGGGAGCCCCCATGGCTTTGCTCATACCCAGCTTCTGACTGGCAAAGGATTCGGAATCCATCGCTTTCATACAGGCCAGAACCTGCACGGCAAAAGCTTCATTGATCTCCATACG
>JBNKZT010000109.1:0-16760 GCA_050301775.1 Promineifilaceae bacterium (SeqCode)
ATAAAACGTGATGCGTAAATGACTCCTTCGCCAACTTCACCTTTCACGCATCACGCTTCAAAAACTAAACTGAAATTCTGATTAACTGATTACCCTTTAACCGAACCAGCCAACAATCCACGCACAAAGTAACGTTGCAGTGAAAGGAATACAATCATCGGTAAAAGCATCGAGATAAACCCGCCGGCCGTCAGCAAATGCCAGTCAGAACCGCGCGAACCAACAATATTCGCCAGCCGCATAGTGAGTACCTCATTCTTACCACCCAGGAAGATCAGGGCCACCAGGTAATCATTCCAGACCCACAAGAATTGGAAGATGGCGAAGGAAGCCAGCGCCGGTACAGACAGAGGCAGAATCAAGCGTAAGAACACGGTGAAGTGAGAAGCGCCGTCTATAAAGGCAGACTCCAGAGTTTCGCGAGGCAAGCCTCTGATATAGCCAAACAACAGATAGGTAGCCAGCGGCAAGCCAAAACCAGTATGAGCCAGCCAAATCGCCAGGAAGGTGCCATTTAGATCTAGGCGCAGATAATCTTTCAGGATGGGGACAAGAGCGATTTGCAGCGGCACCACCAGCAGCGCGACGACCAGGATGAATAGGAAACGTCGGCCTGTAAAATTCATCCAGGCAAAGCCGTAGGCGGCGAAAGCGGCAATCAGAATAGGGATGATGGTTGCCGGGATGGCCACCGTCAAACTATTGAGAAAGGAGCCGGTCAAGTCATCACCCTGAACCGTTTGAGTCGTGCCATCGGCGAGTTGGTATTCGAACGCTTTGCCAGCCAATACTTGCTGGTAATTAGAGCTGGTGAATTCCCAATTTCCAATGGTCCAGCGTCTTTCTTGCACTTGGACATTGCCAATCCGCTTGTTGCCAATCCATTGCGCACGCAGTCCGTCAGGTGTATCTACCCCTTCGCGCCATTCAGGGAATGTAGCTTCGACCCCTTCAATACCGGGAATGGCAAAAGGAACATCATTATCAACATCGCGCGGTAGTTCGCTGATCTCTTGAACGATAGCCCATTCTCGATGCGGTAGTACATTCCACCACCCGGTCTCCTGGATGTCTTCACGGGTACGGAAAGAGGAGACAAACAACCCAATTGTAGGAATTGTCCACAGCAAGCAAATGAGCGCCAGGGCGATGTTTACAGTCAACGATCCCAATAACTTTTGTCTACGTGAGCTGCCCATTAGAATGCCTCCTGTTCACTAAACTGTTTCAGGTTGTACACCATCACTGGAATAACGGCGATAAGTAAGACAATGGCGATCGCGGACCCAAAACCGAAGTTGCGATTGCTGAAATATTGTCGATAGAAGTTGGTGGCGATCACCTCTGTGCCAAACTGCCCGCCGGTCATCACCAGCACGACGTCGAATATCTTAAGTGTAAAGATTGCAATGGTGGTCGAGACGGTAATAATCGTTCCCTTAATATAGGGGATCATGATCCGGAAGAAAATCTGAACTTCAGTGGCACCATCAACTCGGCCGGCCTCGAGTAATTCACCAGGAATGCCCTTAAGAGCAGCGGAAAAGAGGGTCATCGCATAGCCGGCCTGGAGCCAGATGACGATGATGATGAGGAACAGGTTATTCCAGGGTGCGATGTCGGTCCAGGCTGTAAATGGTTGTGGGTCCTGGCCCAAAGCAACCAGTAGGGCATTAAGTAAACCAATTTGGGCGGATCCAACCGGTTTGACCTCGTAGATGAAGTTCCAAATGATGCTGGCCCCAACAAACGAGATTGCCATCGGTAGGAAGATCAGCGATTTAGCCACGCGTTCATATTTGCTGCGATCGGCCAACACCGAAATCAACAAACCAACAGTGACAGAAAATCCGGTACCAAGGATTAGCCACAAGATATTGTTACGGAACGCTTCGAGCATAGTGCGGTCAGTAAAAACCGATAAATAGTTTTGCAAGCCAACGAAGTTTTCACTGTTGCGGTCGAAGAGACTAATCCAGAAGGTTCGTACAGTTGGCAGGGCCAGGTACCAAATGAGGATTGCCATGGCCGGACCGATAAATACGAAAGGTTGTAAACGAGCCGTCCACTCTTTAGAGAGTTGTTCGACGATCCAGTTGAAAACCCAATACAAAACAGCGACGCCACCGACACCCCAAACGATGGCTACCAGAGAAATGATAAATTTGTTCGCATCACTGTCGCGCAAAAACAGAAATCCTTGCCAGAGCACGACAAAGGTGATGGCTGGAATACCGATCGAAAGCAAAATTCGGCCTATAAGCGAACCGATCATGCTGCCAATGGTCGATTCAGTAGGTGGTGTAGTATGTTGCATAAATATCCTCCTAGTTCCATAGATGATGGCAACGTGCCCAAGTCGCCAAACCGGGTATTAACACAGATGGAAGCCGGAATTTAGGCGTGATTTCAAACTGTCTCCAACCTCCCACAAAGGAGGGTGAGAGACAACAGATGTTGCCTCTCACCCTCAGTATTGTTATCGTGGCCAGGAGGCGTCGATTTCGCTGAGAGCGGTATCGAGGTCAGCCGCACCGGAAACATAGTCGGTCATGCCTTTCCAGAAGGAACCAGCGCCAACTTCGCCCGGCATCAAGTCAGAAGCGTCGAAACGCACACTAGTAGCTCCGGCGACCAATTCGGCGATGGAGCGTTCCAGCTCAATGCTATACCAGTCGAGGTTAACATCTTTGTGGGGCGAGAAAGCGCCACCGGCCGCCAGCCACCCTTTGAGGGATTCACCCAAGGTGAAGTACTCCATCAAAGCGCGGACTTCGGGACGATCGTTGAACATCGCCATGATGTCGCCGGCGACGAGGAACGGTTTGCCGTAGGCTTCGTCAACGGGCGGCAGGTAGAAGACGCCGTAGTCAACATTGGCTTCAGACCCTTCGGGGAAGAAGCTGGTAATGAAGGAGCCTTGTTTGTGGAGCCAGCATTTTGGCGGATCCTCAAACATAGGAGCAGGCGCGTCGCCGAAGTTGGTGGAAACGATGGAAGCAGTGCCGCCATAGACGTAGTCGTCGTTGAACCAGATTTCGCTCATGCGTTCAGCCGCATTCTTGACCTCAGGCGAGGAGAAGGGCAGCGTACCGGCAACCCACGCATCGTAGTTTTCCAGCGAGGTAGTGCGCAGCATGAACTCTTCCATCCAGTCGGTGGCCGCCCAGCCAGTAGCAGTGCCGGATTCAATGCCGATGCACCAGGGGCTGTCACCGTCGGAAACGATTTGGTCCTCGAGCGCAACCAACTCATCCCAGGTGGTGGGAATCTCGTAACCGGCTGCGTCCCAAGCCTGTTTCGGGTACCAGACCAGGCTCTTGCCGTTGAAACGCCACCAGACACCGGCCGACATTGGCCCGTCGGGGCCGTCCATTGTGGCCATGTCGAGCCAGCTTTGCAGATATTGGTTCTGCAAATGTTCAGTCGACAGGAAACTGTTGACGTCTACTACTTTGCCGTCGCGGACGAAGTTGCCTAGCAAGCCGGGCTGCGGGAAGTCGGCGATGTCGGGCGGATTGCCAGCGTCGATGTTGATGGCGACGCGGGTCTCGAATTCTTTGTCGCCGATGTATTCAACGGTGATGCCGGTATCGGCCTGGAACTTCTCTAACGTGGCGAAGAATTTGACTTCATCTTCGTCAGCGAACGGGCCATCAACCACGACTGTTGTACCGGAGAATTCACCAGCCAACGCACGTTCGTAATAGCTGCCTTCACCCATTGAGGTTTCTTCGGTGGTGGTTTCTTGTGTTGTCGTTTCTTCAGTGGTGGTCTCTTCGGTAGTAGTTTCCTCGGTGGTAGTTTCACCTGTGGTTTCTTCAGGTTCGGTGCCACCGCAAGCAACCAGGACGAGCGCAAAAATAAGGATTAAACTTAGTACGCTCCATCTTTTGATATTTAACATTTTTTCTTTTCCTCCGAACTTAAACTTAAAGAATGTTCAAAACACTTGGTCTACTTTGGAATTAGATATTCGTTTATTTGGGTTATCACCTCCTTTGAATCGGATTGAGAATAATAACGGGAATGTTATGGGAGACATTCCTTTAACAACAAGGTGGCGCAGTCGTATTGCGCACAACCAGTTTCGTTGCTAATAAAACTTCCTTTGGCTCCGGAAACGGTTCAACCATTTGCTCCAATAAGAGTTGGGCGCCGCGTACTCCCGACTCATGTAATGCTTGACGAACCGTGGTTAAACGAACAAACTCAGCCGCTTCAATATCGTCGTAACCAACGATAGATAATTCTTCCGGCACACGAACGCCCATATCGTTTGCTGCTTCCAGCACCCCAATCGCCTGTGTGTCACTGTAGGCAAAAATGGCCGTGGGCGGTTCGGGCAACTGCAAAAGTATTTGGGTCAAATGACGGGCCGAAGATCGATTCAGTGTGCCTTGCTGGTAATATTCGGGGCGATAAGGAATATCCGCCTCACGCAATGCTTGACGATACCCTTCATGTCGATCCCGCGTTGGCGCCTCGTTAAATGGATTCGTAGGATCATCATTGATATAACTAATGCGACGGTGTCCCAATTCTATCAAATGTTCTATGGCCTGTTTCGCCCCAGCCACATTGTCAACAATGATTCGGCTAAGCCAGCGATGGTCGGCATCGACAATCACGGTCGGGATATCCGCCTCCAAAACCTCGGCCACATCATTATCGGTGGGTTTGAGAGAAATGATAAGCAGGCCATCTATCAGTTCACGACGAATGATATTGCGCAGCATAACGTCAGGGTTCTTTGTTTTCTCTACGTCAAATAATACCAGATCATAAGCGCTGTCGGAAAATACAGAAACGATGCCTTGCAGACGTTTGACAACGGAGGGGTTGGTAAAAAAGGGAACGATAACGCCCACAGCCATTGTCTTGCCGCGGGAAAGGCGGCGGGCTGCCAGATTAGGGGAATAATCAAGCGAATCAATGACTGTTAAGACTTTTTGGCGAGTTGCTTCGCTGACAGAAGGGCTATCGTTCAGCACCCTGGAAACAGTGCCTATGCCTACGCCAGCTTGTCGCGCAACGTCTCGTATTGTGGTTTTACTCATCCTCTTCCGTTCTGTGTGGTAATTGGACTGCAAAATCGACTCAAATGAAAAGGGAGGGGTGCAGTGGGCGATTTTAGCAATCTAACCGGTAAATCCGCTAATTGGAACCGGTTCCAATTAGCCATACTATACAATAGCCAGGACAAGATGTCAAGAAGAAATTTGGCTATGGGAGGGGGGAAACGGCCGTTTCCCCCTCCCCAATTCCCACCCTTCCAACAAAACAGGCAAAAAGATACAATAACAGCATGACTGAACCTGAATATCCTGCTTACGTGTATCAAATGCTGGCCGAAGCCCAGTCCCTTTTGGCTGAAGACGATTTTACCAGCCCCGATGCGGCGGCCATCTGTTTTGACGTGCTGGCGCTGATCCCCGACTGTCAGGAAGCGTCTGACCTGGTTATGGCGGCGTTCAGTGATCCCTGGCTGATTCGGGATTATCGCAAGGCGCTCAGCCGGCTAATTGACGAGTGGGACGACCGCCCCTGGCAGCAGCGGCGGCGGCTGGCGCTTTCATTCGGGTATGCTTCTCGCTGGGAAGGCAAGTACCGTGAATACGACGAGGCGCTCGATCCCGAAGATTTTTGCCCGTCGGATGTGAAGCCGATGTTGGAAGAAGGACGCGGCCAACTGCTGCAAGATTATTTGTTGGGCGAAGATCGGGGCAGCGAGGCGGCCTGGCCGATTTTTCAGGAAGCGATCAAACGCACCAACAATGCACGGGCGGCCATGCTGTGGGTGGCTGATTTATACGCGGATCAAGGTTTTTTTGCCGAGTCGGCCGAGGTGTTGGCGCAACTGCTGGCTCAATTCCCGACCGACCAGGAGGCGTGCCGGTTTTGGGTGGAGGTATGCTGGTGGCGGGATAATCAGGCCAAAATTCCCTGGATACCGCCAAAGGAAGCGGGAAACGGCCGTCGCTGGCGCAAGCTAATGCGAGAAATGGACGACGACTTTGCCGCCAACGAAGAAGCCTACACCCGGCCGCTGGATTACATACCGCCCGATGCGGCTAATTTGCCGCCCGACTTCGACCTGCCACCGCCCATCCCGGCCGATTTAATCGCCCGCGTCGAAGAAGCGCTGGCCAACCTGGAGTCAGAACCATTACCACAAGGCCCGGTAGATTGGAGTTTCCTGGATACATTGGAAATTGGCGCCATTGACGATATCGACACAGACCAATTCCCCATCTGGGCCAGGCATCTATTGGCCCAAATTGACGACCCGGAATACAAACGGTTCCTCATCCAGCACCTGCTCGGCTACCTGTCTAACCCGCCCATTGACGACGATGATTAAAACCAGGTTTGCTCCTGGTATGTGCCAAAGACCTCACGGAGAACGTCGGTGATTTCGCCCAGCGTGGCATAGGCTTTTACCGCATCCAAGATGGCGGGCATCATATTGTCTGTGCCCTCGGCGGCGGTGCGGAGCGCTTGAAGCGTTTGGTTCACTTGCGTGTTGTCCCGTTCTTGTCGTAGTTGGTTCAGGCGGGACACCTGCCGGTCATAACCCTCCGGATCCATTGCCAGAATAGGAATACGTAGGTTTTCATCAGGGTCGCCATAGCCATTAACACCGACAATCGTTCGCTGGTTAGCATCGATTTGCTGTTGATACTCGTAGGCGGCATTGGCAATTTCCTGTTGGTAAAAACCATTCTCAATCGCCGCTAAAACGCCCCCCATCTCCTCAACTTGCCGCCAATAATCATAAACTTGCTGCTCGATTTTATTGGTTTCATGCTCCACAAAAAAGGAACCGGCCAGCGGATCAATCGTGTTGGTAACGCCGCTTTCTTCGGCGATGATTTGTTGGGTGCGCAAAGCAATGGTGACAGCATGTTCGCTGGGCAAGGCCAGAGCCTCGTCCATACTGTTGGTGTGTAAACTTTGCGTGCCGCCGATAACGGCCGCTAACGCCTGAATGGCCACCCGCACAATATTATTCTCCGGCTGCTGGGCCGTGAGCGAGACGCCGGCCGTTTGCGTGTGGAAACGAGCCAGCCAGGAACGAGGATTCTTCGCGCCAAACGTCTCCTTCATCTCCCGCGCCCAAATGCGGCGGGCGGCACGGAATTTGGCGATTTCCTCGAAGAAATCGTTATGCGAATTAAAGAACAGGCTGAGTCGGGGGGCAAAATCGTCGATGTCCAGCCCTCGCTCCAACGCCCAACTCACATACTCCAGCCCGTCGCCCAACGTGAAAGCGAGTTCTTGCGCGGCCGTAGAACCGGCTTCACGGATGTGGTAGCCACTAATGGAAACGGTATTCCATTCAGGCATGTGTTTTGTGCCAAACTCAATCGTATCGGTGACCAGCCGCATTGACGGTTCAGGGGGGAAGATGAATTCTTTTTGGGCGATGTACTCTTTGAGGATGTCGTTTTGCAGCGTGCCGCGTAATTTGGCCATCGGCACGCCCTGTTTTTCGGCAGCGGCGATGTACATGGCCCAAATGATGGCCGCCGGGCTGTTGATGGTCATGCTGGTGCTGACTTGTTCGAGGGGAATGCCGTCAAACAGAATTTCCATATCTTTGAGGCTGCTGATGGCGACGCCACATTTGCCAAATTCACCTAACGCTTCAGCCGCATCGGTGTCGTAGCCCATGAGCGTGGGTAAGTCGAAGGCGACGGAGAGGCCCATGTTACCCTGTTCCAGCAGATATTTGTAGCGCTCGTTGGTCTCTTCGGCTGAACCGAAACCGGCGAACATGCGCATCGTCCACGGCCGTCCCCGATGCATGGTTGCATGAACGCCGCGTGTGAACGGATATTCGCCCGGAAAGCCCAGATCGCGCTCATATTCCAAATCGACCACGTCGAGCGGTGTGTACAGCCGCCGGATGGGTTCACTGGAGGTGGTTAAGAACTGTTCTTTTCGTTCTGGGAATCGTGAGGTAGATTTGTGGAGGGTGGTTTCCTCCCATTTATCTCGATTTTGGGCCAGTTTAGCCAGCTTTTCCTTATCGTACATTAGCGCGTCTCCTGTTGGGAATGGATCGTGGTTGGGAATCAATTCATTATACTTGGGGCAATAGGGGTTGGCGAGTGATTTTCAGAGAGTGTTCAGGCTGTGATAGGGGAAACGGCCGTTACCCGTACCCTAATCATGGTTGCTTGCCCGGTAGCCATCAGCTAGAATGCCAACGCGAACTAAAACCAAGGAACCAGCTTTTGATCGAATCAAGCGAGATTGACCCTATCATGGAGGAGCCACTTACTCCACCATCGCCCCAACAACAGGCAGCCAGCCGCGGCATTGCCCGCGCGGCCAGCATTCTAGCCCTGGGCAACGTCGCCAGCCGCCTCCTCGGATTGGTCCGGGAAACAGTCAAAGCCAATTTGTTTGGCGCATCCGGCCTACTGAGCGCATTTGAAGTCGCCGCTTACGTCCCCACCAGCTTGTTTGACCTGATTGTAGGCGGTATGGTCAGTTCATCGCTCGTGCCCGTGTTTAGCGATTACACGGCTAAAGAACGCCAGGAGACATTGTGGCAAGTTGTCAGCTCGGTATTAAGCGTAGCTACGGCCGTTCTCCTGTTCGTCGTCGTCCTGGTGGAGTTATTTGCGCCGCAGGTGGCCTGGCTGGTGGGGGCCAATGAGTTCACCGATCCGGCGTTAACGGCCGTTAGCATCCGTTTGATGCGTGTCGTGACTCCCGCCGTCCTGTTTTTAGGCACTGCCAGCATATTGAGCGGCGTCTTATACGCACTCAAGCGGTTCACGTTGCCCGCCTTCATCAGCGCGGCGTACAATGGCACAGTCGTCGTCGCCGCCCTGTTGTGGCCGGAAAAAATTGATTCGCTGGCCTGGGGGATTCTGCTGGGGGCCGTTTTTCAAGTCGTCTTACAACTTCCAGCGCTGCGCGATGCCCGGCTGCGATGGCGTTTTGACTGGCAGCATCCAGCCATCCGCCGAATTTTGCGGCTGTATGCGCCCATTGTCGCCGGGCTGGTCGTCAACCAATTGGCCATCGCCCTCAGCCTCAATCTGGCCACACGCACCGGCGATCAGAGCGTTTCCTACATGAAATTTGCCACCACACTAACCCAATTCCCGCTGGGATTGGTAGTGACGGCGCTTTCCATTGCCACACTGCCCACACTTTCGCAACAGGTAACAGCGCTGGGCGATTTTAAGCGCACACTGGCCGAAGGGCTGCGCTTGGTCATCACCCTGATTTTACCGGCGACGACCGGCTTGTTTGCCCTGGCCGTACCCATTGTGGCTTTGCTGTTTCAACATGGCGAGTTTACCCCGGCTGATACCCAAATGACGGCACTGGTTTTACGGGTTTACTTGTTCGGGCTGCCCTTCGCCGCCGTCGATCAGATGCTGGTGTTTGCCTCTTACGCCCGCAAGGATACCTGGCGTCCGGCACTGGTAGGAGTGGTTAGCATTGTTGTTTATTCGATAACGGCCGTTTCCCTCCTGAAACCACTTGGTTTGCTCAGCTTAATGGTCGCCGATGCCGTTAAACATATCGTCCACACGCTGATTATGCTTTGGTTACTTCAGCGCCATTTGCACGGTTTAAGGGGACACAATGTAACGGTTACAACGTTGAAATCAATTGCCGCTGCCGCAGCAACCGGGCTGGCAGCGTATGGCGTGGCGTTTCTCTTGCAGCCCTTGTTACCAGCCGATGGCTTTATCTTCAAGCTGGCTTTGGTTATGGCCGGGGGCGTAGCCGGCGTAGCCGCTTACACGGCCATAGTGCTCTGGCTAAACCTGACAGAAGCTAAATCACTGCCGCGTTTGCTCTTCAAACGCCGCTCTTAGTGCCGCTCCTGGTACCCATCTCATTCCCATCAACTCGATATTCACGGTTTGTAACTTGCCACTTTGCCCCTTACCGATATAAAATGCAGGTAACATTATGTATTCTTATGGAAATTGATTTGGAGGGTTACGGCCGTGTCTTCTGACAATTATCAACTTGTAGTTCGCAAGGGACCTAAACCAGGCCAAGTTTATCCCCTATTTGCCCCCACCGTGACCGTCGGACGTGATCCCATGTCTGATATTGTTCTCAATGACCCCGAAGTTTCACGGTATCATGCTCAACTGGTTGAAACGGTCAATGGGTATGAAATCAATGACATGGGCAGCACGAATGGCACGTATGTAGCCGGGAAACGGATTGGCGATGAGCCAATCCTGCTGCAAGCCGGTCAAGATATTGCTTTTGGCAGCGGCATTTTCCTCATGTATGAAATGGTCGGTGACGAGACCAATCCATTCGAGGATATGACATTTGACAATGCGTTTGAACCGAAAACGGCCGTGTCTAATCAATCCAGCAGCCCATCAGTTGAACAGCCCCTGATGCCGCCTCTGCCCGATTATGAAAATTCCCCGCCGCCACCCGCCCAGCCGTTAGTTCCCTCAGCCGACGACGCCGCTGCCGCCCAGAAACGGAAACGCCTCATCACGATTGGGGTCGCCGCCATTGTGCTGCTTTGCCTATGTTGTATATTAACGGTTGTAGTAATGTATTACTGGGGCGCAGACTGGATTTTGCAGCAGCTTGGCGCACAAGCAGCCGCAGTTACAAAACTAATGCTCGCTTAAAAAAAAGCGCTTTTAGATTATTAAAAAAGACCAGAATTAACTCTGGTCTTTTTCATTTTCTACGATAATTTCGTGTTCCCCATCAATGATGATTGATTCTGTCAAATCATCGGTAACTGTGGAGTCAACAATATAGCCATCTTGAATGCGAATTGTTTCCATGTGCCGGGCGACTACATGCTGCGGAGCCAGTTCAATGAAAATTTTGGCGCCAACCAGCAGCGCGGTAATGTCGTCCAATTGGCCAATGATGGGAGCAAAGTCGGTCAGTAAATCAAACGGGAAGAGGAAATAGACAACGGCCGTAAACGGCAGCAGCTTCAAATAAAACGGCACTTCCGGATCGCGCAGCAAATAATAAACCAGACGCACCTGCTGCCACATGTCTCGCCAGAACCCCGGTTCTTTAACTTTGGGGGCTAAAGCTGATTCCAAATTCATTTTCTTGTCCTTTTGTTGTTCTGCCATAATTAATTCCTCCCATCAATACGAGCTATTTCATCTAAAGTTGTATTCTTTAGTAAGGACAAATCATACACCTGACAGTCACATCAAAATCTATCATTGCTGGCTGCGCATGTAATCAATTAATTGAGGCAATATCGGATTAATATCATAATTCTCCCAATAATCGTGTCCACCAGCCGTAAAAATAGTAAAACCAATGACATAGCCATCTTCACGCACACCATTATCATACCAGTTCAACTGCTTGATAAATGCATCAACCCCGTTATCAGCCCAACCCTGCTCCACCCAATATTTCTGAAAATCGGACCAACCTTTTCCATCAGGGCCTGGACGATTTCCGATAATACCGTCAATGCCCGCCTCACTGATAACCAGCGGAATTACCAGGCCCATCGGTTCCAAAAATTCGCGGTAATACCAACGATAGCGAAAGGTCAATGAACCACGATCGGGATAAGCCGGATAGCCGGGCAGCGGGTCACCATAAAGGTAGGTCATATCCGGCGCACTGTATTCGTGCAGAGTCAAAATGCCATTGTACTCTATCGCCGTCTCGATGGCCGGCAGGAACAGGGCAAATTCATCCATTTCGGGTACGCCAGTTGAGAATCCGCCAATAGCGGCCCGCAAGCCGTATTGAGCCAGCAGACGCACTCGTTCTTGCTCAAAACGCGTGTACCAGGGCATGTTGTCCAGATTCGGGTCGGGTTCATTCCAGCCTTCCCAGTAGTCAACGGCCGTATTAATCAAATACTGGTCTAATTGATCGGCCACAAACTTCTGGGCCGATTCCTCCGGCGAGCCGGTATACGACTGGTGGGGATAGTTCACGCGGCCAACCACAATCGTGCGCGGAGATGCGGCCTTAACCTCAGCCAGATAACCAAAATTATCCAGCGCCTTAATCACGGCCGGATGTCCCACCTTGACAAACTCGATGATGTTGGCGTCGTTGGCCCGAATAACGTGCAGCCCCATCTTGCTGGGACCTAAATCGGTTGAGGGCGGCAGGTTGGGAATGTAGCTGACATATGGCGTGGGTGTGGTCGGCAGGGGGGTGGCTGTGGGCGTGTTCGTTCTGGTAGGTCGCGGTGTATTGGTGGGAATGAAACCGGTGACGGTGGGCGTATTGGTCGGCCCTAAAGATGATAATTCGGTGAAGTTACCGGTGGAATCAGATGTTGAACCGGGAACCGGCGTCCAGGTTGGCGGCATCAAAGCGGTATCGAGTGTGGCTGTGGGCGTTTGGGTATCGGGAATGGCCGCAGCGATGGCTCGGGTGGGCATGGCTGGTCGTGAGCTTGTCGATACGGCCGTTTCCGGGGTACACGCCGCCAGCAGCAAAAGTAAAAACAACCATAGAAACAATGAGCGAACGCCACCTGCACCATTCTGCATAAATCGATCATACCACCCCTTCTCCAATCAGCCAATGCTTGCCAGCCCTATCCTCAGTGCTACAATCAGGCAAAATATCAATCCTTATCAAATACTATTTATGTCAATTTATCTGGTACTAAAACTCCTCCTTGTTCTTATCGCCCTGATCTTTTTTTTACGGCGGCCCAATTTTGTATGGGGCATTGGCTTGTTGGCGGTGACAACGGCCGTACTGCTCGATACCTTCCTGGGAACCTTCAACCGGGAAGCGGTTCTGGCCGATCTGGGCTTCTTCTTCTACATTATTAGCGGTATCCTGTTTGCCGGAGCAACCTTGTGGGCCTGGGGCATTTTGTGGCCGCTGCTGGGCGTTTCCACCAACCCCGTCCCAATCAGTCCGCCAAACAATGACCCCACCGCCAGGGTCGAAAAGAAAGCCCGTAAAAGCAGTGCCGCCTTTGACCGGCAGATGTTGTACGACGAAATCCGCCAACGGCTGGGCCGTGAAGATGTGCTCGATCTCATTTTTGACCTGGGGCTAAACGAAAACGACGTGATGACGCCTGGTCAGGATATGAACCAGCTCATCATCACCATCATGGACCAGGCCGAAGAAAACGGGCAGTCGGGCGCGCTGGCGTTGGCTGTCGAGCGCATCCTTACCCCGCCGCCGCCGGAAAATTTGCCCCGCCTGGAAAAAATCGACGCCGCTTCTCCTGCCACCATCCTGCGCCATTACCTCCTGGCCCATTTTAGCCTGGAACAATTACAACAAATGGCCACCGATCTGGAAATCGACTGGGACCAATTGGATGCCGGCAATAAAAAGAGTAAAACGCGCAGCCTGCTGCTTTACCTGTACCGTCGCAATCGCGTCCACGATTTAATAGCTTATTTACGTCCGCCAGCGATTGAGTCTGAAGAAGAAGAATAACGGCCGTCGACATGATTGGGGAGTGGGCAAAAAATGAAAAAACAGTTCTTACTTACTATTGGTTTGTTGTTTTTATTACTGCCGGCCGCAGCAAGCGCTCAAGAAGCACCGGATTTAAGTTTGAGTCTGCTCAGGAATTTTGGTTCCAGCCTGGGTGGTTCCATTCAGGGCACGTTCACCTACCGTGTCAACGGCCCGGACGATCTGGTACAGGTCACGTTTTTGCTGGACGGGGAGCGCATCGGCGAAGATGACGAAGCCCCGTTCCGCTGGCGATTTAATACCGACAATTTCCCACTGGGTACGCATACGATGAGTGCGATGGGGGTTACGGTTGACGGCCGTACCCTCCAATCCAACACCCTCCAGCGCCAGTTCATCTCCGGCGGCGAATCCAACCAACTGCTTTTCTGGATAATCATCCCCATCATTGTTTTGGCTGTTGGTGGTCGTCTATTTTCCTCCTGGATAGCTAACCGGGGAAATGGAAAGACTGGTCAACCAGCCGTCAACGGCCCTTTTGGTGGTACGATTTGTCCCAAATGTGAACGGCCGTTCGCCATGCACATCTGGGGCTTGAACGTCGTGGCCGGCAAGTACGACCGCTGTCCCCACTGCGGCAAATGGAGCCTGGTCCGCCGGGTTCATCCTGATATTCTAGCTGGTACAGTGGAAGCATTTGCCGATGATGAGAAACAGGATACGCCACCGCCTGACGACGATCCCCAATCCCTATCCAAACGACTGGATGAGTCTCGTTTTGACGACCTTTAGCTCTTCCCGGCTAGCCGTTTTATCCCATTTACAGGCAGCCTGGAAATATGTATCCTATCATCAGTAATGGAAACAACGTAATGGTATTGATTGAGACTCATTTTCCTCCTCCTTCTTGCTAAAAGCTCCGGGTCCCCCACCCCGGAGCTTTTGCTTTATATCGGGATAATAAAAAAGCCAGTCATTGATCGACTGGCTTTTGTTTTTGGCTTTTGTTGCTTAATCTATCACAGGCGGATGCCAACCAGCTTTTACCCAATAGCGACGAGCTTCTACCAACTGGGAACGATTTAATTTGAGTGCAATAACTGTTGCCTGACCAACCGGAGTCAGGCCTATAATGTGTGATCCGTCTTCACTCCATCCAAAATGATCGGACCACTTTTGTTGATTGGGGTTAAATAAACGAACCCGCATTCCCGTTTGAGAATCTGTGCCTGTACTCCGGTCGCCCTTAATCAGGTTGCAATCCCAGCAGGCCAGACATAAATTGTCCAGTTCTGTGGTGCCGCCCAATGACTGGGGAATTATGTGATCAACGGTCAAAGAAACGCCCATCAAGCGTTGTTGGCTCTGGCAATAACTGCAACGGTATTGAGAACGTTCAGCTACCTGGTGTTGCCATGCAATCGGAATGGAACTCATAAAGGAGCTGTCAGGAATTCAGGAGTTGGTCAACATCGTGGTCACGTTCTTTAAGCAGAACTGCTGCTTTAGCGCGCACCAGCATCACCCGGTTAAAGAAGTGGGAGAGTACGGCCGTTTCCTGTTTTTCTGAATCCGTTAATCCCTCCAATTGTTGCTTCTCTACCAGAACCTGCATCCGTCCCGTTTTATCCGCCGGCACAGTCATACGTGCGGCTCGCCAAAGTTCTTCATCGGTAAACAAATCCAACTCGGATAGCTCTTGTTCAATGTCAGGTGGCAGCGTTTCCTGTTCCGGCAGAGAGGAGGTTACGGCAGCTACTAACTCATCCACTATAGACCGCCGCATTAATTGGGATTGCCTTTTTACACGCTGATAGATTGGTTCCGGTAACGTGATGGTTATTTGTTGTGAGTTCATAAGCACCTCTTCAAACAATTATACAGCAAATGGGAACATGACTAGCAGCTTGTCGGAGAACCCCAAAAAGTCCGACTTTTGGCTGTTTTCAAGGCTGCTGCTACACGAGACGCGCACTCTCTTTAAGACTAAAAGTCGGACTTTTCCGATAGGCTGCTAGAAATAGCGAGGGTTTATCAAACCTAACGTACCCTCTCATCCACAATCTCCCCATCGGCAATCGTAATCGTGCGGGTGACGCGATTGGCCAGTTCATTGTCGTGGGTCACCATCAGGATGGTTTTGCCGTCGGCGACGAGGTTTTCAAACAGGCGAAAGACCGAATCGGCCGTTTTTGAGTCCAGGTTGCCGGTGGGTTCGTCGGCGGCCAGGAGGGGCGGGTCGTTGGCCAGGGCACGGGCGATGGCCACGCGCTGCTGCTGTCCGCCGGATACTTCCGACGGCAGTTTAAAAGCATGGTCGGCCATCTCCACCTGCTCCAAAATGTGCATAGCCCGATCTTGCCGTTCGCGCAGGGGATAGGTGTTGTTGAAATCCATCGGCAGCATCACGTTTTCGATGCAAGAGAGCATGGGCAACAGTTGGAAAAACTGGAAGATGACGCCCATGTTACGGCCGCGCCATTCAGCCATCGGCCCTTCCTTGAGATCGTGGATGGCCTGGTCGCCGACAAAAATCTGGCCGGACGTGGGGCGGTCGATCCCGGTGATCATGTTGATAAGCGTTGATTTGCCGCTGCCCGACTTGCCAACGACACCGACAAATTCTCCTTTGCCGATTTGCAAATCAATCCCATTCAAGGCAATGAAGTCACCAACAGGTGTGTGGTAAGCCTTGACAACTTTTTGCAGATCAATGAGATGTTTGACCGACCCATTTCCATTCACGCCATTGCCGTTGACTGAATAAGCCAGAGTCGTGCCATTTAATCCGTGGCCGTTGGCCGAACCGTTACCGTTGACGTGGCCATTGCCATTCACGTAACCATTCCCATTTACTTGATCTCGTTTGAATAATTGCTTAAACATAAAACACCTCAAAAAAAATTGCTAACAGCCAACAGCTAATTGCTCACTGCTTATTTTATTCATACGCCAACACTTCCCGGATCGTCAGGCGGGAGGCGCTGCGGGCCGGGCCAAGACTGGCCACGGCAGCCAGGAAGATGATGATCACCAGCCACATCAAGGTGCCACCAAATGCAAAGGAGTAGTTGAGCGGGAAGCCGAGTAAGGCCAAGCCCACTTGCTGACTCATCAGGCGGCTGGTGGGCAGCGCCAGCAGGCTGCCAACGCCCCAGCTTAATAGGCCAATCACGATGCCTTCGGCCAGGACGATCTGCTGCACAGCCCCATCGGACGCGCCAATGGCACGCAAGACGCCGATCTCACGGATGCGTTCCAGGATGTTGATGCTCATCGTCGTCGTCAGACCCAGACCGCCGACGACGGCCAGGAGAATGGCCATCAGTACCAGGAAGCCGATGATGATG
>JBNKZT010000110.1:0-16680 GCA_050301775.1 Promineifilaceae bacterium (SeqCode)
AGGAAGAGAAATCATCGGTTCAGGCTGATAAAAAAGATATCTCTATCCCTGATGACGGCCGTGCCTGGTACGTTGTTCATTGTTATTCCGGTTACGAAAACAAAGTTCGTCACAGTATCGAGCAGCGTATCGAAACAATGGATATGCAGGATAAAATCTTTGATGTTGTTGTGCCGACTGAAGAGGAAATCGAGATCAAAGATGGTAAACGCCGGACTGTTGAACGTCGCGTATTCCCCGGATACATATTGGTCCAACTCGTATTGAGCGAAGATTCCTGGTACGTGGTGCGCAACACACCAGGTGTTACTGGGTTTGTCGGTATGGGCAATGAACCCACACCACTGCGCCCCGATGAAGTTGCCAAAATCATGAACCGTATGGAAGCCGAAGCACCTAAAGTCAAATTCGACTTCCAACTCGGCGAGAAAGTGCGTATTGGCACCGGCCCGTTTGCTGACTTTATTGGTACAGTTTCTGAAATTGATGCTGAAAAGGCAAAAGTTCGTGTCATGGTTTCCTTCTTCGGGCGCGAAACCCCCGTTGAATTAGATTTCTTGCACGTCGAAAAAGTGTAATTATCAAGGTAGAAAGAAGATAGCACGAATATTATATTTATTTTGTCTTCTTTATGTCTTTAAACTTTGATTAGGAGGAGCCTGCAGACAGGCGTTTGGACTCCAGGAGAGAATAATGGCGAAAAAAGTAAAAGCAGTTGTAAAAATACAGATTCAAGGTGGAAAGGCCAACCCGGCACCTCCGGTTGGTACTGCACTTGGCCCACATGGAATTAACTTGATGCAGTTTTGCAAAGAGTATAATGCCAAAACATCCAGCCAGGTGGGACAGGTTGTTCCAGTGGAGGTGACCGTTTTTCAAGACGGCAGCTTCTCATTTATCTTAAAAACTCCACCAGCGACCGCTTTGTTGAAAAAAGCGGCTAGCATCAAAACTGGATCTTCTGAATCGAACCGTGTCAAGGTTGGCAGCGTGACACAAGCTCAATTAAAAGAGATTGCCGAAATCAAGATGAAAGATTTGAATGCGGTGGACATTGATGGGGCGATGAAAATCATTGCCGGTACAGCCCGTAGTATGGGATTAACTATTTCTGATTAAGAGATATTCTATTGAGTGGGAGGATTGTGTAAAAGCCATCCGCTTGTACCACAAGGAGAAAACATGCCTAAAAGAGGACGTAAATATCAAGAAGCTGCGGCAAAAATTGACCGCGATAAATTATATACTCGCGCTGAAGCTGTAAAACTCATTAAAGAAACAGCTTTTACAAAATTTGATCCTACCGTTGAAGTGCATTTTCGGTTAGGTGTCGATCCGCGTCATGCTGACCAGCAAGTGCGTGATGTGGTTAATTTGCCACACGGTTTGGGTAAAACAGTGCGCGTTTTGGTCTTTGCCGAAGGTGAAGATGCGGCATTGGCCACAGAAGCCGGTGCTGATATTGTTGCTGATGATGAAGTTATTAAACAAATACAAGGCGGCTGGACAGAGTTTGATGTGGCCATTGCTGTACCTTCGATGATGGGCAAAGTTGGTCGTTTAGGACGTGTTTTGGGTCCACGCGGCTTGATGCCTAACCCACGTGCCGGTACCGTAGCTCCTGGCAGTGATTTGCCTCGCTTGATTGAAGAAGCAAAGGCTGGTCGTGTTGAATTTCGTGTTGATAAAACATCTAATGTTCATGCGCCGATAGGCAAAGCCAGCTTTACCGAAGAGCAGCTGATGGATAACCTGCAAACTGTTATAGATTCCATTAAGCGAGCACGCCCGGCAGCAGCCAAGGGAACATATGTGCGCCGCGTTGTTTTGGCCAACACGATGGGACCTGGTATTCGCCTTGACCCAATGGAAGCAATATCGTAAACTTGTGTTTTCCTGGGTGTTGAAACTCCTGGGAAGTTAACAATAAAACAACTGAGATTCTCTACTGAAGACAGTTGGTGTTTGTTTGGGAATGATCTGAGCAAACTTAAAATTGCCAGCCGAGGTGAGAGATTCATCGTGAGATTACGTTTCAAACATGTTGTTTGTTGAAAAACGTTTTTCTTTGGAATAATGAATCCTCATGCCGGTTGGTGTGAGGATTTTTTGTTTTTTGAAGCAACCATCAGCTCTTTTCGTGTTAACGATGGAGCATGATTTTGATAATTTATCACAACTGAGGAGGTGATACGCTTTGGCTATTTCTAAGGCTCGTAAAGATGAATTGGTCGCTCAGTATGGCGAACTTATCGGACAAAGTAAAGCAATTTTCATGGCCGATTATACCGGAATGAGTGTGAAAGGCATGGAAGCATTGCGTCATAAGGTTCGCGAAGCAGATGGCGCTTTTCATGTAACCAAAAAGACGCTGTTGAAATACGCTCTGGAACAGGCAGATAGACCGGTGCCGGAAGAGTTGATGGATGGTCAACTCGCCGCTGGTTTTGCTTTGGATCAAGTACCGACTTTAGCAAAGGTTTTGGTTGATTTCGCAAAAAGCGACGATAAACTGGCGCTTAAGGGTGGTATTTATGGTAATGATATTCTGTCATATGATCAGGTGAAGGCGTTGGCTGAATTGCCGTCGCTGCCGGAACTGCGTGCGCAGCTTCTGGGTCTGATTAATACACCAGCTCAGAATATTGTTTCTGTTGTGGCTAGCGGTGTTCGGCAGGTCGTAAATGTGATTGATGCTTACGCTAAAAGTGAAGAAGCTGCGGAAGCAGTGTAGGCTTTGATAGATTGACATGGTTGGGGATTTTTATCTCTGACAAATAAAAAGATTAGGAAATAAAATTTCGGAGGATTATAAGATGGCCGATTTAGAAAAATTGGTAGAAGAACTGAGCAGCCTGAACTTGATGGAAGCTGCTGAATTGACGAAGATGCTGGAAGAGAAGTGGGGCGTTAGTGCCGCCGCTCCAATGGCGATGGGTATGATGCCTATGGGTATGGCTGGTGCTGCGGCAGAAGAAGTTGAAGAGCAAACGGAATTCGACGTGGTCTTGAAGGAGATTGGTCCGAAGAAGATTAACGTGATTAAGGAAGTTCGTGCTTTGACCGGTCTGGGACTGAAGGAAGCGAAAGAAGTTGTGGATGGTTTGGGCACTGTGATGGAAGCCGTTGGTAAGGAAGCCGCGCAAGAAGCGAAAGCGAAGCTGGAAGAAGCTGGCGCTGTTGTCGAAGTTAAATAACAACGGCCGTTTCTGGCTAAGTTATTTGCAGTATGGTTGCTGCGAAAAGGCCGGCTCCGCAAGGGGCTGGCCTTTTTTGCTATTTGAAGGGAGGGTTTTAGATGGTTAAGTTGATTTTAGCTTCCCAATCACCACGACGGCGTGAATTGATTAAGCTGCTCGGTTATCCGGTCCGAGTTGAGAGCGCGGATGTGGATGAAAGTTTGGTGACGGACCCGGACCCGGCGGTTAATGTGGTGGAAACGGCGCGATTAAAAGCGGTGAAGATCGCTGAACAATGGCGACAGTCGAGTGACAAAGGTGATGTTGTTATTGTGGCGGCGGATACGACGGTGGCATTGCAAGGAGAAATGCTGGGTAAACCGGCCGATGCGGCTGACGCCCGGCGTATGTTAAGGGCGCTGCGGAATCGATCCCATGATGTGCATACCGGGGTGGTTTTGCTGGCATTGGAGACGGGGCGTGAGGTGAGTGGGGTGAATACGGCCGTTGTCACCATGCGTGATTATTCAGAGGCTGAAATCGAAACCTATATTGCCTCGGGTGATCCGATGGACAAAGCTGGGGCTTATGCTATCCAACACCCCACATTCCGCCCGGTGGCCCGACTGGATGGCTGTTTCACCGGGGTGATGGGCTTGTCGGTTTGTCATTTGTTACACTTGTTTTCGCAGTTGGATTTGACGATGCGGGCTGATTTAACGGCCGTAACCACTGCCCATCAGCACTACCCCTGTTTATTGTTAGATGAAATTGTCAGCAGTTCCAACTAAAATTACGTTTTCATTTCGTGCTTTAGGCAAAATCGTGTTAAAATGATTAACATAATGGCGAGTTCGTTACTGCCTGTGAAAGAGAAGGGATGATAATGAACGAAAAACTTCAGCAAGCAATTTCAGCAGCACGCAATGGGCAAGAAACAGAAGCCCAGCTATTACTCACGCAAGTCCTCAAGAAAAACCCCGATGAAACGCAGGCCTGGTTTTTGCTCAGCACGTTAGTCGACTCAGAATCCAAAAAGATCGCGTATTTGGGTAAAGTGTTGACCTTGGAACCAGACCATCAAATGGCGAAAAAGATGCTGGCGCGTTTACAAGTTGGGGGAGAGGCTGAAGCTGAAACCGCGATAGAGACAGAGATAGAAGAAGTGGTGATCGGGATTGATGCTGAGGAAGATGAGACTCCTTCTGAACCTGTGGTTGTTTCCCACAACACGGCTGATTTTTTGGCGCAGCAGAAAGGCGATACCTTGCCAGAGTGGTTAATCGAAGAGGAAGGGCTGGAGATAACCGAAGAGACAGTAACGGCTCAAGTGGAATCTGTTCCAGAGGCGACACCAGACGAGGATGCTGATATCCCTGATTGGCTGAAAAACGAGGTGCCTGAATCGTGGTCAGAAGAAGCGCCCGTGGTCGAAACAGCATTGGCTGTTGATGATCTGCCAGATGCGAAACCTGAGAGTACGCCGGCGCCGAAGCCTAAATCTAAATCGGTCGTTAGTGCGGATAAGGCAAAGCAGCAGTCATTCCTGACTGGTATTTTGTACGTGTTGATTGTCATGACTGCCATCATCTTTGTTATCATGATTTATCTGGCATGGAGTACCTTTTTCTAAGGTTTTCCCCGGACATTTATCGAGGTTAGCGGGTATGAATTATTATCTGCGCATGTCTTGCCCTAATGCCTGTTTGTGTATATAGTCTGCCTATGGAAACCCGCGAGCTTATCGAAGCTTCCCTACAAACTGATCAAGGCCGTATCCGTGACCATAACGAGGACTTTGTCACTTTTTGGGAGCCGGAAAATGAAGCAGCGGAAGCACAATCTGGGTGGCTTTATATTGTGGCTGATGGGGTAGGCGGCGCTGATGCCGGTGAAGTTGCCAGTCAATTTGCCAGTGAACGAGTAGTTGCCCATTATTTGAAGGATCATTTAGACCTCGGCTTGGGAGAGCGTATTTGGCGGGCCATGCAAGCTGCGAACACTGATTTACGCCAGATGGTGGCGGAGCGCGGTGATGACAGCCGTATGGCAACGACGATGGTCGTGACTGTTTTTCAGGGTTCGCAGGTTTTTATTGGTAATGTGGGAGACAGTCGGGGGTATATTTGGCGTAACGGCCGTATCCGGCAAATTACCAAAGACCAAAGCCTGGTTGCCAAACTGGTCGAAGAAGGGGCTATTACCGAGGAAGAAGCATTCAACCATCCCCGCAAGAACGTCATTCTTTACAGTTTAGGCTCCGAAAAAGAACCCAAAATTGATATTTTTGAAGAAACGGCCGAACCGGGCGACATCTTTCTGCTTTGCTCAGATGGATTAACTCGCCACGTCTTCGACGAAGAAATCCAGGAAATATTAACGCATCAAGAACCGCTCCGGGCCAGCCGCATTTTAATTGACCTGGCCAACGAGCGCGGCGGTGAAGATAACATCAGCGTTGCCATTATGCGTTACGATTACCAGGCAACTATCCAACAACCTCCATCTTTGGCTGTTGTACCCGAAAAAGAAATCTTAACTGGAACATCCAAAAAACCGGCCCGACGCCGGATGCTGTTGTACACGATCATTCTTTCACTCGTGCAGACAATCCTCATCATCCTAATTTGGGCATTACTTCAGGTTTAGGAAATTGGCAGAAAGTTTCAAGAAAAAGTTGTACTATTCTTGCCAATTCCTCAGGAAACCGCGGATTAACGAGTTGTTTAACTTGTAAAACTTTTCGCGGTTTACCAATGGGGTTCCGGTAAGGAATCGTTTACAGATAACTTTCAAAAAGAAAACGATTCCTCTCAAGCAAGCGCAGTTTTTTCCATTCAAAATGTACAAGTTATAAACTGCGCTCGCCTAAATTGCGGAGGCAAAATGAATAGTAAACTACGAATTACGCCCCTGGGTGGGTTGGGCGAGATCGGCAAAAATATGACTGTCTTTGAATATGAAGGCGAGATCATCATTGTTGATGCCGGCATTATGTTCCCCGAAAACGATATGCTGGGAATTGACTTGATTATTCCCGACTTCAATTATTTGATGGACAAAACCGATAAGGTAAAAGCCGTTCTGGTGACGCACGGTCATGAAGACCATATCGGTGCTTTATCTCATTTGATGCGGCATATTTCAGCCCCCATTTATGCGACACCACTAACGGCTGGCTTGATAGAGGTGAAGCTGCGGCAGGCCCGATTGCAGAACGAAGTTGATCTCATAACGATTGAGGCTAACGATGTGCTGCAAATTGGCCAATTTCAGGTGGAGCCTTTCCACGTGGCCCACAGCATTCCCGATTGTGTTGGTTTTGGCATTACGACACCGGTTGGTTTAGTTGTGCATACGGGCGATTACAAGTTTGACCATACCCCGGCCGATAATTGGCCGCCCGATTTTGCAAAATTAGCTGAATTTTCGGAGCGCGGTGTATTGTGTTTGCTTGCTGACAGCACGAATGCGGATCGGCCCGGTTGGACTCAATCGGAAAAGGTGGTTGAAGAAGGGTTTGATAAGCTTTTCCGCGAGGCTCAGGGGCGGATTATTATCGCTACGTTTGCCTCGTTGATTTCACGGGTGCAGCAGGTGGCGAATATGGCGCAGCGGTACGGCCGTAAACTAGCCATCACCGGCCGCTCCATGCGCGACAATACCAAAATTGCTCGCAAACTGGGCTACCTGGATATCCCAGAGGATTTATTGATTGATATTGGGCAAATCGACAGCTATCCGGCACACGAGATTGCCATCATGGCCACCGGGACGCAGGGCGAACCCTCGGCCGTGATGGGCCGGTTGGCGATAGGCCGCCACCGCAACCTGAGCATTATGGAAGGGGACACCGTCGTCTTTTCGGCTTACGCAATTCCTGGTAATGAGGAAATGGTTTACCGTATCATCAACCGCCTCTTCCAGCGGGGGGCCAATGTGCTATACGAACGGATCGCCAATGTTCATGTTTCCGGCCATGCCAGTCAGGAAGAAATGAAGCTGCTCATCAATTTGGTACGGCCGAAATTCCTCATCCCGGTTCATGGTGAACTGCGGCATCTAAAGCAGCACAAAGTCCTGGCCCAGCAGTTGGGCATCCCGTCTGAAAACATTGCTGTGGTCGAAAATGGGACACCTTTGGAACTCGATCAAGATAGCTTGGCGATTGGTGAACGGCTGCCTGGCGGCTATATTTTTGTTGATGGCGCCGGAGTTGGTGAAGTGGGCTGGTCGGTAGTACGGGATCGGGAGAAGCTGGCGCAAAATGGCTTTTTTGTGGTTTACGTGAATGCCCATAATGGCAATGTCATTGGCCAGCCGGATTTTGTTTCTCGCGGCATTGTTGATATGAAGGAAACTGAGGAACTGCTAGTGGGCGCCAAAGAGACGATTGCCCGCGTGGTAAAGACATATGCCACCAGTAATCAGGCGTTGGACAAGCCAATTGAAGAGGCCCTGAATCGTTATTTGTATGCCGAAACGGGGAAACGGCCGTTTGTTCAGGTTATCGTAAAATAAAAGCAGCAAAGTGGCAAGGTTAGGCGACTTGCCACCTGCTAACTTGCCACTTGCCTACCCTTCCAGCGCGCTAAACACCGCCGGTAAAAGCTGCTTTTTACGTGAGACAACACCCGAGGCATGAAGCGTGCCGTCATCCTGATGCGGGTAAGGCAGCACTTCTAGCCTCGGTATTGACTTTGTAAGCAGAAGGCGGCTGGACGAGCGTACCACATCTGTTACCATCAACATTGCAAAATCAAGCCCCTTGGAATCAGCCAATTCCGACAACGCATGGCGCAGCGAATCCAGATGTTCACCTAATTGGTTAAAACTGGTCACTTCCACTTGGGCGATACCAAACTTTTGTCCCGCCGTTTCATACAACTTGAAATCGGCGTTGACGATTTCCTTGTGATCACGTGCAGCTAAACCGGCGCCCGCGTCCAGCAGTTGTTTGCCAAATGATTCGATATCTTCCCCGGCTAACGGGCTGCCACCCATGAACGCCCAACGGCTTAATCGCTCCGCTGCCTGGTGATCCCGTTCTGTTGTGGTGGGCGAGGTTAAAATAAGCGTGTCGGAAAGAAGCCCGGCTAACAGCAGTCCGGCCAGCGGCGGCGGGGCGCTCAAACCAGCCTCGTGAATCCGCTCCGAGACCAGAGTGGAGGTGCTGCCTACGATGTCAACGGTAAAGCGGATGGGCATATGGGTAGACGGATTGCCCAGCCGGTGATGGTCCAGGATTTCGACTAAATCAGCTTCGTCGAGTGCAGGAACGGCTTGACCTGGTTCGTTGTGATCGACTAACACGAAGCGCAGGCGAGGCGGATGCAAGGCGTCCCGTTGGCGGCAGATGCCAACGTAAGCGCCATGCTCGTTGACGACCATGAATTCAGTTCGTTCAGCGTGCAGGATGCGGGGCAGGGAATCGCGGATGCGGCTGCTGGCCTGGAAACTGGGTACGCCACTGTCGCACGCTTCCTGGCACGGCCGATCGAGCAGTTCGGCGATGCGGGTTTCTTCGCGGCGGGGATGGGAGCCAACTGAACGACTCAGGAAATCGAAGAGGCTGAGAACAGTGACGAGGCCGTAGGGTGTGCCATCGGAATTGATGATCGGGGCCACGCCGCCGGTTTTATTGGCAATGGACCAGGCTTCGCGCAACGGCCGTTCCGGAGTCGTCGTGTTTAACCTCTGGGCAATCGCTTCAAAACGGGGCGAGGCATCGGACAAATAAATTGGCGCTTCCAATCCCAGCCGGTTAAGCACCCAACTGGTTTGCGGATTCAAATGACCGGCCCGCGCCGCGATAACATTGTCCTCCAATTGATCTTGCAGCAGCCAGGCGTAGCCCATCGCTGATGCGATTGAATCTGTGTCCGGGTTGACGTGCCCGATCACGTAAAGTTGATTGGTTGTTTTCTTCATGCGCTTCTCTGGTAACTCATTTTGAATACTTTGTATCATTTTATCCTTTCCACCGTCCTAACACGAATTAATCGAGCCGAGGATGAGAAACGACAACGGCCGTTTCCCCAATTCCCACTCCTAAGCTATAATTTTTCCGCCTGAAATCAAATTCACGCAGCACATTTTAGGAGATCTATGTCTAATTCCGTCACCAAAACCATCCTGGATAACGGCCTGACCGTTATCCTCAAAGAAATGCACCACGCCCCGGTAGCGACCTTCATGCTTTGGTATCGCGTGGGCAGCCGTCAGGAAATACCGGGCTTGACCGGCGTTTCCCACTGGGTAGAACACATGATGTTCAAAGGTACGCCCAATTTCCCCAACGGCAGCCTGGATCGACTTATTTCCCGCGAGGGCGGCCATCTCAACGCCTTTACCTGGGTCGATTTCACCGCTTATTACGAAACGCTTCCTTCCGGCCGGATCGACCTGGCACTGGATGTTGAGGCTGACCGCATGGTCAATACGCTGATGACGGCGGAAGAAGTGGAATCAGAGCGGACCGTCATCTTGTCTGAACGGCAGATGTATGAAAATGATCCCCGCTTTTTGCTGAATGAGGAGTTGACGGCCGCTGCTTTCCGGGTACATCCCTATCATCATGAAGTGATTGGCGATGAGGCTGATTTGCGCAGCATGACGCGGGACGATTTGTACGGTTATTACCGGCGCAATTACACGCCCAGCAATGCGATTGCCGTGGTGGTGGGCGATTTTGAGACAGCGGCGATGCTGGCTCAAATCGAGGCCAAATTCGGCGGAATTAAGGCCGGGGAAGCGCCGCCGCCGGTAACACGTCAGGAGCCGCAGCAAAAGGGTGAACGGCGTGTCGTCGTCAACGGCCCTGGCGATACAGCATATTTGTCGATGGCTTTTCGTGCGCCGGGAGCAGATCATCCTGATTATTACCCATTGACCCTGTTAAACGCGGCATTTGCCGGGGGCAGCAGTCTGGGCATGTTTGGCGATGGCGGCTCCAATAAAAGTTCGCGGCTGTACAAGGCGCTGGTGGATACGGATTTGGCCGCGGCGGCGTATGGCGGGATGGGGCCGACGATTGATCCGTTTTTGTACACGATTAGCGCGGTGGTAAGGAACGGCCGTACCCTGCACGAAGTCGAATCAGCCCTGGATGCGGAACTGGCGCGTCTGGCGGCCGAACCCATCACCCAGGCGGAACTGGACAAGGCCCTCAAGCGGGCCAAAGCGCAGTTTGTCATGGCCGGCGAAAGCATTACCGGGCAGACACAGCTTTTGGGCCTCTCCGAAGCTGTTGTCGGCGACTATCGCTGGTTTGAGACGGTGCTGAACAAGTTAAATGCAGTCACACTGAACGACATCGAGCGCGTCCGGCGCGACTATTTGCAGAAGCGCAGCCGGACGGTAGGGTGGTATGAACCGGAAATTTTGAACGGGTGAAAGGGTGCAAAGGTGAAAGGGTGAAATTAGTTGGATTATTTACTGGTTTGTTGGTTTTGGCAGGATGTATTGGCGTGGAACAGACGGTGACGCTGCCACCAACGGTGACGGCCGTTCTACCAACGGCAATGCCAGCGACAGAGAAACCGACCTCTGAAACGGCCGTTTCCCGTCCCACACCCACTATCGAAATTGGGACTGAACCGATGAGCGCCGCCAATGCTGATGTAACTTACGTCCGTGCTGTGCAGACCGGTGAAGGCGTGTGGACCTTCCACGTTACCGTTGAGCATCCCGACACCGGCTGGGACGATTATGCCGATGGTTGGGATGTGGTTTTGCCCGATGGCAACGTGGTTTTGCCCAACCCCGATGACCCGTTCACTCGCCTGCTGCTCCATCCGCACGAAACGGAGCAGCCGTTCACCCGCAGCCAGAGCCGCATCGCCATCCCGCCTGAAATTACTGAAGTAACCGTTCGCGCTCATGATCTGGTTGATGGCTTTGGCGGACAAGAAGTAGTTGTTGATTTAACGGCCGTGTCCGGCCCCGGGTTTGAAATAGAAAAATAGAAAATCGGGATTGGAGACTAGAGACTGGAGATTTATCCAGGCTTTCAATCTCTAGTCCCCAGGCCCCAGTCTCCATTCATGAAATCCATCCTAACTTCCTTCACCGACGCGATAAAACATTTGACAGTTGTCCGCAATTTGCCCGACTATTTTGATCGGGAAGAGCGGCGGCTGGTTGTCCAGTCGGTCATTATTGGCGTAGTGGTGTGGGCGATTGTGTACGGGTTGAAAACGGCCGTTCACTGGGCTTTTCACACCACGCTGCACTGGATTGAAGAAGCCGCCACGCCACTGGTCTTATTCATTCCCCTGCTGATTGGCGCGTTAATCGTCGCCGCCATCAGCCGCTTCCGGGCCACCACCATCCACTATCGCGACAAAGACGGCCGCATCCACGAACTCAACGACGTGGAAGGCGATGGCCTGGAGCGGGCCATTTCGCTTTATTACGCTTCTGAACCAACATTTGAACAGGCACTCACCGGTCAGGAAGGGGTTGATGTGCGCTGGCAGATGCCCACGTTTTCGCTGGCAGCCCGCAAATTCTTGGCCACGCTGATTACGCTAGGCAGCGGTGGCAGCGGCGGATTGGAGGCCAGCGTCACCCTCATCGGCGAGAGCGTCTCCGCCGGCCTGTTCAAGCCGCGCCAGATCGTGGCCGAGGCTGACCGACGCATCAGCATGGTGGGGCGGGCCTGGCGCTGGTGGCAGGCCGACGATCCTGATGATTTGCAAACAGCGCAGTTGAGCGGCATCGCCGCTGCTGTGGCTGTGTTGCTGGGCGCACCCTTCGCCGCCGCCTTCTTTGCGACTGAAGTGATGTACCGGCAGCGCCCCCTCATCGAAAAGATTGTCTACTCGCTCATTTCCTCGTTGACGGCTTACTTTTTGACGAATCTGGCCAGCGCCGGGCATACGGTTATTTTTGAGGTAGAGCAGTTGTATGTGCCACCGTCGGATTGGCGTTATTACGGGGTGCTGGTGTTGGTGGCAACGGCCGTTTCCCTGGTCAGCATCTACTTCAGCCGCCTGCGCAAAAGTTTTGACCGTGCCTTCCACCGGCAAAAAGTGGCCTGGCAGCGTCACTTGCTCGGTGCGGTTTTAACCGGGTTGATCGCTATCATTGTGGCCTATGCCACCGACGCGTTCGATTTGATGGAGAATGGGGTGGAATTGGTGCTGGGGCCGGGGGAAACGGCCGTGTCGATGGCCCTGGCCGGTGAAATGACTTTGACTGTGGCTCTGATTGCCCTCTTTGCCAAAATGTTGGGCACGCTGGCCACAATTGGTTCCGGCGGGTCAGCCGGATTGCTGGTGCCATCACTCTTTTTTGGCACAATGGTCGCCGCGGCCTTGGCCGATTTATTTGGTTACGAACCGATGTTGCTCATCATCCCAGCCATGACGGCCAGCCTGGTTTCTATTGTCAACGTCCCTCTGGCGGCGATTTTGTTTACGGTGGAAGTGTTCAGTGCGGCTTACATGCTGCCGGCGCTGGTTGTCCTGGTCGTTGCCTCTATTTTGGCCCATGACAACACCATTTACCGCACCCAGCGCGAGAAATCGAGCAAACGGCAAATTTTGCCGGGCGTCAGCACACGGCGTGTGGCTGTGCCCCTGGTCTGGGCCGGTAAAACGCTGGTGGCGCTGAATTTTCGCCAGCGTTTTGATTTGAATGTCATTGGCATGTTGGAAGTGCATGGTGCAGATGGTAATCCCCACGTCCGGCTGGAGGCGTCAGCCACGACCCCGCTGGAAGCAGGCGATATTTTGGTTGTTCTGGGCGCCGATGAGAAATTGGATGCGTTGGAACAGGCTATCCACGCCGAGGCTTTAGCATGACCGATTTTAAGCGGATTTATGCCACGAAGGCTGTCGAATATGAACAGATGGTGGCGCGCGAGGATTATGAGGGGCATATTTTACCGGCGCTGGAGAGGGCACGGCCGTTCACATTGGAAACGGCCGTTATCGAACTAGGTGCTGGCACCGGGCGGCTGACCCGTTTACTGGCTCCCCACGTCCGCCGCATCACCGCCCTGGACATTTCGCCCCACATGCTGGGTGTTGCCCGTGAAAAGCTAGACCTGCGAGGTTTTCGTGCGACCAAAGGTCGCCAACCTCAAGGGTCTGTGAGTTTGGCCGCTGCCGACAACCGCTATCTTCCCATCGCTGCCCAAACGGCCGATTTAGCGATTGCTGGCTGGAGTTTAGGCCATTTTGTCGGTTGGTACACCGATTGGCGCGACCAGATTGGGCAAGCATTGGTCGAGATGAAGCGCGTCTTGCGTCCTGGCGGCACGATCATCATCCTGGAAACACTGGGAACCGGCCGCGAAACACCACAGCCGCCGCATGGCGGTTTGGCTGCCTACTACGACTGGCTGGAAAACGAACACGGCTTTGCCGCCACCTGGATTCGCACCGATTACCGCTTCGCCTCCGTGGACAAGGCCGACACGCTGACCCGCTTTTTCTTTGGCGATGAGCTGGCCGACCGCATCCGCCGCAACAACCTGACCATCCTGCCCGAATGCACCGGCATCTGGTGGAGAACAATTTAGTCTGTGCTAGAATGAGAAGGGATTTTCGACACGAATGACACAAATTACACGAAAAATACGCTGTATTTGTGTTGTTCGTGTTCGGAGATGCTCAGTGTTGTCCTGTTAGGGAAACTATCATGCAGCCGTTGATTGAAGATCTCAATACCCTCAACCAAATCGGAGAAACCTTGAATAAGGCCGTAGATGTGCAGGGTGCGCTGCATAATACGCTGGCGCATCTGGTTGAGTTGATGGGGTTGGAGACGGGCTGGATATTTTTGGTTAAGCCGGAAGCGCAGGAACTGCGGGCCGGGCGGGGTTTTGTTTTGGCGGCACATCATAATCTACCGCCGGCTCTGGACATCGAGAATCCCGATGCCTGGGATAAAGGCTGCGACTGCCAGGGTCTGTGCCTGAAGGACAAGTTGGGCGAAGCGTACAACGAAATCCGCTGCTCTCGGCTGGCGGAGAGCAGCGGCGACCGCGATGGGCTGGGCGTTCATGCATCAGCGCCGCTGCGGTCCGGCAAGCAAGTGTTGGGCATTTTGAACGTGGCTGCACCGACCTGGCAGTCGTTTGACCAACGGGCGCTGGCGCTGCTGACCAACGTGGGTGGACAGATGGGTATCGCCCTGGAGCGGGCGCACCTGTTTGACCTGCTGCAAGAACGACGATTGAATGAGCAGTCGGTGCTGCTGGATTTGTCCAGCCAACTGCTGCGCCAGTTGGACCTGGACGACATCACCGATTATCTGGTGAAGAAAGTGCGTCTGCTGCTGCACGTGGATGCTTGCGCCTTGCTCATGCCCGGCGAGAATCCGGCGTATTTGCAGTTCCGGGCGGCCAGCGGCTGGCGGTCGGACCCGGTCCTCAGCCGATTTATTGTGCCGGCCGATGCGCGCAGCGGGCCGGGGCGGGTGATGCATTCGCAGCAGCCGCTGCTGACGCAGTATGCTGGCGGCGGTATTGATCCGTTGTGGCAGACGAAATGGTTGAAGGCGGAAGAGTTTCGTACGGGGGCGATTGTACCGTTGTTGAATGACGGCCGTTCCCTGGGTACGCTGGTTGTTGACTGCCGCCAACCACGCCGCTTTGAAGTGGCTGAAATTCGGCTGTTACAGCTCATGGCCAATCAGGCGGCGATGGCCATTGAAAAGACGCGCCTGCATCTGGAAGAAATCAGGCGGCATCGTATGGAGGAAGAACTGGTGGTGGGCCGTCAGATTCAGTTGAGTATGCTGCCGGTTGATTGCCCGATTGTGCCTGGCTGGGAATTTGCCACCGCGTATGAGGCGGCACGGCAGGTGGGCGGCGATTTTTACGATCATTTTGTTTTACCCGGTGACGACTCTCACTTGGGATTGGTCATCGCCGACGTTTCGGACAAGGGCGTGCCGGCGGCGTTGTTTATGGCTTTGAGCCGGACGATGATTCGCAGCAACGCCCTGCGCGGCTACGCTCCGGCTGAAGTGCTGACCCGCGCCAATCAATACATCGTCGAAGACAGCCATTCAGATATGTTTGTGACGGCTTTTTACGGGGCATTGGAGATGGAGAACGGCCGTTTTCACTTTGCCAATGCCGGTCACAATCCACCGCTCTGGTGGCAGGCCGCAAATCGGACTTTTGAAACTTTGAGCGCGCCGGGTATTGTCCTGGGTCTCTTTGAAGATATTACGCTGGAGGAGAGGGTCGTTAATTTAGCGCCCGGTGACGTCCTGCTCTTGTACACCGATGGCGTGACGGAAGCGACAAACGAGGAACTGGAAGAATTCGCGCTGGAGCGGCTGCAAAATGTGGTTGCCTGGGCGGCGATTCAGCCAGATGCGACGGCACAAGCTATCGCCGAGACGATTTTGTCGGCCGTCAAGCGATTTGTAGGGACGATGGCCCAGGCTGATGATTTAACGATTTTGATCGTTAAACGGCAGTAATCACAGCAGTTTTGGCTGTGGTGAGTGCGGGTGGTATCATTTGTCCCGTTTATTTTTAGGAAATCAACACGATGGAGATAATTATTCATGCTTGACAGCCGTTATCCTGGGCCAGAAAGTATCCACCGGCACGAACTGCCCAACGGCATTACGGTGCTGGTTTACGAGAATTTTGCCAGCCAATCTGTTATCGTTGAAGGGCTGCTGCGGGCCGGTGCATTGGCCGAATCGCCAGAGAAGGCCGGATTGGCCGGTTTTACGGCCTCCTTGCTGATGCGCGGCACGGCCAAACGTACTTTTGCGCAAATTTATGAAGAATTGGAAGCCGTAGGCGCTGAGTTAGGATTTAGCAGCGGGCGGCATACGACCGGGTTTGTGTCGCAAAGTTTGGTGGAAGATTTGGATTTAATCCTGGATTTGACGGCGCAATCGCTGCGGTATCCGCTTTTTCCGGTGGAGCATGTTGAGCAGGTGCGCGGCCAGATTATGACGGGATTGGCGATGCGGGCCGACAGCACACAGCGGATGGCCAGTTTGAAGTTTCACGAATTGTTGTATCCTGACCATCCCTACGGCCGTTCCTCCAGCGGCTACCCGGAAACCATCTCCAACATCAGCCGGGACGACATGCATGAGTTCTACGGCCGTTTCTACGGTCCGCGCCATATGATTATCACCATTGTGGGGGCAATTAAGGCAGAGGCGGCGTTGGAAAAGGTAACAGCCGTGCTCGGTGACTGGTACAACCCCAACCAGGAAGATTTGCCGCCTGTTCCGCCGGTTAACCGTCCGGCACAAGAAGTGCGTTTGCAACATGCTATGCCCGATAAAAGCCAGGCTGACATCATTATGGGGCTGCCGGGACCGCTGCGATCTGCGCCCGATTACCTGGATGCCAGCCTGATGAACACCATCCTGGGCGTCTTTGGTATGATGGGTCGAATCGGCCAATCGGTGCGTGAGAAGCAGGGGCTGGCTTATTATGCTTACAGCCGGTTGAATGGCGGACTGGGACCGTCTCCCTGGCTGGCCAGCGCCGGTGTTGCTCCAGATA
>JBNKZT010000111.1:0-16658 GCA_050301775.1 Promineifilaceae bacterium (SeqCode)
CGCTGTAACCAATGGCAGCGATGATGGCCGGCAGCGGCATCCAGTAGGTGAGGCTCGGCGTGGGCAGTCCTGCAGGATCATCTAAATACTGCCAGATGATTTCTTCGGTAAAGCCGTAGCCGCCGGCCAGACGCTGGCCATTGGTGGTGTAGTAGTAGGCGTCAAAGTAGGAGGGATGGGTGAGGCGTGCGGCCCAAAAGGCTTGTATGAAGAGGGCAACGGCCGTTAGCCACACTAAATCCCGCCACATTTTGGGTTGTTGGTTGTTGGTTGTTGGTTGTTGGTCAGTCATCTTCTTCATACCAGCCACTAACTGCCAGCGACTATTTAGGCCGCGCCTTTTACCAACAGCACATTACTAAAAATCCACAGAACGCTGTAATTAAGTACTCGGCCCGATTTTACCAGCGCCCCATACAAAACCATACTCAGCATCACACCCTCTGTCAATCGGATCATCGCTGCGCCTTCACGGAAGGTGGAATTGGGTAAAAACAGGATGGCGATGCTGTTGAGCAGCAAGCTGTAAACGATAGGATGATGCAGTCCCGCCAGAAGTTGTCGCATACTCAGACCAATCCCGGCCAGTGAAGGAAACACCGAAATAGGAACGACCATTAACGAAACCAACAGGAAGGCAGTCATGCTAACGTTAATGATGGAAAGCCAGCCTGCCAACGGAATGGGGCTGAACGGGGTGGCGCCTGCGCCGCCGGAACCAATACCCGGCGATCCTAACCACCCCCACAAAACGAGTTGATAAGCCGCATAGGGTAACGCAGTGGCGGCTAAAGCGACAACCCATCGCCACTCTCGTTGAATCAAGGCATGAATGGCGTAAGCAACGGCAAAAATTAGGGTTACTTCTTTAGTTAGGGCGGCCAGACTGAAGGCAGCAACTGCCTGCCAGCGGCGCTCTTTTTCCCAGGCCAGGATGGCCAACGCCACCAGCGTATAGGCCAGCGGCTCGGTAAGATTTGTGCGCAGCCCCACAAAATTGCCGCCGTATAGGCCAAAAATCAAGGCATACCAACGGCTGACGCCAAAACGAACCAGTAGTTTTTCCACGACCCACGTTCCGATGGTGATGGCGGCGATGTTGACGCCGATTAAGACCCAGGGAACCATTCCGGCCTGGCCAAAACTCATTATTCGGCTCAAAAGTGGGTACAAGATGCGTTGGTAACGATAGGCAGGAACATCAAGGAAGGGGGCAGCTTGGCTGCCGCGCAGGGCGATTTGGTAGGCAAAGTGGCCGTCGTAGGTGACAAAACTCATGGGATTGCCGCTGTTACCCATCAAGACAATGACCACGTACAGTAAAGCGATGATTAAAACGATGAGAGTCGGCCAGGGGCGTTGCGATTGGCGCAGTTGGGTGAGCATGGGTCATTCCTGGCGGGTGTAGAGTACGGCCGTTTCATCTTCATACACCATTTCCCAGTCACCAGTCCGATGTAATTCCCGCGCCAGCCCGCTGTCCGGCTCAATGAGGATAAGGTTGATGCCAAAGCTGTCCAGTTTTTCTTGCCAGCCGTCCTCACCCAGGTAGATGGCCAGGTATTGGCGCAGGAATTCGTCGTCAAACAGGTCGGTACGGCCGTCGACAAATACCGGATATTGGGGCAGTTCCCAAATGATGTAGCCGCCCCAATTGTAATTGTTAAAAATGGGGCCAGGTGGCTGCTCCTGGCGCAAAAATTCGACTGCGCCAACCGGCAGCGTCTCGACTTGCTCAGCCTGGTTTGCTTCAGGACTGGCCGATTGCGCTACGCGCAGCCCGACAACGCCCACCAGCAGCAGGACGATGAGCCAGTTAACGGCCGTCATCAATCCTGAACGCACCGCAGGTTTCCTTTGTGTCGGCTTCCACCATTTTTCCCAGGCGGCTGTACTGTTGCGCACGATAACCGGGGCCGTGACCAGGGCAAACAGCGGGATGTTGCGTACGGCCAGCAGCGACATGTAGGCAAATAACGCCACCAGTGTCAAATCGGTGAAGTCGGCCCGTTTACCGGCCAAACCAAAAGAGGTCAACGCTGCCAACAGCAGCCAGATGAAGGGGTGCAGGTAAAATTCGTGAAAATTGGGGGCCTGCCATTCGGCAATGAACTGCTGCAAAATTTCAATACCCACGGTGCGAAACGGATAGGTAAGCATCTGAAAGCCATTGGGATTGAGGGGGATAATGGCGACGCTGACCAGCATGACCAACATCAGTATCCCCAAGCCACGCCAGCCAATGCCTGGCGACCCGGTTTTAAGGATGATGTTGCCGACTTCGCCAAAAAGGTAGGCAAATATCAAGATGAAACCGATGGCAAACCCGCCGTGAATGTTAACCCACAGCAAAATGACCAGGGGCAGCCACCAGATGATGCGCTGTTGGCCTTGTTTGAAGCGGTACAGCAAAAAAGCGATGACAGAAGTCAGGAAGAAGCTGACCATTTGCGGCCGGGCGGCCCAAATGATGCCGGAGGCAGCGGCGGCGATGATGAGGATAAAGGCTTGCAGCCAGCGGTTACTTTCACGGCATTGCAACCAGGCGAAAGTGTATGCGGCCGTTACCAAAACCGCCAGCAGCAGCACCGGTCCGGCATACCCCAACCAGTCGAAAACCAGGTACCAGACGATTTGGGCCAGCCAGCCATGATCGATCCAGGGCTGGCCGAAGCGGGTGAAGGAAAAGGGATCGGTACGCGGGATGGCCTGGTTGGTCACAATCCAGCGGCCGGATTGCAGATGCCACCAACTGTCGGTGTCGAACGGCAGCCGGGCGGCCATGGCGAAGATGCCCAAAAAGAGAACGGCCGTTACCATCCGCTCAAATGTTAGCCAACGCCACCAACCAGTCTGTTTTTCCATGATTAATTTTCTTGCAATAGATAAATTTGGCCTAATCCCCATACACCACCGGGTACGGGAACTACTTCAAACCGCTGACTCAGGATAGCCAGGATTTGACCACGGCCGTTCACGTCATTATCATACGACAAATCACTTATGTAAATAGCCCCATTTGGTAATTGACTGAGCCAGCGTGATTGTAGGGCCGGCAGGTTGGCAGTGGTGACCTGGTAGGAAATCATTTCATCATGGGTGACGGTTTGTTTGGTTGCCGCCAGACCCATACGCAGGGTAATGCCGATGATGACGGCCGTGAACAACAACAGGGTTGGTAGCTTGATGCGTGCCATGCAGTTTAATCAGGAATGACTGGTTTCCTGGCATAGGCCGTAAACAAATCACCAAAATTGACCGGGATTGGCAGTTCGCGCAGGCCCAGCCCATTTACCAGGCCGTTCGCCAAACGGCCCAACGGTTTGCTCCAGGCGGCCACCCGCGAGGCTAGATAGCCCAGCCGTAAATACCGCCCTTGTGCGCCCGACCAGACCACTTCGTAGCCAATATTTTGCAGCATTTTACTCATGGTTTTCCGGCTGAAGTAAAAGAGGTGCATGTCCATCAGCCAGGGCCAGCGCCGCCCCATCAGGCGGGCGGTTAGACTGTCAACGTCCATGGTGTGTACGGCTAGCCAGCCGCCTGGCTTGAGCCGCTCATAGGCTTTAGCCAGCTCTTTAGCCGGATCATCAACGTGTTCGATGACGTCCCACATGGTGATAACGTCGAACTGTTGTCCGGCGATTTCTGGGGCGTCCTGTGTACCCTGGATGACGTTGATGCCGTGTTGTTGTGCTTCAACAGCCGCCCAATCGGATGGTTCTACGCCGCAGGCATCCCAGCCAGCAGCGGCGGCCGTTTCGACGAACACGCCAATGTAGGCACCAATATCCAGCAGGGAACGGCCGTTCCCCGGTCCGGTATGTTTTTCCAATGCCTGGAGGTGTTTCTGGAAGGTCAGCTCCCGTCCTTCTCTTTCTTGTAGATAGGTGGTGTCTTCAACGGCCGTGTACGCCTCCATCAGTTCTTCATTCGACCAGCGTGGATTGGCATACATAAAGCCGCAATGTTTACATTCTACAATTTGGGCATGAGACCCATAGCCTGGACTAGTACAGCGAAAAACGCCTACATCCAGGTCTTTACCATTCATTGTGGCCGGGAAACGGACTTTCCAGTCATCCCGTCCACACAATTTACAGTTAATTTCAATCATCAGGATACAGGAATAATCGGTCTTCGTGGTTCCCCCCCACGCAGGCGGCGCAAAAAGAGCCGAAAAATAGTATATTGTGCTTTATAGACTTCTTGCCGGGATATTTTTGTTGTGCCTTTGCGGCGGTCTTCAAACATGATAGGCACTTCGCCAATTTGCCAGCCACGCCGTTGACACATGAATAGCGTCTCTACCAAAAAAGAATAGCCGCTGGAGAAAATCTCGTCCAAAGGAATCGATTCCAGAACTTCGCGCCGATAAAGGCGGAACCCGGCTGTAGCGTCCTTAGCTTTTAATCCTAGCAATACGTGAACCACAAAATTCGAGATGCGGCTTAACATAACTCGCTTCCAGGAGCAGTTTAATGAACCGCCGCCGGGCACATAACGGGAGCCTATGACCACATGCTTGTCGCGGCTTAATGCGATCATATCCGGGATATACTGCGGGTTATGGGAAAAGTCGGCATCCATGGTCATGATGCGGTCGGCATCTAATTCATGGAGTGCTTTTTTGAAGCCGGCGATATAGGCTGTGCCTAATCCTAACTTACCGGCACGATGAACTACATGAACCCGGCTGGGTTGTTTGTTCACCCAGGCATCAGCCAGGTCGCCTGTTCCGTCGGGTGAATTATCGTCTACGATAATGACGCCCAAATTCACGGGTAAGGCTAGCAAATGTGTAATTAATTCGTCTAGATTATCGGCTTCGTTGAATGTGGGCACGATAACAAAGGTCTTAACATCTTTCATTGAAGTTGCTCTTTATTGATTAAATGTGCTGATTGTAACGGTATTGTCCTCTGTGGGCAATCCCTGGAGATGTTCGGAGAGCGATTCGTTTTTGGGGATGCAATCGCTATGTTATACTCGGGCCTGGTGAATTTTGTCTGAGGAGAATTTGGGAACAACACGATAGCTGCTGCATCCCTGAAACACGTTAATGAAAATAGGTATCTTGTCACGCAATCCCCAGCTTTATAGTACACGGCGTTTGGTCGAAGCGGCCCGGAAACGGGAACATGAGGTGCGGGTAATTGATACGTTGGGCGTGGCGATTGAAATTGGTCTACCCGAACTAACAGAAGCCGGGATTAAGGTCGTGGAATCGATGCCGCGCCGCCACCGCACATGGGGTATGTGGTCGGATGCGGCCTCGTTTTTGCCGCAGGTGGATGCGATTATCCCGCGAATTGGGGCATCGATTACTTATCATGGGCTGACGGTGGTGCGGCAGTTTGAGGCTTATGGGGTGATTACGACGGCTACTTCGCAGGCGATTGCGCAGTCACGGGATAAACTGCACAGTTTACAAATTATGCAGCAAGCGGGGCTGCCGATTCCGAAAACGGCCGTTATCGTTAAACCGGAGGCGTTGTATTCGGCGATTCAGGCCGTCGGTCCGCCGCCGGTTGTGGTCAAATTGATTCAGGGGACGCAGGGACGCGGCGTTATTCTGGCGCGCAATTGGCAGACGACGGCGGCGGTACTGGAAAAACTACGCTCCTATAACAAACAGGCTTTGGTACAGGAATATGTGTCTGAGGCGGAGGGCCGGGATACACGTATCATTGTCGTTGGCGATCGCTGCGTGGCGGCAATGACCCGCATCGCCGCAGAAGGGGAGTTTAGAGCGAATTTGCACCGGGGGGGCACTGCCGTTCCCATTACACTGGACGCCGAAACAGAGCGGTTAGCATTGGTTGCCGCCCGGTCACACGGCTTGAGCGTGGCCGGTGTGGACCTGATCCAGTCGGAACGCGGCCCTTTGCTGCTGGAAGTAAATTCGTCGCCGGGCATCGAGGGAATTGAAACCGTTACTGGTCTGGATGTTGCCGGACCGATTATTGAATTTCTGGAGAAGGAACTAGAGGAAAAACGGAACGGCCGTACAGGGATGCTCAATTTGACTGGTTAGAAATGACCGGCAGCCAGTTTTGAATCGGCTAACATTGAAAACAGGGTATTAGCTACCTTGAAAATCATCCAGATCGAGGTTGTTGGGGAACAACCCGCGTTGTCTGGCTTCTTCAAATGACAGTCCGGCTCCACTGCCACTGATGTCTGTTTCTGTCAGAGCATCATCCCAAAATGCGTTCAAATCACCGGTATCGTTGAGTAATTCAGTTTCACTGGCCAATAAATCAGCCAATTCTTCTGGTTCAATATCCAACCACTCACCACTTTCTAGCTCTGGTTCAGAATCTGGTTTCATGGGCGGGACATGGATGGGTTGGGGCGGCGGGGTAACGGCCGTTTTCATCACGACCGGTTCAATGGTAGGCACCGGTTTCGTCGTCGTTGCCTGAGTTGGCAGCAGTTCCAGCAGCTCTTTGATGGCTCGTTGGGCAAAGACCCACACCGTTCCAATCCGGCCGCGCCGGGCCTGGACGTCGAAAAACATGGCCAGGAAATAGTCACGCCCTACGGTGGCAGCATAAAGTTCGGTCTGGCTGCCGGCGTGGAACTGTAAAGTAAACGGCTCCTGGCTGTCCAGTTCACGAGCCAGGTCAAAGCTGTCGGCAATGGTTTGGGCCAGGATTTTGATGATGGCGTTGGGATTGGCGATACGGCCGTTACCCACCTTCAATGCTACATCTCCGGCAACCGTTGCCAAAATTAACTGGGCCGCTCCGGTATCATTGCGCAAAGAATCCAGCCGCTTGCGCAGCCGGTTTGGCAAAGCCGGAGGGGACGATGTGGCTGGGGGTTGGGAAACGGCCGTGTGCCGGGGAGCAGTGACCGTCTCGCCATACAATGCCTGGTGTACCGACGACAACATCTCATCTGTATCCAGCGGTTTAGGGAAATAGCGGAACACCCCCAGGTCGGCGGCCTCTTGCTGTCCCTGGGCCGACGAATAAGCCGTGATCATGATGATCGGAATATCTGATTTGATCGATTTTGTCCGGCGGACCAGATCAAAACCACTCATGCCGGGCAAGCGTACATCCGTAATCACCAGATCAAAATGCACCCGGCGCAGTTCCATCAACCCTTCCTCTGCCGAAGGGACTGCCAACACCTCAAAATCCTGGTTAGACAATTCCAGCATAGAGCGCAGGAATTCCAACATTTCGAAATGGTCATCAACGACCAATATCTTTTTTTCGTCCGCCATAATTAACCTTGTCGTGAATTGCTCAGGTTCCTTGAATTTTAACCGGCCAGATTCTGCTTCGTCAACTTACTGGCCCCAATTTCTCCCTTTTCCAACAACCAGCAGGCTGCATAATGTTCCTTGCCGTAATCCTTGAAAGGGGGGGCCTCCTGTGAGCATTTGTCAAACGCCAGCGGGCACCGGGTATGGAAACGGCAGCCAGTCGGCGGATTGAGAGGACTGGGCACATCTCCTTCCAAAAGGACACGCTGCCGTTTCAATGTGGGATCGGGAATAGGGATAGCCGACATAAGTGCCTGTGTGTAAGGGTGCAGCGGATCTTCATACAAATCATCCCGGCTGGCCAATTCCACCATTTTGCCCAGGTACATAACCCCTACCCGATCGCTAAAATGTTCTACCACGCTTAAATTATGGGCGATAAACAAGTATGTCAACCCAAAATCTTTTTGTAGATCGCGTAAAATGTTGAGTACCTGGGCCTGGATAGATACGTCCAATGCCGAAACAGGCTCATCACAAACAATGAATTTTGGCCGTAAAGACAAGGCGCGGGCAATGCCAATTCGCTGCCGCTGGCCGCCGGAAAATTCATGCGGATAACGACGGGCATGATCGGCCCGTAAGCCTACGCGCGACAACATCTCGACAACGATATCATACCGCTCCTGGGCAGTTTTGTCAGTGTGGATACGCATCCCTTCAGCAATACTTTCGCCAACAGGCATACGCGGGTCCAGAGATGAATAAGGGTCTTGAAAAATAATTTGCACATCACGCCGCAGCTTTTTCAACTCTGAGGCATTCAAATTGAACACATCATTACCATTGAATATGACAGAGCCAGATGTTGCCGGCAGCAAACGTAAAATGGTGCGTCCAACTGTTGTTTTGCCACAGCCCGATTCGCCGACCAGCCCCAGGGTTTCCCCTTCATAAATATGGAAACTGACATCATCGACGGCTTGGACCCAGCCTGAAACGCGCTGCAATAAGCCAGTGCGTACCGGGAAATATTTGACCAGGTTTTTCACTTCCAGCAGGATGCGTTGATTACCTTGGTTGCTTTTACCGTTATTATTGGAAGATTGAGTTGTCATTGTTGCTTGTTTTCCTTGTCCGCAGTTTATTCATACAGCCAGCATCGTGTCCAATGATTGGCCCCTATTTGTTTTAGTTGGGGTTCTTCTTCGGTACACTTTTCGAGATTATTGTCAATCCGGGCCTGGCAGCGGGGAGCGAATTTACAACCTGTGGGTAAGTTGATCAGGTTAGGTACAGAGCCGGGGATGGTTACTAATTCTTTTCCGGCCTGTCCCAAAACGGGAGTAGAACCAATCAAAGCGGCCGTATACGGATGTTTGGGGTTTTTGAATAACTCAACGACATCTGCTTTTTCGACAATGCGGCCGGCGTACATCACATCAACACGGTCGCACATTTCAGCGACAACGCCCAGATCGTGAGTAATGAGGATGATGGCTGTGTCCATTTTCGTGCGCAGGTTGCGCATTAAGTCCAGAATTTGGGCTTGAATGGTGACATCCAGGGCGGTTGTGGGTTCATCGGCAATGAGGAGTTCCGGAACACAGGCCAGGGCCATGGCGATCATGACCCGCTGCGCCATGCCACCAGACAGTTCATGAGGGTAGGCTCCGATACGGGCTTCGGGTTCCGGGATACCCACCAGGCGCAGCAGTTCGACGGCGCGTTTCTCGCCTTCTTCTTTGGTGATGTCCTGATGGATGTGGAGGACTTCGGTGATTTGATCGCCGACGCGGAATACGGGGTTGAGGCTGCTTTGTGGCTGTTGGAAGATCATGGAGATGCGATTGCCGCGTACGTCACGCATTTGTGATTCAGGTACGCTGACCAGATCAATGTTGTCAAAGATGATCTGGCCTTCGACGATGCGTCCCGGCTGGCTGATGAGCCGCATGATGGATAAGGAAGTGACGCTTTTGCCACAGCCTGATTCACCGACGACGCCTAACACTTCGCCCCGCTTGACGGTCAGGTCGATACCGTCAACGGCCCGAACGATTCCGGCTTCGGTGAAGAATTGTGTTTTCAGGTTTTTTATTTCAAGTATGTTGTTGTTTTCCACTTACCGGTGCCTCTTCCCTCTTTGTGTTGTTGTGGCTATTTTATGCTTGATGATGCGTGATTGGGAGTGGTACGGCCGTTTCCGCCAATCAATAGCCATAAGGAAAATAGTACAACAAAATGGGGGATTGATCTAACTCAATCTACCTTTTCATGTCAATGGCGTACAAATTCCACAAAACCGATACCTGGGACGGGTCCAATTGAATATTGTGAATATCCGGCTGGGCGGCCATGACGGTAAGGCGGGGAAACAAGGGAATTGAAGGGAGTTCCTGGGCCAGAATACGCTGGGCGGCTTGATGCTGCCGGACGTAATCGGGCTGGCCGGGCAAGGATTGCCTGGCGCGACGACAGGCATCATCGTAATCCGGGTTCCACCAGCCGGTTGCATTTGTGCCATTCCAGCCGGTGTAGGGCTGCTTGGTAGCCCGGTTGATTTCATTGGGCGGCCCGGTAATTTCCCAGGAAGCGTAAGTAAAACAGGCCGGTTCCCGCTTGGTGATCCAGGCAAACTCGCCCAGATCGAACTGGCGGCCAAAAAGAGGGCCGTTTGGGCCGTCGGCATACCAATCTTTGGCCGGTAGATAGTAGGAGTCGACGACGATGCCGCAGCGGCGCATGTTTTCGATGAAATATTGGACAATTTGCTGCTGTACTTTATTGTCGCCAGTACCAATGGTTACGCGGAAGGATTGTTCTGTTTGGGGGTCTTGCCGGATGCCGTCGCCGTTTAAGTCGATGTAGCCGACAGAGTCGAGCAGTTGTTTGGCGGCGGCGACATCGTAGGGCCACTGGGTAAGGTCATCAGGGTAGAGGGGATGGGTGTCGGGGATGATGCTGTGCATGAGTTGGGAACGGCCGTACAACACAGCTTCCATCATCCCTTCCCGATCTGTACACATCGTTATGGCCTGCCGTACACGGACATCCTGAAACCAGTCGGGGCGCAGCGCGCCATCACCGTAACGATCCCAGGAGTTGATGCCAAAATCAATGTGCTCGTAAACGGTCCCAGGCGCAAAATACGGCCGTATCAAGCCATTTGTCTCGGCTGCCAGCAGCAAAGGAACGTGGGACAGGTTTAATTCCTGCGGCAGCGTCAGATCACAATCCCCGGAAAGTAGGTCGGCGATCAATTTATCGTCATCAGCAACAAAACGGAACGTGACGCTGTCCAGATAAGGCAGTCCGTCGTTAATCCGATAATAATACGGGTTAGGCTCCAGGCGGATCGATTCGCCGTCCGCCCAATTAACGAGCATGAATGGACCGTCGCCCACGGGTTCTCGGCTGGAAATGGCGGCGGTGAGCAGGTCAACGGCCGAATACGACTGCCAAAGGTGCTGGGGCAGCGGCCGCCAAAAACGCAGCGCGTAATCGGGGTCGTGGAAGCCGGGGACACTTGTCCAGCGGGTGGTCAGGACACCGGTGGCTTCATAGTTGGCGGTGCGGGCAGTGAGGAATTTAGCGGTAGGGGTGTCCGGGTCAGATTCTAGTTGAAAACTGTAGACGGAATCGGCTGCGGTTACCGGCTGTCCGTCCGACCAGGTGCGGGCCAGCATGGTAAAGTCAACCACCAACTGATTCATCAACAGCGGTGTGCCGTCAAAGAGCGTTTCTTCGCCAGCCGCATTGACAACGGCCATGCCGGGGGCAAGCGTGGTCACATTCCCGGCGGCATCGACGATCAGATCGCCGGCCTGTACCTGAACCGGCCTCAAGTTAGCATCATGGTTGGCCAGACTGGGCACGGCCGTTAAACCTTGGGCTTGAATTGAATAGAAAAGGGTGGTGAAGTTGTTTTCGTACAGAGCATGCAGCACGGCCGTTTCTACCGGCAGTGTGCTGGCGTACGGATAGAGCGAGACCGGTTCTTGTGTTGTGCAGACGATCAAATTTTTCTGCGGTTCCGGTTCAGCAGTGGCCGTTTCATCGGGTTCAGCGGGTGCCTGGATAAAGATTGTTTGCGGTTCGGCCGTTTCTACTACAATGCGGGTGACTGTTACCGTCGTCGGCAGCCGGGGTTGGGCGCGACAAGCTGTTAAAACCATCACACCCACCGCCCCATAAACGGCCGTTCGCAGCCATCGTCTCTGCCTGCTCATAAAATAACATTATCACAATACAGCGAAGGGGCAAAGAGACACATGACAAGGAAGAAAGAACTGGGGGTTTCACTCGGAGCATCTGATTGTTAGTGTACACAAAAAAAGAGCTATCCATCTCGGATGCTCTTTATTTGCTCTGCCCCTGAGCGGAGCATATAATGCTGGAAATCAATCCTGATGCCGAAGGTGGGAATCGAACCCACACTCCCGAAGGAACACGAGTTTGAGTCGTGCGCGTCTGCCAGTTCCGCCACTTCGGCTGGTTGTATTTTTAAGACGGCGGGAGTATAAATCAAGGCATCTTTTCTGTCAATGATAGACGAGACCTGACTGGTTCCCTTGCAAAACCTGCCAGGTCTTTACGAAGAAATGGACGAATCAGCGCTCATCAAGCAATCCCAAAAAGGGGACATCGCGGCGTTTAACCGGCTGGTGCTGCATTACCAGGAAACGGTTTATAACGTGGCCTACCGGATCATGGGCCAGCCACAGGCGGCGGAGGATGCCACGCAGGAGGCGTTCATTTCGGCATACAAATCATTAAATCAGTTTCGTGGCGGCAGTTTTAAGTCGTGGCTGATGCGAATTGCGACCAACAACTGCTACGATGAACTGCGCCGCCGCAAACGACGCCCTCAATCGTCCCTGGATGAAATGACAGAAGAAAATGAATCGCCGGCGTTTCTACGCAGCCCCGATGAGGGGCCGGAAGGGCAGCAGCAGCGGGTGGAACTGGCGCAGGCGATTGAGGATTGTCTGGGTGGGCTGCCGGATGATCAGCGGGTAACGGCCGTTCTCTGTGACATTGAAGGCTACGACTACAACGAAATTGCCCAAATCACCTCATCATCCCTGGGCACGGTGAAATCGCGCATCAGCCGGGCGCGGGCCAAACTGCGCGATTGTCTGCAAGGCGTGGCGGAACTTTTACCGGCGGCATATCGTCTAAGTGGTGAAGGAGCAGCGTGAAACGTGACACGTGACACGTGATACTGATTGAACCATGTTTGATTTTTTGCGAAACTTGACGAAATCGGCGGAGGAAAAGCAGCAGGAAGCGTTGAACGCTTACCTGGATGATGCCCTTTCGCCCCAGGAACGGCAGCAGTTTGAGCAGCGGCTGGCCCGTGACGCTGATTTACGTCTGGAGGTGGAACAGCGGCGCGCCTTGCAAATGCAGATGCGCCAGATGCCGCGCCGCCGGGTTCCGCGCAATTTTACGCTTGATCCGGCTGTGTACGGCCGTCCCCAACGTCAGCCCCTCTTTGAATTCTATCCTGTCATGCGGGCGGCGACTGTTTTGACGGCACTCTTCTTCATTCTGGCCCTGGGCGCCGACCTGTTCCTGGCCGGGCAGGGCGGCCTGGCCTCGCCGCAGAACGTGGCCCTGATGGTTGAAGAGACAGCTTCGGATACGGCCGTTGAAGCCCCATTGGCCGCTGAGTCTGTCATTGAAGTCACCCGCGTTGTCACAGAAACGACTGTTGAAGAAGGGGAAGCTGTGGCCGCAGAAGCCGCACCAATGATGGAAGCTCCGGTTGCAGAAGAAATGGTTGAATCCGCCGCGCCTGCCGTGGAAGAAGAAATGCTGCCCGAAGCAACACCGGTTCCCCAAGCGGAAGATACGATGACGATGGCGACCGATGCGGCCGAAGCCGGGGATGCGGCAGCTCAGGAACCGGTGGCCATCGAGCCGCTGCCAACGGCCACACCGGCGGCCACGCAAACCGTACTGGCGACCATCGACGCTACCAAATCGACTGGACCCCGCCCGGAAGCGGAAACGGGTACTGGCGAGCGGGCACTGACAGCCGTTCCCACCGCCCAGCCGGAAACGATGGGACAGGCGGTGGTGATTGAGCCAACGGCCGTGCCCGCCCCGCCGCCAACACGAGAACCCATCAGCGGCTTGCGACTTCTGCAAATTGGCCTGGGCTTGCTGCTGGTTTTGTTAGGAACGGCCGTGTTCTACGTGCGGCGGCAATTATGATCAAAGATTGATGATTGAAGATTGGAGCAAATCATCAATCGTTATTCCTTCCTTCCTCATGACCAACTCCGCCCCTGAAGAATTCGTTTACTGCCCGCGCTGTGCCACACCGCTGGTTACCCGGCTGATTATCGACAAGCCGCGCCGTACCTGTCCTGAATGCGGCTATATTTTCTTCACCGATCCCAAAGTGGGGGTCGGTGTTTTTGTAGTGGATGATGGTAAAGTGTTGCTGGTGCGCCGCCGGGTACCGCCGGAGAAAGGGAAGTGGTCAATCCCGGCCGGGTTTTTGGACAGAGGGGAGGATCCAGGGGAAACGGCCGTGCGTGAAGCCCTGGAAGAAACCAATCTGGTCGTCGAAATAGAAGGACTGATTGACGTCTACTATAATCCGGTTGCCAGCGGTCCGGGCGCGTCCATTTTCATCATGTACCGGGCGCGGCTGTTGGCCGGTGAACTTTGCGCCGGGGACGATGCCGATGCCGCCGCCTTTTTTAGCCTGGATGAACTGCCCGAATTGGCCTTCGCCAGCACCTTCGACGCCATCCAGCGGCTAACCACCCGCAACAAATAACTGATCACTAACGGGTCTTCCTTGTAAATCGATTTGGCAAAGGGTGTGTTTCAAATAGGTTAAAACCAACCGTAGGGGCGAGACAGGCGGGATAGGCGTTGACCGGATCACCAAAACGTTTGTTCCCGCCTGTCTCGCCCGCCTGGTCAACCGCCGGGCGAGACGGTGCGGAGACAAGGTTATCTGTTCTGGCCAACGCATGTCCGCACCGTCTCGCCCCTACGATAAACCATAACTGAAATGAAACGCACCCTTTGGCAAATTGATGCACGATTTAGCAAATCGCGTTACGATTTTTCATTCGTGGCGAAAAATTTGAAACTGAGGAACTCACATGGTAGAGAAATGGCAAAAACTGGACAGTCGGCAGTTAGCCGATTACCGTATCTTCGCCGTGCGGCAGGACAAAAGAGTATCGCCGCGTACCGGGCGCGAACATCAATTTTATGTCCTGGAAGCTCAGGACTGGATCAACGTCATTCCACTGACGACGAAAGGCAAGGTAGTGATGATTCACCAGTTCCGGCATGGTACAGGTCAGATAACCCTGGAAATCCCCGGCGGCATCGTCGATGATGAGGACGGCAGCCCGGTGGTGGCGGCCCGGCGGGAACTGCTGGAGGAAACTGGTTATGCTGCGGGCGACATCATCCACATCGGCTCGGTTGCCCCTAATCCGGCGTTTCTCAACAACCAATGCCACACTTACCTGGCGCTGGATGCTCACTGGGTGCAGGCCCCGCAATTTGATGGCGCGGAAGACATTGCCGTGGAGGAGTTTGACCTGGATGAGGTGCCGGATTTGATTGGGAACGGCCGTATCATCCATGCCCTCGTCGTCGCTGCCTTTTACCACCTGGATCGGTACTGGGATAAAAAATGAAGACAAAAAATGGCGAACAAATCAGCGGCGATATTCACCTGCTGGGCGATATTTTGGGGCGGGTCATCCGGCGGCAAGCGGGTGTAGACGTGTTTGAGCTGGAGGAACGCATCCGCGCCCTGAGTAAAGCACGGCGTGTAGACGACGACCCGGCGGTTGACGCTGCCATCGAACGGTTGGTGGCCGGCCTGAATTTGGCCGAGGCCGAGTCGGCGGCCCGCGCCTTTACTATTTACTTTGAACTGATCAACCTGGCCGAGGAGCAGCAGCGCATCCGGGTCCTGCGGCAGCGGGAACGGGAAGCCCATCCCATGCCGCTGCGGGAGTCGATTGCTACGGCCGTTGCCGACCTGCGCCAGATGGGTTTAGACGAATACGAAATGGGCCAGCTTCTCGACCGGCTGCACATCGAACTGGTCTTCACCGCCCATCCCACACAGGCCAAACGGCGTACCATCCTCTCCAAACTTCAGCGCATCGGCGGGGCGCTGACCGAACTGGATGAACGCGACTTGCTGCCGGCCGAACGGCGCGACCTGCTGACCCAAATCACGGCCGAAGTGACCGCCCTCTGGCTGACCGACTACAGCCGCACCGACAAGCCTACCGTCACCGACGAGGTTCGCACCGGTCTTTACTACTTTGATACGACGCTGTGGGACGTGCTGCCCCAAATTTATGCCGAAATGGCCCGTGCCCTGGCCGAACATTACCCAAATCTGGCACTGCCGCCCCGCTTTTTAACCTTTGGCTCCTGGATGGGCGGCGACCGGGACGGCAATCCGTTCGTGACCAGCGATGTAACGGCCGAAACGCTGCGGCTGCATCGCGGCCTAGCGGTGGAGCGCCACCGGGCAATGGCCCGCCAGTTGACGCGCTCACTCTCCGTGTCGTCGGAACTGGCTCCCATCAGCCCGGAATTGACCCAGGCGCTGGCTGATGTACACGGCCGTTCCGACCACATCACCTTCCTGCAAAACCGCTACCCGCACGAACCGTACCGGTTGTGGGCCGCAGCACTGGCCGATGATCTGGCCGAAGCGTCGGCCGGCGACATGGTGGCCCGGCTCAAAGGGCTGGTCAATCCACCGCTGCGCCTGCGCCAGATGGCCGACCTGGTCAAACCATTGGTCTTGATGGATCGCTCCCTGCGGCAGGAAGGGATGGCCGATCTGGCCGACGCCGAACTGGCCGACGTGCTGCGCCAGGCCCAGGTGTTCGGCCTGCACACGGCTCGGCTCGACTTGCGGCAGGACAGCGGCTGGCACACGGCCGTTCTCGACGAACTGTTCCGCAAACTAGACCTGCACGACAACTTTGGCGAACTGGATGATGGGGGAAGAACGGCCGTCCTCACAAACCTCCTCAACCAACCACCTCCCGACCTCTCCCGACTACAAGACGACCCGACTACCAAACTATCCGATCAGTCCCAAGAGACTTTGCAGCTATTTCAGCTCCTCCACCGCGCTGTCGATTTTTACGGTACGGAACTGATCGGCCCCTACATCATCAGCATGACACACGGGACGGCCGACATGCTGGCCGTTTTGCTGTTGGCTTACTGGCATAATCTCTGCTGCTGGGGCGGTGATGCGGTTGAAGGGTTGGCCATCGCCCCGCTGTTCGAGACCCGTTCCGATTTGCAGGACGCGCCGCGAGTCATGGCCGAACTGTTTACCCATCCGGTGTACGGCCGTCATCTTTCCCACCTAAAAAATCAACAAACCATCATGATTGGTTATTCGGACAGC
>JBNKZT010000112.1:0-16531 GCA_050301775.1 Promineifilaceae bacterium (SeqCode)
AATCATGAGCACAGCCGGCCCCGTAACGCTGGTAGATAGCCTGCACTGCCTGGCGCATTTGCGCAACATTTTCTGCCTGAGAGGCATTCAGGGTGGCACTGACGCCCGACTGGTCAGCACAGCCTTGCCGACCAAAGGCCGCCGACAGACTGGCATCCGGTTTGACGCGCTGATTCACTTCGACGATTCCCTGGCCACCCGCCATGATATTAATGAAAGCATCCTGCAACTTTTGCAGGGGCGTATGGGTGACGGTTTTCTGTTGAATTTTGACCTGTTGGCCAATCATGTTCCAGATTCCCATTTGCTGGACCTTCATGCCTACGATAGACAGACTGGCTCGTGGCGAATAGCTGATACAATTATTCATGGTGACAGTTCTCCTTATGCAAGTGTTTGGTTGTTCTTACATTTTTGCTCGGAAAACTGTCATCGTCATCTTTTTATGACTTGTGCCCTTATTGGCACAAAATTTAGGTAGTTAACAAAGACCAATCCCACTCACCTTGACGAGTAAGAGTACGGAATCTTTGAATTTTTTTACGCCCTTCAGTGTTAAAATAAAGTGCAAAGTCCATCGCAGAACTCATAACCATCCAATAAAAACCAAAGTCGTTAAACTTTTTTTGATTTTACCATGCGACAACATTTGGGCATTCCCATTGGTAATTTGGTGCAGCACATGCCATCGTATTGATCGGGAATTCGTGGCGCGAAAGTCAAAACCCTCATCAATAATAGTATCGCGCCTGCAAGAATTCCACACGATCGCTTTTCACCACATAAACAATCCGATGCTCCTGCGTCAGCCGCCGCGACCATGCGCCCGATAAAACATGCTTCAGTGGCTCCGGCTTTCCAATCCCCCGAAACGGATCGCGCATAATCGCTTCAACTATCTGCAAAGCACGCAAAGCTAGCTTGCGGTCTGTTTGCACCCAATACTGCAAATCCTCACGAAACTCTGGATGAAAAACAGCCTCTCGCAAATGGGGAGGCTGTTGTGATTTAGGCTTCTTCTTCGTCAAATCCCACCTCGGCTTTTAGCGCCTCAATGGATTGCGGTTCCCCTTCTCCCTTTTTCACCCGCAGTAAAGTGGTCAGAAGTCGTTCCGCGTTTTTGGGCGAGCGCAGCAGGTAAGCCGTTTCTTCCAAACTGGCTAACTCAGCCGCTGAAATCAGGGCCACATTTTCCGAGCCGCGCCGGGTAATCACAACCGTTTCGCGGTTTTGGGCGATTTCGTCCCACAGTTTGGCTAAATTTGCTCTTGCTTCCGTATAAGTAACTTGTATGGGCATAATTCACCTCGCAATCTTGTACAGAAATACTGTACAAGATTGCGGGAATTCTGTCAACTATAAATCCTCCCGGAGGTTGGCAACCTCCGGGAGGATGGAATGATTACTTATGGCGCGTGACCCGCTTTTTCTTGGGCAATTCCATCGGCAGTACGGTGCGGCGTTGGCCATCGAATTGGTACAGCGCATTGGCCACAGCCCCGGCGGTGGGAACCAGGCCAATCTCACCCACGCCTTTAGCGCCATACGGCCCATACGGGTCAGGCACTTCCACGCCAATAACTTCCAGCTCCGGCGTCTCTTTGGCGCGCAGGATGCCCATGTCGCGCAGGCGGGTGCTCTTGGGACGGCCGTTCTCCATCACCAACTGCTCGCTAATCGCATAACCCAATCCCATGTGCAGCGAACCCTCCAACTGGCCCTCAAACAGGGTCGGGTTGAAGATTTTACCGGCGTCGTGGGCGGCTATGATCTTTTCAATCTGGCCGTCGTCGTCCAGGATGACCAGTTGGGTGGCGTAGCTGTAGGAATAGTGGGTGTAGACCTTCTCCACCATCGCCCCCGGCTTCGTTGTCCAATCGACCATCCATTCGCCGGTGTACTTCTTGCCGACCAGTTCGGCCAGTGAATGCGTTTCCAAGTCGGCGGCCAGCTTTTTGGCGGCGTCGAGCATCGAGTTGCCCACCAGCGACGTGCCCCGCGAGGCCGTCGTCATCCCGCCATCTTGCTCGGCGGCCGTGTCCGTCCGCACCGTGACGATGCGCGGGTCGATGCCCGTTTCGTTGCACAAGGTTTGCAAGGCAACGGTATGGACCCCCTGCCCCATCTCCGTCCAACTGTGGTCGATAATCACACTATCCGGCGCGGCAATCGTGATGGAAGATTCCGATTTATCGGGCATGCCGTTGCCGATGCCGGTGTTTTTGAGGCCGCAGGCCAACCCGGCATATTTGGCGGCGTAGAAGGCGTCTTTGACCTTCAGCAGCGTCTCGCGCACGCCCGCGCCGCCTTCGATGATTTGGCCGGTGGCCGTCATGTCGCCGTTTTGCAGCGCATTATCGTAGCGGAACTGCCAGCGGTCGAAGCCGCCCTGTTCGCACAAATCGTCGATGAGGCTTTCCAGGCCGAAGATGGCTTGATTGACGCCGAAGCCGCGCATTGCGCCGCAGGGAACGTTGTTGGTGTACACGGCCGTAGCCACAACATCAGTCACCGGTACATTGTACGCCCCCGTCGCGTGTCCAGCTGAGCGTTCCAGCACCTTGGCTCCTACCGAGGCATACGCGCCGGTATCGCCCAGGAACTTGACTTTGACAAAGGTCAACATCCCCTTGTCATCACAGCCGATGTGATAATCCATCCAAATCGGATGCCGTTTGGGATGCATGAGGATCGATTCGTCGCGGGTGAGGCGCACTTTGACCGGTTTTCCCATCAATTTTGCCGCTACGGCCGCGTGGCCCTGCACGCTTAAATCTTCTTTGCCGCCAAAGCCGCCGCCGTTGGGCAGCAAAATGACACGCACTTTCTCCAGCGGCAGACCCAGCAGCTTGGCAATTTGGATGCGGTCGTCGTAGATGCCCTGGCTTTGAGACAAAACCTCAATCCCCTCTTCTTCTCCGCGTCCCTCCGCCCCTCCGCGTGTCTCCGCGTCCCACTTCACAGGATAGGCAACGGCCGTTTCCGGTTCCATATAGCCGTGTTCAATCCATTGGGTTTCAAATTCACCCTGCGCCGTGTAGGCCGATTCGGCAATCGCCTTGTCCATATCACCCCGATTGGTAACCGATTGGGCCAGGAAATTACCCTTCTCATGAATCTGCGGTGCGTCCGGTTTGAGCGCGTCGTGCATATTGATGAGTGGCTCCAACACTTCGTACTCGGCTTTGATGAGTGTTACCGCCTGCCGCGCCACCGCATCCGATTCGGCCACAACCTGGGCCAGCACATCGCCGACGTAGCGCGTTGTCTCGCCAACCGCCACCATCAACGGCCAATCCTGCTGGATAAGTCCAATGACCCGGTCACCGGGCACATCTTCAGCCGTCAAAACGCGCAAAACGCCGGGCAGTTTTTCGGCTTCGCTGGTGTCCAGACTCAGTAAAACGGCGCGGGGATGGTCGCTGAATCGCAGCGAGCCGTAGACCATGCCGTCCTTGCGTACATCATCGACGTAATCATGCCGACCCAGGACCAAATCCTGGGCGTGATATCTGGGCTGACGGGTTCCGACACGGCCGTTGCCCGTGTGCGGCTCAATCGTCTCTTCCTTGCGAATCGCCTCCGCCGCGTAAATGACCGAATCAATCACTTTTTTGTAGCCGGTACAGCGGCACAAATTAGGCGTCAGCGCCTTTTCGATATCGGCGCGAGTCGGTTCAGGGTTTTTGTTGATGAGCGCATTCGACTGCATCACAATGCCCGGAATGCAGTAACCGCACTGCACGCCGCCCTTCTCCACAAAGGCGTTGGCGTACACTTCTTGCCGGTATTCACCCAACCCTTCGATGGTGGTGATTTGGGTATCGGTCAATTTGCCCATCTTCTGGGTGCAAGCCAGCTTGGCCTTGCCGTCAACGTCAACCGTACACGCACCACACGCCGCCTGGGGCGCACAGCCATCTTTGAGCGAGGTAATACCTTCAATTTCGCGTAAATAGGTGAGTAAGGTCAGATCGGGGTCGCCGTCATATTCTTTGACCTGCCCGTTCAGTAGGAATTTCATGTGTCCTCCGCTGGCGGGCGCGATCACGCCTGCCGAATATCCCCTGCGATGGTTGGCAGGCATGAGATTTGGGGCGGTTATTGGTTATCGGTAATCAGTAAACGGTAATCGGATTACTGGCTACTGATTACTGATGACCTCTCGTGCCTCGCTAAGTACGCCAACCAAGACAAGTCCACCGAGTCCAGCGTGACTACATACCAAATAATACTAAAGACATCCGATTTCTCAAAGAAATCGGATGTCTGATACGTGTAGAAACAACCTGGTCTAACTATTAACGGCCAGCATTGACGAACCGGCGAACCATTCGGGCGATGTCGCTGCTTGTTACCAGCGTTTCGCCGACCAAAATAGCATCCACGCCGATTTCGCGCATCTGGGTCACGTCATGGGCCGTTTTCAGCCCGCTTTCAGCTACAGCCACGATGCCATCTGGAATGAGAGCGCGCAGCCGGGCAGTGTTGGCAAAATCGACCTCGAAGGTTTGCAGATTGCGGTTGTTGACGCCGATAATACGCGGCTGCAAGGGCAGCACCCGCTCCAGTTCGGCCTGGGTGTGGACTTCGATGAGGGCGTTCATGCCCAGTTTGTGGGTGAGTTGGAGGAGGTCGTGGAGTTCGGTGTCGGAGAGAACGGCCGTTATCAACAACACCGCATCCGCCCCCGCCACTCGTGCTTCATAAACCTGGTACGGATCAAAGATGAAATCTTTGCGGAGGACGGGGATTGGAGACTTGAGACTGGAGATTGCCTCTTTCACGTCACGGAGATGTTCCAGCGAACCTTGAAAATGGCGGGCATCGGTCAGGACGGAGATGGCGCTGGCCCCGGCTTTGGCATACGTCTTGGCCAACTCCACCGGATCGTAGTTGCGGACCATCAGCCCTTTGCTGGGCGACGCTTTTTTGCACTCGGCAATCAGGGAAACGCCGGGCTTTTTCAGCGCCGTGTAGAAGTCCAGTGCTGGCGCGGTCACATTGGCGAAGGCCCGCAAATCGGCCAGCGGCACCTCGCGCATGATTTTGGGAAGCTGTTCCCGATGATAAGCCATGATTTCGTCGAGGATCTTGCCCCGACTTTTTGCTTGGTTTGATACGCTCATAATTTTGTGACTGGCGACTGGAGATTAGAGACTATCCAGTCGCCAGTCTCTAGTCTCCAGTTCTCCAAAAATCAACCAGTAATTCGGTGTACATCTCCGGCTCATTCAAATATGGAAAATGGCCAACGGCGTGCAGGGTGTGAACGGCCGCTTCCGGGTAAGTATCTTTCAACATCTCGCGCAGCGGTTCGGCTACCAGCGGGTCGTTGTCGGCTTCAATGATCATAACCGGGATGCCCGCCGCCAAATCGGGCGCGGTGAACGGGTCGATGACGGCGTGATAGCGAGCCATGAACTGGGCTTTGCTCATCCGGCCGTAGGCCTGCTCCAACACAAAGGCTCGCACAAGTTCAGAATTGCCTGAGGCCGGATACAAACCATCTTCGGTACTGCCTTTCAAAACTCCCATGATGGCCCATTCGGGAATGACGGGCAGCAGGCCGCCCAGGGTCTTGTTTTCCTCGGCGATGATGTTGTTGGGCGGGAAGGTGTTGGCGAACACGGCCGTTGCGAACAACAGCCGTTCGACCACCATCTCCGGGTACGCGGCCACCAAATATTGGGCAAAATAGCCGCCCAACGAGCTGCCCACCAGATGCACCAGCTTCACTTCTTCTTTCTGCAAAATGGCCAGGATGCCCTGGGCCATCCCGTCCAGGCTGTCCACCGGCGGGTAAGTGACGGAAATCACCTGGTAATCGTCGGCCACATTTTCCATCACCTGCCACCAGATGTCGTATGCGCCGGTCATGCCGTGCAGGAACAAAACAGTCTGCTCGCCCTGACCAAAGTGGATGTATTCCCAGGTACGGCCGTCCACCTCGATTTGTTGAGGAGGATGGGATTGGCGGAAGGATTGGAGGGAAACGGCCGTAACCTCATCCACCCGCTCATACAACTCAGAAAACGACTTCTGCGGCGTCGGATACAAGTAAACGGCCAAAACCGCTAACAACAAAACAACCAGACCAATTCGCAGAATCTTTTTCAATAACTTTTCCTCTAGCTCTTGCTCTAGCTATAACTGTTCGTCTTCTCAATCCAGGCATTCAGCACACCTAGCGCCGCGCCGCTGTCAATCGATTCGCGGGCCTCGGCCAGACCAGAGGGGAAATCATTGTCATCAACACTCAGCGCAGCGGCGGCATTGAGCAAAACGATGTCACGGCGCGGCCCTTTGTCTTTGCCGCTGAGGATGTCGTGCGTAATTTGGGCGTTTTCTTCCGGCAGGCCACCGGCAAAATCTTCCATTTTGGCCCGCGCCAGCCCCAATTCGGCCGGATCGAAGTCATAGGTTGTGACTGTGCCATCTTTTTCCAGGCGGCTGACGCGATTGACGCCGGTGGTGGACAATTCATCCAGGCCACCGGCTCCGTGGACGACGAAGGCGGCTTTGCTGCCCAGCGCACCCAACACGCGCGCCAGCGGCTCGGTCAGCACCGGGTCGTAGACGCCGATGAGCTGGTGGGTGGCCCCGGCCGGATTGGTAAGCGGGCCAAGCACGTTGAAAATGGTGCGCTGGCCGATTTCGCGGCGCGGGCCGATGGCGTAGCGCATCGCCGGATGGTGGTTGATGGCGTACAAAAAGCCGATGCCCACGTCCTCGACGCATTCGGCCACCTGTTCGGCGCTTAAATCCAGATTGCCGCCCAGCGCCATCAACACATCGGCCGAGCCGCTTTTGCTGCTGGCGGCCCGATTGCCGTGTTTGGCCACTTTCACGCCGTGCCCGGCAACGACAAAAGCGGCCGTTGTCGAGATGTTGAAGGTGTGTTTACCGTCGCCGCCGGTGCCGCAGGTATCGACGAGCATGTTGCCGTAGGCCGCCGCATCCACCGGCACAGCCACGACGTGATTGCGCATGGAGCGGGCACTGCCGGCAATTTCGTCAACGGTCTCGCCCTTCATTCGCAGCGCGGTGAGGTAGCTGCCGATTTGGGCCGGGGTAGCTTCGCCGTTCATGATGATGTCCATCGCGGCTTCGGCTTCGTCGAATGTCAGGTTACGGCCGTTTATCACCGCAGCAATTGCTGATTTTAGGGGCATACAATCTCTCCTTAATCTAAAAATTGGAAGGTTTCCGCTGCCGCTCGCGCCGGTTCCAGGTATTGATCAGCATAATCGGCCAACACACTCACAGAAACAATGTAGGAATAGCCCTCGTGAATCACAATGTATTGGGTATTCACTACGTCAATCGGGATCCCCATTACGTTAACGATTTGAGCTGTATAAGCTAATCTTGCACTCTCTCCCCCGTCCATCATGATTGACGTTTCCTCAATTGGGCTTTGCAAATCAAAAACTTGCTCCAACTGGCCAACAGCGATAGCCGCGTACTTGCTGGCGGTTAATTCAAATGGCAGTTCCTCGGTTATGACGTTGATGACAAAAGGATTGCCGGAATTCAATGACTCCGGATCGCTGTTTATCGCGTAAAACTTCATGCCGGAGGCGATCAATGCTTGCATATAGTCAGATGAAAGGAAGGATAGTGACTCGTTTTGTTCACCGACCGCGCTTATCGCTTCGGCTAAGTTTCCTGCTTCCAAATCCACTACAATCCATTCAGGCGGGAGCGTGAAAGAAAATCCGCCATCGATTATTTCATACAGAACATCGCCTGATTCAAGCGGTGTTTCAATGATGCCCGACTCGGGTGCAGCGGTTGCGGTCAGTTCCGGGGTGTCAGTTGGGATCGGGGTGTCGGTGGGCACGGCCGTTTCCGTAGGCATCGGCGTGGGTGTATCGGTCGGAATGGGCGTGTCGGTGGGTGGCACGGCAGTTGCTGTGGGGGCAGCCGTTTGGGTAGCGCTCAATGCGGCAGCGACTGTGGCATCAACGTCCACTTCCGGTTCGCTGCTACAAGCGACAAGGAATAAACCAATCAAAACAATCAACAAAACTTTGCGACTGGAAAATGACATTTTTAGCTCCTAATTACATAACTTTTTTGATTAGGTGAAGATGATGAGGGGGTACGGCCGTTTATCACCGCCGCGGTCGCTGATTTCAAGGGCATATATCATATTCCTTACAATTTCTTTATCGCATCCGCCAAATCACTCACGACATCCAGGATTTCCATAATGCTTTTTTCCGAATATCCAGCAAGTGAAGTAGTCTCACAAATCATATTCTGTTGCTTAACTTTGATTGAAAATTTGCCCAGCCTTAATTGTGCCTTTTTAAAACCTCGGCGAATATCATCATTTTCAAATAACTTTATGATGTATTCCTTTGGCTTGCCGTTCAAAATAAATTGTTGGTCAAAAATTTTGTCGCCTGTTTGCAAACCTGGAGACCTGGCAAGGCTTGCTAAGCTTGCCAATGCCCCTCCTTGCAACTTAAGATCGACATACATTGGGTTTTGAACAGGCATTGTTAAAACATTACACAATCGGTGTGTCAAGAAAAACCCTTTATGAGCACCAAAATGAAACTTGAATTGGTAACCCCGGTGTTCACCATAGATACATGGATAACCCAATAGTCTAATCTTAAGAGTCCAATCCTTTCTCTCTACAAACTCGCGTAGTTTGCCATACAGCTTCATCTTTCAAATATATCCAAATGGTTTTAGTTCTACCTGACTGACTAAAAGTTTCGGGAAATCCAATTCCCGAAACAGGCCAACTTACATCACTTTCTTCACATCCAACCAATCATTTTGGCCCTCATTGGCCTTCATGATGGCGTCGGCCGAACCGAGGACGACAACCGTTGCCGCGTCGTTTACCTGGGCCAGCACCTCACCAAACGCTTTGAAATCGGCCGTTGTCGTGGCCAGCACCTCATCGCGGTACTGCTGCCGCTGGGCGTCGCTCTCGCCAATCAGGTGACGGGACATTGAGGTATAACCTTTGGCGTCGGGCAGTTGGTAGGAATCGATGGCCCCAATCGCGCCGATGATGCTTTTGGTCAGTTCGTCCTGGCTCAAATCAAGATTGCGCAGGAAAACGGCCGTGCCATCGTAATTGGCCAGCGTGCCCAGCAGGTTGGGGTCGCGGTAGGAGAGGTAGCTCCATACGCCGGAGAAGCGGTCGAATGTGCTGAATCCACCGTAAGCGCCGCCCTGGACCCGGATTTTCTCCCACAAATAGGTCGTGCCCAGGTATTTGCCGATGACGGAAACGGATCCGTGCAGCTTGTAGCCCAAATCGTACAAATTGGCCCCTTTGCCGACGTAGTTAACCTGGGCCGGGATAGTCAACCCTTCGTTGCTGCGGCTGAGGGCGGGGGACCAGTCGTTGAGTTGGAGCGGATTGGCGGGCACGGCCGTTACAAAATCACTGAGTATGGGCAGGAAACGGCCGTAATTCTCCTCGTCCAGCGTCACATTCACCACCAGACTGTGGCGGTTCACCAGCAAGCGGTGCACCTCTTCCAGTTTGGCCAAAACCGACGGCCAATCGTTCTCGACGGCCTCGGCCAGTTGGCGCAGGAAAAAGAGGTATTCGATGCCGCCGATTTGCTCGCTGACCCAGTCGGCTTCGGTAAAGTGCGAGCGTAACCGGGTGTTGGTGACGATGTGGCCCGACGGCGTCAGGCTGGCTTCCTTGCCCGCTTTGGCTTCCAGCACCATCTGGCGGAAGCGTTCCCGGTTGTCCAGCTTGACCGTCAACAGGACGTCGCGCATGATGTCCAGCATGTCCTGGGCCTGGTCCATTGTGGCTTTGCCACGCAGGAAAAGGCGGGTGGCGGCGGAACGGCCGTTTTCCATCGTCGAAGTAAACGAACCGGGCCAGATACCGCCCGTCTTGCGCCCAATCCGCTGCGACAGCTTAACAAAATCTTCTTTCTCCGTGCCGATTTCCACCAGCGCCCGACCAAACAGCTTGACATAGGGCAGCAGGTTGGCCGGCAGCGTGTGCAAATCAAAACCCAAATCGAGATAGACGATGCCGTTGGTAAACAAATCGTGGTACAGCAGCGGACTGCCGTTCAAATCAGCCACCGCCAGTGGAATGGGTTTGTTTTCTTTGTCCAGGTCGGCCAGGGTCAGCCGGGGGATGGTGGCCAGCACTTCCGGCGTGTCCGGCGTCTCTTGCAGCCGTTTGAGTTCGCGGGTCTCGTCGATGATAGCCAGTAGTTCGGCTTCGCTCAGCCCGGCTTTGACTTCGGCCAGCCGCGCTTTTTCGGCTGCTTCCACTCGCTGGGCCAGTTCGGCGTCCGGTTCCAGAATGACGGTGCTGCGATGCGGGTTGTCGAGCAGATGTTGGCGAATTAAATCCTGCAGGTAGGTTGGATTGTTGGTTAGATTGGTTTTAACGGCAGTTAACGGCCCCTCAAACGCCAATGGTTCCAACGGATCACGATCGTACAACCAGGTGTCCAATGCCCGGATAGCCAGGCTTAGCCCACGCGGAAAGTTACCCGTGTTATTTTCGCGCAAACTGAACTCGATAGTGTTAACGGCCGCTTCCACCATATCCGGCTCTAATCCATCCTGAGCCAACCCGGTCAGCGTCCGCAAAATCAATGTCTCCACCTTGTCGGCATCCTCAACAGCGATCCCCTTCAGCCCCACGCCAAACGTATTTTGTCGCAATCGTGAGGAAAACCCGCCGCCGGTCATATCCTCACCCAAACCAGAATCAATCAACGCCTTACGCAGCGGCGACGCCGGCGTACTCACCAGCGCATAGGACAAGATTTCCAGCGCCATTGTCAACGCCGGATCAGTATTTTCCGGCAGCATCCAATTGAGCTGGACAAATCCTTTGGCCTCAGCCACATTCCCATCAACGCTGTACGGCTGAGTCACGCGCTGCGGTTGGCTAAAACGCGCTTGCAGCGGAACCAATGACTCCACTTCAATCCGGTCGAAATCACGCAGCCATTCATCCATCAACCGCAGCCGTTCTTCAGGATCATCATCGCCATAAAAGAAAATCCGCGCATTGGATGGATGATACAGCGTGTCGTGGAATTTTTTAAACTGTTCATACGTCAAATCAGGGATGGCCGTCGGATCACCGCCAGAATCATGCCCGTAAGCGTTGTCGGGAAAGAGCGACTGCTGATTGTATCGGGCAAACACGTTGTCCGGCGACGAATAAGCGCCCTTCATCTCGTTAAACACGACGCCCTTAAAAATCAACGGATCAGCCAGATTTTCCAGTTCATAATGCCACCCTTCCTGCGCCAGATGATTGGGCGTAATCAGCGGGTAAAACACCGCATCCAGATACACGTCGACCAAATTGTAAAAATCTTGCAGATTAGTGCTGGCGACCGGATACGTCGTCCAATCAGACGCGGTAAAAGCGTTGACAAAGGTATACAGCGATCCTTTGATCAATTCCACAAACGGCTCTTTCACTCGGTACTTACGCGAACCACCCAACACGCAGTGCTCCATGATATGGGCAATACCGGTTGAATCCTCTGGTGGTGTGCGGAAGGTGATGTCGAACACTTTATTCTCGTCATCATTTTCCAACGAAAGCAGTTCAGCCCCCGTTTTTACGTGCCGGTAAAGCCGCGCTGTTGCATTTAATTCAGGAATTTCCTGCTCTTTCAATAGTTTGAAGCCGTGAGAATTGGTCATTTTTTTACCTCTAAATTTACGATTTTGGATTTACAATTGATGATTGTAGTTTATACATCCCCAATCGTAAATCTTTCTCATCGTCCCTCTAGGAAATTCTGCAAAATCCGCTTGCCGTGCTCGGTAAGGATGCTTTCCGGGTGGAACTGAACGCCCACGGTCGGATAATCTTTGTGTTTGACACCCATAACCTCGCCGTCACGGGTAAAGGCGGTCACTTCCAGGCAGTCGGGGATTGGTTCTTCAACGATGAGCGAATGGTAGCGCGTCGCCTGGAACGGGCTGGGCACGCCGGAAAAGACGCCTTTGCCATTGTGGTAAACGCGGGACGTTTTGCCGTGCATCAGCCGCGGCGCACGTGTTATCTGTCCGCCGTACACCTCGCCGATGCACTGGTGGCCCAGGCAAACGCCCAATATCGGCGTCGTCGGCCCAAATTCGCGCAGCACGTCGTTGGAAATGCCGCCGTCGCCCGGATCGCCCGGTCCCGGACTAATGACGATCTGGTCGGGATTGAGGGCCTTGATTTCGTCCAGTGTCACCTGGTCGTTGCGGAAAACGCGGATGTCCGCGCCCAGTTCGCCCAGGTATTGGACGAGGTTGTAAGTGAAGGAGTCGTAGTTATCGATTACAACGAGCATCTTTAACCTCTTTTATCCATCTGCTTCAGGTGATACACCGCTGCCGATGAACAGATAATATTCGGCTGGCGCGCCGTTAACTTCAGAAATCTCAAAGTTGAAGCCGGCGGATTGCGGCGGCAAAACAAACAGCGCTTCGGCTGAGCCTGGTCCGCCAAAGTTGGCTTCGGCAATTTGCTCCCCATCCGCGGAAACGGCGCGTAGGGCAAGATCGACCTGACCGACCGGCACTACGAAGATGTACGTCGCCGGAGTATCTTTGGCGAAGGAAGCGCTTTGTTTCACCTCTCCCGCCGTCAACGTGGCAGTTGATGTGGCTGTCCGGCTGTCGATGGCATGGATGACGGCCGTTCCCTCTCCCACTCCCGTCACCACCAGACTAAACTCGCCATCGCTGTCCGGCGTAAAGACGACCAGTTCCGGCAGGCCTGAGTCGGTGAAATCGGCCGCTGCCTCGGCTGTCAGCGTGGTCAGGTCGGTCTCTTCATTGACAGAGCCAGGGTAAACGGCAACGGCCGTATCCAAACCCTTACTCGCTTCCACAAAAAACAACCACGGCTCAAACCGTGTCCCATCAAACGTAAAAATGGCCGGTTCGCCTGCGGTCAGCGTCACCGTGATCGGTTCAGTTGCCAGCACCGGTTGCGGCGCTGCTGTTGCCGTTGGCGCTGCGGTCGGTACGGCCGTAGCGGTTACTTCGGCTGTGGGCATCGTGGTAGCCGTTGCCTCGGTTGTTGCCGTCGGCACGGCCGTTTCCAGTTCCAATGTTACCGTAGGCGGGATAGAGCTGGGAGAGACAACGACCACCGCTTCCTGCGATGGTTGGGGCAATAACGTGGCTGTGGGAACGGCCGTTGCCGCACCACCACAAGCCGTCACCAGCAAAATCAAACTCATAAACAAAACAAACTGCTTAAACATATTCACCTCACATCAAACTAAAATTGTCGAACTTCAATAGACATCCGTACATTGTAGCCGACAACATCGCCCGCAATTCGATGTTTATACTCCGATAGGCCACTGAGTAACCGTCCAACAATAACCTCCCCTTTTGGAAGGCCGCTTACTCCAAGCCGTCCGTACAATTCCGCTAACTTATTTGCGGACGGCCACTAACCAGCCAATGCCAGACCCATGATTCGTTTCATCTCGTCCACTTTAGGCGTCGAGATAGAACGGGCGTGTTCCGCACCCCGCGCCAGCAGCCGATCCAACTCAGCCGGGTCCTGCATCAGGTATTCATGCCGTTCCCGAATCGGCGTCAAGGCCTCAATCACCACCTCGGCCACGCCCTTTTTAAGGTCACCGTAGCCGCGCGCATCGGCAAAATCAGCCAGCACTTCGACCTCATTCTTGCCTGTCACCGCTTTATAAATGCCCAGCAGATTATTCACACCGGCCTTTTCCGGCGCATTCGAAAATACAATCTCATTACCCGAATCCGTCACCGCCCGCTTAAACGAGCGCATGATTTCCTTCGGGTCATCCAAAATGCGGATGGCGTGACCGCGCTTATCGGCCAGGCTCTTGGACATTTTGTTCGTCGGGTCGTCCAATCCCATCACCCGCGCGCCCACCTCGGGGATAACCGGCTGCGGCACGACGAAGAATTCCTGTTCATACAGGCTGTTGAAGCGTTGAGCAATATCCCGCGCCAGCTCGACGTGCTGCTTTTGGTCTTCACCCACCGGCACTTCGTCGGCGTCGTAAAAAATGATGTCGCCGGCCATCAGCACCGGGTAATCAAGCAAACCGGTCAGGACGCTCTCCTGTTTGGCCGCCTTATCCTTGTACTGCGTCATCCGCTGTAACCAACCCAACGGCGTGACGCAGTTGAGCAGCCAGCAGCCTTCGGCGTGGGCCGTTACGTGGCTCTGGATAAAAACTGTACATTTCTCCGGATCAATCCCGGCGGCAAACAACATGGCCGCCATCGCCCGCGTCTCATAGCGAAGCTGCTCCGGGTCCTGGGGAACAGTCAGGCTGTGCAAATCAACCACACAAAAATAGTTGATTTTCTCATCCTGTTTGGCCACCCAATTTTTGATTGCACCCAGGTAGTTACCTAAATGTGTATTTCCTGTTGGTTGAATGCCGCTAAAAACGATTTTTTTTGTAGTCATAATTGTTCTCTCTTGAGACTACAACGGATTGGGAAAGAAACGGATAAAACATGATTAATCCGTTCTTTTCTACATCCGCTGTTGTCTTCAAAGTGTTCCTTGTTCCGCCCGATCCACCGCCACCAGCAGTGCCTTCGCCTTGTTAACGCACTCCCGATACTCACTGGACGGATCGCTGTCGGCGACGATACCGGCGCCGGCCTGGACATGAATCGTATCGCCTTGCATGACCATCGTGCGGATGGCGATGCAGGTGTCCATGCTGCCATCATAGCTAAAGTAGCCGACTGCACCGGCGTACAAACCGCGCCGCTGTCCTTCCAGTTCTTCGATGATTTCCATCGCCCGCACTTTGGGCGCGCCGCTGACCGTGCCTGCCGGGAAGGTGGCCCGCATCAGGTCAAAGGCGTCCATGTCCGGTTTGATTTGCCCTTCAACATGGCTGACGATGTGCATAACATGACTGTACTTTTCCACGATCATCAAGTCGCGCACGTTGACCGTACCGTATTCGCTGACCCGGCCAATATCGTTGCGGCCCAAATCGACCAGCATCACATGCTCGGCCCGCTCTTTGGGATCGGCCAACAAATCTTCGGCCAGCGCCGCATCTTCGGCGGGAGTTTGGCCGCGCCAACGGGTGCCGGCGATGGGGCGCACGCTGGCCACGCCATCTTCCAACCGCACGTGCATTTCCGGCGACGCGCCAATGACCTGCAAATCTAACTCGCCAAAGTTGAAGTAGAACATGTAGGGCGATGGATTGAGCATCCGCAGCGAACGGTAGATGGCGAACGGGTGGGCGCTGGTCTGGCGGCTGAAGCGTTGGCTCAACACGACCTGGAAAATGTCACCGGCAGCGATGTGCTCTTTGGCTTCGGCGACGATTTCTTCGTAGCGGGACTGCTCCATGTTGGCGCTGAGCGTGTTGACCGGCTGCCCAGCCCCATAGCGGCGGCTGGGCACGGCCGGTAACGGCCGTAACAACTTCTCACTCACCCGCTCAATCCCCTGAATCGCCTCGACATACGCCGCAGCGACGTCCCCGTCGCCCACGTCCCCATTCACCCGGGCATTGGCCAAAATCAGCAGCCGGTGTCGGGCGTGGTCAAACACAACCAGCGTGTCTGCCAGAAGGAAAATAGCATCGGGAATGTCGAGAACGGGTACGGCCGTTTCCGGCAATTTCTCAAAAAAGCGCACCACATCGTATCCCTGGTAGCCCACTGCGCCGCCGACAAAACGGGGCAAGCCCGGCAGTTCAGCGGGCGTGAACCGGCCCAATTCTGCTTTTAGCACGTCAAGGATGTCTTCCCCATCGGCCAGATCACGGGTTTCGCTGCCACTTTCCCGGCTGTCGGTGAGGGAACGGCCGTTTAGCGAAATCATCCCCCGCGGATTCACACCCACAAAGGAGTAGCGTCCCACCTGCTCCCCGCCTTCCACCGATTCCAGCAAAAACGACGCCCCCATCTCATCCATCAGCTTGAGATACACCGACACCGGCGTCTCCAAATCCGCCGCAAACTCCCGATAAACAGGAATCAAATTGGCCGGCCCCGCCGCCAGTTCACGAAAATCAGCTAAAGTTGGTGTGTAAACATTTCTCATAATAAATCCTGCGTCATACGTCATACGTCAGCGCCAATTGTGACGCATGACATATGACGCATGATATTTTTATTACTTACAACGCGATTTCCGGCAAATCTTTCATCGCTTCTTCAATCGCCCGCTGCGGATAATCATAATCCTGGAGACCACCTTTCATGTAGGCTTCGTACGCGCTCATGTCAAAGTGCCCATGTCCAGACAAGTTAAAGGCAATCACCTTCTTCTCACCTGTTTCTTTGCACTTCAGTGCTTCATCAATCGCTGCCCGAACAGCATGGGCTGATTCCGGGGCCGGCATGATACCTTCCGTCTGCGAAAACTGTACGGCTGCTTCAAAAGTGGCCAATTGATGCACAGCCCGCGCTTCCACGTGGCCGCTCTCCACCAGGGCGCTGACGCTGGGCGCCATCCCATGATAACGCAGCCCGCCAGCATGGATGCCCGGCGGCACAAACGAATGGCCTAACG
>JBNKZT010000113.1:0-16495 GCA_050301775.1 Promineifilaceae bacterium (SeqCode)
ACCTCCGGATCGTTCACCCGATCCATATCGAAAACATCTTCATTCAAACACTGAACGTGGTAGAAAATCCCCGGCTCATTGGCGATGTTCGTTTGAACCACTTCAAGCAAGGTTTAAGCCTGGAAGCGGTTGTGATAGATGCGGCGGGCAATGAAGTTGCTTCGATCCGGTGGCCGGTTGAGCATCAAACGGCACGCCTGGAATTTGAAACCCTGCCTGAAGTAGCCCTCTGGTCGATTGAAACGCCAACCCTGTACTTGCTGAATGTTTCGCTGATTGATAATCAAGAGATCCTTGACACTTCGTCTTCCCGCTTTGGCTTTCGGCAGGTGGAATTTCGTCCGGATGGCGGATTTTATCTTAACGGAGAGCGCATAAACCTGTTCGGTCTTAATCGCCATCAGACCTATCCTTATATCGGTGCGGCCGCTCCTGCTCGATTGCAGCACCAGGATGCGGATATTCTCAAATATGAGCTGGCCTGCAATATCGTGCGCACCTCTCATTACCCCCAATCACCCCATTTTCTGGATCGCTGTGACGAGATCGGCCTGCTGGTTTTTGAAGAGATCACTGGCTGGCAGTATGTCGGCGATGAAAAATGGCAGGCGATCTGCCTGGTCGAATTAGAAACCATGATTGAACGCGACCGTAATCATCCATCTGTGATTTTATGGGGAGTACGGGTGAATGAGTCGGGCGACAACGATGATTTTTACGGCCGTACCAACACCCTGGCACATAAGCTAGACCCCACCCGGCAAACGGGAGGCGTACGCGATTTTATAGGCAGCTCCTTTTTAGAGGATGTTTATACACACAACGACTTTTCCAATGACGTCAGAACGCCCACCGAACAACCGCACCTGATTACTGAGTTTGCCGGGCATATGTTCCCGACCAAAACCTGGGACCACGAAGAACGTTTGATCGACCATGCGCTCTTACATGCCAAAATCCACAATTTGCAGTTGGGAAATGAGAGAATTGCCGGAGCGATTGGCTGGTGCGCCTTCGACTACGCCACCCACATGGAGTTCGGGTCAGGCGACCGGATTTGCTATCATGGCGTAATGGATATTTTCCGGCTGCCCAAATGGGCGGCCTATCTCTACCAAAGCCAGCAAGCGCCTGCAAAGCGAGTTGTCCTCAAGGCGGCCACCCATTGGACGATGGGCGACCGTAATGGCGGGGGCAATAATCCACTGACCGTTTTTAGCAACTGCGAGGAAATTGAAATCATCATTGGCGAACTGTGCGTGGGCCGGTTCCAACCCGATTTCGATCATTATCCCTATCTGGCCCATCCTCCGTTTACCATTGGTGGGTTAGATGCCTACGGTGCCTGGGGGCAATCCGAGTTTTACGATTTGCATCTGGTGGGATTTCTTCAGGGCAAGCCAGTCGCCGAACAATGGATCGCCAGCAACCGGCTTCCCAAAAAATTGGCGCTGGCCACCGATACCGGCCAACTCCACGCCGACGGCGCTGACATGACCCGGCTCATCTGCCGCATCACTGATGAGTTTAGCAACCCCTTGCCGTATGCCACCCAAGTTGTGACTATTGTGTTGGATGGAGAGGCCGATCTGATCGGGGAAAATCCTTTCCCGCTCATCGGTGGCCAGGCGGCCTTGTATATTAAAGCGTGTCATCAACCCGGCACCATCACTGTTCGAGCACATACACCAGGGCTGCCCAGCGCATCGGTATCTTTGGAAATTATTTCTCCTCCAGACATTGAAGGTCGGCAACTTCAGTAGAGGGGGTTAGAATTACATACGATCGTCTTAAAGAAAGGTAACAACGGATGTCAAAAAACAGGGGCATTACCCAAAAAGATGTGGCTGAGCGAGCCGGTGTGTCTCGTGGGGTTGTCTCGTATGTGATCAACAATGGCCCGCGTGAGGTTGCTCCAGAGACGCGTGAGCGCGTGCTGGCGGCCATAGACGAATTGGGCTACCGGCCGAACAAACACGCCCAACGCCTGAAACTGGGCGATTCACCGGCCAGAGAATCTTTAGGCATCATCGCCGGGGGACATAGTTACAATGTGTTGGATCGGCCGTATTACAATACGATCATCGCCGGCCTGTTCGATGAAGTGCATCGCCTGGGACAAGAGGTCCGGTTTTTTAGTTTTTTCGATGCCTTAACCGACCCGGTTTTCTTTAACAAAAATATTCACCGGGATGAAATTTCATCTTTGATTTTGATCCTGCCAACCATGATCGCTACTAATCCAGATAGTCAGAAAATTTTGGACCAGATAGCCGAGCGGATTGACAATGTGGTTTGTTTAGAGGAACCTCTGAAAGATTGGCCGACGGTCATTTTTGACCGGGCGGCGGCGGCACGACAGGCGGTCGAACATCTCATTCAATTGGGACACGAGCGGATCGCCTTTTTAGCTATTCAGGATGCCCGCCTTACCGGGTATCGGCAGACATTAGCCGATTATAATCTCCCCTATGACGAAAGCCTGGTCTTTACCCCTGATCCGTCTCAGGTGCTTTCTTCAGCCTATCAGGCAACAGTCGAGATCCTCAATTTAAAACCGAGACCGACGGCGATTTTCGCGGCCAACGACGAAAGCGCCATCAGCGCCATTGCGGCCATGCATGATCATGACGTTAAAGTTCCCCAAGAAATAGCAATTGTATCCATTGATAATATTGCTCTGGCGGAGATGGTCCGGCCCAGTCTCACGACGGTGGATGTGCCTAAACGACGGATGGCTTCTTACGCGATGCAGGTTTTGATGATGCAAAAGCAGTTCGGTGACCAGCAATCGGCCTCCATCGTTTTGCCTACGGAACTCATTATACGTGAATCGTGTGGGGCAAAAACACGTAACCTGTAAAATCCTCTCGGAAAAAAGACGGTAATGCCTATGAAGGCGATTTAATTCATCCGCGCCTTTGTTGAGGCAATTACGCTGTAAAGATAATTGAATATATCGTATGAGATTAAAGAGGGAGGAGCTGGTGGTTTATACTGAAACGGCCGTTTGCTTTTCAGCCTTCGTGGGTGTTAAAATGAACGAAAATGAATGCTTACTTGAGAAGAATTGTCCAACTATGTGCTTCGGGATAAAAAATATACACGTGAGCGGCTGACCCCCATCGGGCACGAGCCTGTAAAAAATATATATAGGATATAGACCTCTCAAAGCTGTTGAGGGGTGTTTTGTTTTATCGGCTTTAGTACCTTTTTATTATACGGGAGCAAACCCAATATTATAGGGCAAGAAAACGAACGATTCTCTACCTTAATCACGTCAATCATTGAAAGGATCAGTTAAATTTCTCCTGCAGTTTAAGAATTGGACTTTTGACAAAAGATTTGACATAAGGCAATTTGCAAAATAAATGAAACTGCTCCATTCCTAGTGTATGACGATCAAGACATGCACAAACGAATTAGAGCAGTTCCGACAACAACTTTACCAGAACTTTAACAATCGAGCCGATACTTTGATGGAATTAGTGGATGCTATCTGTAGCAATCCGCATGCACGTTCCGTGGTTGAGTACAGCCTTACGCCCTGTTTTCGACGCAGCTACTCAACTATCTTCAAAGCCATCAACGAAATGGAAATGGACGATCTGGCGACAGCACATTTGCTGGCTCCCTATCTGCCCCGGCCACAACAGCGGCCATTTTCGTTATTGGGAACAGATGTGACGCCGCAACCGCGCCAGTTTGCCCATACTTTAGCTGACCGGGGGATGGTTTATCAACCCAACACAATCAAAGGCAACAAACCTGTCACCATAGGACACCAATTTTCGACCGCTGTCTTGCTGCCAGAAGCAGAAGAAGGGATGTCGCCTAGTTGGGTCATTCCCTTGATGACCAGTCGTGTGACCACGGATGAGGACAAGGAGTTGGTAGGCAGCGGACAAATTGATGCACTGCTCAAAGACCCCAAGCTGCCTTTTGGCAAGAGGTTTTGCGTGGACGTGGGGGACACCAGTTACAGCAAGCCCGCTTGTTTACATGCCAATCGTTATCATCCCCATCTGGTCACGGTCGCCCGCCTTCGCGGAACACGCGTTTTGCACCGACAATTTGTTCCCGACCCCAATGAGACAAAACGGTCTGTGGGTTGTCCACGGAGTTATGGTGAACGATTCGCCTTACAAGACCTTGAAACCTGGCATCAGCCTGATGAGGAAATGACAGTCATAGAGAAAAGTCGTCGGGGTAAGGCGTACCGCGTTGAGATTAAGGCGTGGCACAATATGCTGATGCCCGGTAAGCGCAAACCCAAACGGTTGCCAATGCACTTGTATCCTTTTACGCTGGTGCAGGTTGTGCGTTATGATGAAGAAGGCCAGTTGGCTTGCAAACGACCGATGTGGCTTCTCGCTATTGGCAAGCGACGCCATAAATTGAGTGCCCAGGATATCTACGAAGCGTATGGTCAACGATATGACCTGGAACACTTTTTCCGCTTTGGCAAACAAAAAATGCTGTTGGCCAGTTTCCAAACGCCGGAGGATGTGCGTGAGGAAAAGTGGTGGCAGTTGGTGCATCTGGCTTATGCTCAATTATGGATGGCGCGGCATGTTGCTGGCAATTTGACCCGCCCTTGGGAACGCAATCTACCAGCGATGAAAAAAGGGTTGATGTCACCGACGTTGGTACAACGTGATTTTAGTAGAATTATTCGCCAGATTGGGACACCAGCCAAACCGCCCAAACCCCGATTTATTTCATCTGGCAGACGCAAGGGGACAAAATTACCTCCTCGGCCCCATAGAAAAGTGGTTGTCAAGAGCCAACAAGAGGCAAAACCACCCTAAAATTATGGCAATCGGCTCGATTATTCAGTTATAAAGGTACTTGAATTGACTCAACCTTCATTGAGTTCGATTCACAATGTCAAAAGTCCAATTTTTTGAGCCTCAATAATTAACTCGGCCTGCTCTAGTTGCTGCGTTAATCGCTGGTTTTCCCGTCGTAATTGATTCATTTCGGCCGCTTCTTCATCACGCCTGCGACCCCGTTTTCGTGGTTTCAGCCCATCCATCTGGCCCGCTTCCCGTTGTCGGCCCCAGGTGGTCAGGTGGGATGAATACAATCCTTCCCGTCGCAGCATGGCTCCAACTTGCCCCGGTTGTTGGCGGCATTTATCCGCTTCTTCCAGCACCCACAATTTGTAAGCGGCCGTAAATGTGCGCCGTTTGGCTTTGGGCAGCACTTCGGGATCCGGCCGTTTGGTTGGGTTTGTGCCATTTTCACTAATTTTGCCTGCATGTTTTTGTGTCATAATGTTGTTCCTCTTCGCCCATGAATTCTACTCTAAATTCAGAGTCTGAAGTGTTCCACCTTATATTGATACAATGGGAAGCCGGGGCCTGGGAGGCCCCTCTGTGTCACCGCAAATTTTAATGACAACTTGTTCGTGCGCATTTTAAGTGGTTGAAAATCTGGGGCAGATGTTCTATACTGATGACAATCCTCACCTTCGGGAATTGGGCAGTCAAAGCCGAACGTTTTCTGCAATGTCTCCCAATTTTACTTTGCTGATTTACTGGCCGTTCTAGCGTCCAAAGGACAACAAGAATGACCTCTCAAATCGCCCTTACCCTAACCGTAGTAGCCGGTGCTTTAATTCTGTTTGGTACGGATAGATTACGTGTTGATGTTGTTGCGTTATTGGTCTTGCTGACAATTGCGCTCACCGGTTTAGTTAGCCTGGAAGAAGCCTTTGCCGGTTTTTCCAATCCGGCCGTCATCACCGTGTGGGTTGTGTACATCGTTTCTGGCGGGATGTTCAAGACGGGCGTGGCCGGATATCATGGGGCGGTTCATTTTGCGGCTGTCCGGGCCGAATGAAATGCGCCTCATCGTGGTTATCATGCTGACCTGTGGCATCATGTCTGCCTTCATCAATAATGTCGGCGCCACGGCTATGTTGATGCCGGCGGTGGTTAGCATATCCCGTCAGACCAAAGTGCCGGTTTCCAAACTGCTCATCCCGCTTTCTTTTTCTTCGCTTCTTGGGGGTAAATTGACGTTAATTGGCACACCGGCCAATATTTTAGCGACCAGCATTGTTGCCGAAAGGGGCCTGCCTACATTTGGCTTTTTTGATTTTACACCTATCGGTCTGGTTGTCTTTGGCACAGGGATTGTGTATATGGCGCTGATTGGCCGCCATCTGCTGCCGGTACGGGAAGCACCGGGTGAACAGCAGCCAACTGGCCACATTCGGGGCTATATCAGCGAGGTCAGGGTGTTGGAGAACGGCCGTTTAGCCGGACAAAGTTTGCTCGATTCCCGCCTGGGCACAGATTATGACTTAACAGTTCTTTCCATCATCAGGCATGACGAGGTAAGCACCACACCCGACCCGCGTAACCAAATTCAACCGAACGACCGACTCGTCGTCCAGGGCGAGGCTCAAAATTTGATGAAAGCCAAAAATGCTTTGGGGCTGACCATCGAAACCGAATCCTATAAAGGCCTGGACGAGCTTGAGACCGAAGAAGATGATGCCCATATCGTTGAAGCAACCCTGGCTCCGCGTTCGCATATGATGGGCCGCTCCTTGAACAGCATTCAATTCCGCGAGCAGTTTGGCTTTACGGTACTGGCCATCCGCCGTGAGGGAGGAGTCATTACCAAGCGGCTGCGCGATGTCCGGCTTCGATTTGGCGATGCGCTGCTGCTGCAAGGACCGCGCCATCGTTTACAAGCGCTTCAGGAAGGGAACGAATTTCTGGTTTTGGAGCCTGTACCCATGCCGCAGCGCCGGCGGCAGAAAATGCCTGTTGCCGTTGGATTGATGGTTCTTGTTGTGGGGTTGGTCTTGTTTGCCGGATTACATATTTCAATGGCTATGGTGATTGGCGGTGTGGCTATGGTGCTGACCGGCTGCCTGACGATGGACGATGGATGAAGCGTATGAAAGCATTGATTGGCGCACCGTTTTTCTGGTAGCCGGGATGCTGCCTCTGGGCACAGCGATGGAGGTGACGGGAACAGCCCGCTATATCGCCGATTTGCTCTTGGGCGCGCTGGGCGACTTTGGTCCGATTGCTGCTTTGGGCGGGATTTACATCTTGGCGGCGCTCATCACCCAACCGATGTCCAATGCGGCGGCGATGGTTCTGGTTGTACCCATTGCCATTGATACGGCCCTAAGCCTGGGCGTCAACCATCTGACTTTTACATTGGCAGTTGTTATTGGCGCGGCGACCAGTTTCCTCACGCCGGTTGGGCACAAGGCCAACGTTCTGGTCTTTGGACCGGGGGGGGTATAAGTTTTTTGATTATGCCCGGGTGGGATTTCTGCTGACGATTTTCTTGTTTATCGCCACGATGATTGCTTTGCCGATTTTATACCCGTTTTAGTCGTTAACTGACCTTAAAACTTCTTCGGCTAACTCTTGCATGGCGCCGGTTTCCTCCGTCTCCAGTCCAATCGTTTGCCAGTAGGTGTCCAGCAGTTCAGTGGGGGAGAGGGACTCGACAGCGGCCGTATCGCCTAATCTGGCCCGTTTTTCCATGTGCCGGTACTTCTGAATTTGGATACTCAGTGCCTCCTTGAATCGCTCCATGATGGCGTTATCGTCCAGCAGCGGCTCCCAATCGCGCGGGTAGCTGAGCTGGACGCGGCAGATGGCCCCGGCAACTTCTTCTGGCTGCGGCAACTTATTAAGAATCATTTCCATGAATTTATCTGCATCCAGATTGTCAATTTCAAAATTTAGGAAGCGGCGCGTTTTGAGTTTGACAAATTCCCAATCGGTTTGGCCCTTGCTGACCTGGGCCAGAACGAAACCCTTCTTTTCGCGCACTTCACCGAAATCAATTTTTTCGATGGAGCCGGGGTAGACGATGGGCGGATGGCTGCCAGCGGCGTTGAGTGCCTGGTGTTTGTGGATGTGGCCCAGAGCGACGTAATCGAGCCGTTTGTCGTTGACGATACGGCCGCTTAACACCAACTCATGCCCCAACATCACCGCCCGTTCGCTGCCAAAAACCGCGCCCTGGACGCTGGCGTGGGCGGTGAGGATGAGCGGCAGGTCAGGATCGGCGTCTTCGATGAGCTGCAAAATGGCGTCGGTGATTTTGTCTTCCAGCAGGGTCAGCACGTCATCCAGCGTTTTGCCGGCCATCTCCTCGCGGGTCAGCATCCGGCTGCGCGAGACCCAGGGCACGGTGATGACCTGCACCGGCAGGCCCAAGTCGTCCGGCCCTAACATGCCGATTTTGTCGGCGACGTGGATGTGGGGAACGGCGAGGGTGTTGAATTCGTGCATCGTGTGGGCACGGCCGCTGGCCGGCGACAAATCGTGGTTGCCGACGAGTAAAATCGTAGGAATACCGGCCTGGGAGAGGCGCATCATGCGTTGGCCCCATTCGCGCTGGAAGGTGGGCTGGGGGTTGCGGTCTTTGTAAGCGTCCCCGGCGAAGACGACAAGATCGACGGGTTGGGACACGGCCGTGTCCACAATCTGGTCCAGCGCGCTCAAAAAATCCATCACCCGGATGGGCAGGGCGGACTCGGCATCGTGACGGCCGTAATTGGCAATGTCAATGTGGGCGTCGGCGAAATGGAGGAGGTGGATGGGGGTAGTCATAGATTACTAAAAATTGATGATTAATGATTGAAGGTCAGGCGTTTTTTCACCATTAATCTTCAATCATCAATCTTTATTTTTCCACAATAATGCGGTAATTGGCCGTATTAGGCTCGTTAAAGGGCCATACTCGTTTTACCATTACGTAATATCGACCGGCACTCAAGGTTAATTTCACCGATTCATTTGAGCCTACAAGATTATCACCTTTGCCCCATAATAATTTATTAGCATCATAGATAGCAATGTTGTAGTCGCTGTCGGAAGGTACCTGGGTTAAATTGGTCGTTACGATCGCCTGAGATGACAAGTCAAAATAATAAACGTCGAAGAAATCGGCGCTGTTGTTGAAATTGCGGTATTGAGGCACGTTAAAAGCCAGGGGGCGGGCTTCGGTGAAGTTGTCATCTGACCGGTTGGCGTCGCCAAAGTTGGACATGACGATTGGCAGCAAGATTTCATCGGTGGGCAGGAAGAGGCTTTCAACAAAGGGCAAAGGCTGCTGGTCGGGCATGTTGTTGCCGCCGATGGCATAGAAGGTGCTGCCCACTGTGCCGCCGCGCGGCCAGGCCCTTGCCGGCAGAGAAACTGAATTGCCTAAATCATCGCCGACTGGAAGTAAGGTCCAGGTGTTGCTGGTCATATCGTACACTTCGGTTTCGGCGACGGCGCTGCCGTTGGCGTCTATGCCGCCAATGATGTACCAACGGCCGTCCAGTCCAACCGCGCTCGTTGCTGCGTAGCGGGGGATGTTCATGGCGGCGATGTTGCCCCAGCCGACGCCTTGTGTGTAACATTCGCCGTCCACCAGGAGGATGTTGTTATTGCTGATACCGCCGGCAACGCAGACACGGCCGTTGACCAAAGCTCCAGTGTGGGCATAACGGGCGCTGTTCATGGATGTGCGCGGCAGCCAGGTATCGCTGCCGGGAAGGTAAAGGTACATCTCGTTTTTGACGGTGGCCGTGATAACGAAGGGGTCGGTGCTGGCCAACCCGCCGGTGAGGTAGTAGCCGGAGACGCTGGGATCGGCCACGGCCGTTGCCCAGGCAAAGGGCTGTGTTCCGGGGATGGCTGTAGTGAGGGAGGCGCGAGTTTGCCAGTAGCCGCCCTGGATGTCGTAGGCATAGTGGGTCATGTTGTAAGCGCCGCCTACGTAGCCGGAGGGGAGATAGATACGGCCGTTGTCATTCGGGCCGTCTACATAAGCGGCTGTGGTGTTGGAATAACCTGATCCCGGCATATCCGGTAGCGCATTTTCTGATGTCCACTGATTTGTGACTGTGTTGTAATGCCATAAATTCGGAGTGATATTCACTGTGCCTAGCTGGCTTATTTGCCCACCAATGACGTAAATATTGCTGCCGGCAACGGCCGTTGCGTGGCGGCTCAGTGAAGTTGACATTGAGGTTTCCAACGTCCAATTAGAATCGAACGGCATTTGCAGGGCTGTAATTTGAACCGATTTTGGCGAGGGTGCGGCCGCTTCCCAATCAGCCACTTCGATATAATACGTTTCGCCTTTGCGGACACTGATTGTCGTATTAGAAGTGAGGCCGCGGCTGTCATCCTGGCAGGAGACAGCTTGTAAATAAGTCGCGACATCAGTACAAGGATCAAGAATGCCGTCTGGTGAAACGTCTTTCCAAATGGCCAGAACGGTATCGTAGCTGCTGCCAAAGGTGTCAATGGAAATATTACCCGACGAAGCCGCTGTAAACTTGTACCAGGCCGTGCGGTAGCCGGTGCTGCTGGTTGGCGTGCCCCACATGCAGCTTAAAACTGGGTCGTCGGAGTCTTGCGTAAAACTGGTGATAGTTGACAGGTCGCCACCGGGAATGGGCAGCGTGGTTGCCGTACTGCAACTGTTGCTGGCAGCATCAATGGCCATTGGCGTGTCAAAATTAAGCGGCGCCGCCGGTTCCAAATCTACCGACTGCCATTCCTCGCCCCCCGTGATCATTTGCGATGGTGGATTTTTGACGATGATCGGCGCGTCCGATGCCTGGGGATCAGATGGTGTTCCTTGTGCCCAGACGCTTAGACCGCCAAACACAAGGCTTAAAATCAATAACAGAATAATTGTATATCGGTGCATAAGAATCACCTCACTATAACTTGAGGCGATTTTACACGGTTTCTAAGTGCCAGGCACGGGGTGTGCGGTCACTGGTTATCAAACTACATTCACCCCATGCCTGGCACTGCCGAGTATTTACTCCGCTTTGCGTAAGGCCAGGGTGACGGGTTGGTCGCCAACCGTTACGGTTTCTTCATAGGTTGTGTCGCCGAGATCACCATCGGTCAACATTAAAGTTAATGTTTCCTGCTTGACATAATCGGCAAAATTAACCAGGGCCGCAGCAACATCAGCTTCGGCGGTGTAGGCGAGGTCTATCCGATCAGAGATCTCCAGGCCGGCATCCTTACGCATGTTGTTGATGGCGCGTACCAGGTCGCGGGCGTAGCCTTCCTGGACCAGCGCCGGCGTTAACTCGGTATCTACAGCCACCGTTACGCCTTTGTCGCTGGCCACCGCCAGCCCACCGCGCGATTCGGTTTGCACCAGCACGTCCTCATCGGTCAAGGCAATAGGTTCGCCGTCCACGGTAACGGTCAATACTTCACCGGATTGCAAGATGCGGGCGGCCTGGGCCGGATCGAGGGCCAGCAAAGCCTGGCGCACTTTGGGGAACTGCTTACCAAACTTGGGGCCTAGCGTCCGGTTGTTGGGCATGAGTTTGTAATTGACCAGTTCGCCCACTTCGGAGACGACTTCGATTTCCTTGACGTTGATCTCCTCGCGCAGAACGTCGACCATTTCGACCAAATCCTGTTGTTCCTGCTGGGTGGCCACGTTGACGCGGGCTTTGGCCAGCGGCTGGCGCAGTTTGATGTCGGCCGCGCCGCGGGCAGAACGGCCCAGACCGGCGGTGGTGATGGCCAGCCGCATTTTGCTGAGCAGCGGGCGGTCCAGTTCGTCGGCTGTGGCGGATGGATACAACGTGTGATGAACGCTGGTCGGGGCCGATTCATCCACTGCGCACACCAGATTTTGGAACATCTCCTCAGTGGTGAAGGGGATGAAGGGGGCCAGCAGCTTGATGAAATCGACCAGGACGCTGTACAGGGTGGCGTAGGCAGCGTTTTTGTCAGCGTCGGCTTCGCTTTTCCAGAAGCGGCGGCGCGAACGGCGCACGTACCAGTTGGAGACATCGTCAAGCAGGCTCTCCAGATGTTGGGTGGCTTTTTCGGCGTCGTAAACATCAAGGGCGGCGCGGACGAGTACGGCCGTTTCTTTCACCCGCTCTTTCACCCAGCGATCCAACTCGGCGTGCCCCTGGTGGGGAGATTGGAGATTGGAGACTGGAGATTGCTTAGTCTCTAATCTCGGGTCTCCAATCTCCGGTTTCCAACCATCTAAATTGGCATAAGTGACAAAGAACGAATACACGTTCCACAACGGGATGAGAAAGCGGCGGCGCGTCTCATCGCCACGGCCGTAGCCGAAGAGTAAATTTTGCTCCGGTTTACAACTGGCGTACAGCCAGCGCATCGTGTCCGCGCCCATCTTGTCGGCGGCGTCGTTAAACTCGATGGAATTTCCCCACGATTTGTGCATTTCACGGCCGTCTTCAGCCAGCAGCGTGGCGTACCCAAACAAGTTTTTGAAGGGTCCGACACCCTTGGCCATAAGTGTGCTTTGGGCCAACAGACTGTAGAACCAGTTGCGGAACTGGCCGGGGAAACTTTCACTGATCCAGTCCGCCGGATACCATTTTTGCCAGTAGTCGGGGTCGGTGCTGTAATGAGTTGTGCTGATACCGACGATGCCGGCGTCCAGCCAGGGATTGCCTACGTCCTTGATGCGCTCGACTTTGCTGCCGCAGTTGGGGCAGGCGATTTTGACGGCGTCGATGTAGGGGCGGTGCGGCGTGTGGCCTTCGAATTCGTCCCAGCCTTCCACAGCGCGTTCTTGCAGCTCTTCCTTGCTACCGACGACGTGGAAATGGCCGCATTCGCCGCATTCGTAGATGGGTAGGGCCAGGCCGTAGTAGCGCTTTTTGCTGATCATCCAGTCGTGCATGTTGCGCAGCCAATCCATCTCGCGGTCGAAGCCGAAGCTGGGATACCAGTTGGCCTGATCGACCGAATCCATAATTTGGTAGCGGAAACTGCGCGCTTTTTCCTCGGCGGTGACTGCTTCACGCGGCTTGTCGTACAGGTCGCCCATGTTGATGAACCATTCGTCCACGAGCCGGTAGACGAGTTCTTCACCGCAGCGCCAGCAGTGGGGGTAGCGGTGGCTGTAGCGTTGTTTGCGGTAGTAGACGCCTTTCTCGTTCAGGTTTTCGAAGATATCTTGGGCGACGTTGTGGGCGGAACGGCCAGTGAGCCAATCGAAGTTTTCAAGGTAAATTCCATCCTCATTCAGCGGGGCGATGACCGGCAGATCGTGTTCCTTGCTCAGTTGGAAGTCCTCCGCGCCGCAGCCAGGGGCGATGTGGACGATACCTGTCCCTTCTTCCGCGCCCACGTCCTTCCAGCCGATAACGCGGTGGTTATAGGGCGAACCATCCGGTTCGCTTGCCTCGGCGAACGCATCTTTTACCGCCGACAGTTCATCGAAGGGGCCAGTGTATTCCCAGCCCAGCAAATCCTCGCCCTTCATCTCGGCGACGATTTCGTGGTCTTTGCCGATGAGTGTGTTGGCCATTGCTTCTTTGGCCAGATAGTATGTCCAGCCGTCAGCGGCTTTGACTTTGGCGTAGGTTAGCTCTGGCCCGACAGCGGCGGCGACGTTGCTGGTCAGGGTCCAGGGCGTGGTTGTCCAGACTAGCAGGGCTTCCTGTTCGCGGCCGACCAGCGGGAATTTGACGAAAACCGAATCATGTGTCACTTCATGGTAGCCGTCGGTGACGATTTCATGCTGGCTGATGCCGGTGCCGCAGCGGGCACACCAGGGCATCACGTCGCGCCCTTTGTACAGCCAGTCGTTTTCATACACGTTTTTGAGGAAGCGCCAGATTTGGTAATTGTTCTCGTCGCTGAAGGTGAAGTAGGAACCGCCCATCTGGGGCATGCCCAATTGGCCAACGACCTGTTCCACTGTGCCGGTGACGGGGCCTTTGGGGCCTTGCACGGTCACTTCCTGCATCGGGTCTTCCAGCAGCATTTCGCGCAGCCGGGCCAAATCATCGAGATTGTTCCAATCCATCCAGTAGCCCAGCCGCTGGGATTGCTGCGTTTGGACGCCGGCATATTTGAGGACACGCGCTTTGCATAATTTCATGAATTCGGCCAGGCCGTATTCTTCGATGTCGCGTTTGTTTTGGAAGCCGAGTTCTTTTTCGACGTTGACTTCGACCCACAAGCCCTGGCAGTCGAAGCCGTTTTGCCAGCGCTGGTTTTTGCCCAGCATGGCCTGGTAGCGCTGGTAGAGGTCTTTGTAGGTGCGGCCCCAGGCGTGATGGACGCCCATCGGGTTGTTGGCGGTGATGGGGCCGTCGATGAAGCTGTAGATGCCGTATTCTTTTTCGGTTTCGGCGCGCAAGCGGCGCAGTTCGTTAAAGGCGTCGGTTTCTTGCCATAGTTTTAGGATTTTTTGTTCCAGTTCGACGAAGTCGACTTTGTTGGATACGTCTTTGAATGCCATAAGTTTCTCCATTTACGATTTATGATTGATGATTGGGTGGTAACGGCCGTTCCGGGGAATAGGACACGGATGAACACAGATGAACACTGATTTGGCCCGGAAACGGCCGTGGTAATTCGTTTGAAATAAGGATTTTGTTGTATTTTCATTTCAGATTTTGCCAAATACTTCATTTCGATGAAATTCTAAATATTCTTGCTTGATCGGATGCTTGATAGGCTCCCGCATTTTTGTTCCAGTGATTTCAAGTAAAATATTTTGAAGGTCCTTGCTCAATCCATCGATTGGATTGAGGATAATTACCTCATAATTTTCATTAAATGAGATGTAGCCTTTATCAAATAATTTGTCATATAAAACCGAAAGGCAAAGCCCATTTGATGGATCGAGCCGTGTTTCTATTCGCTTGGACCAAGGTATGATGTGACTTGCAACCAATAGAGTATCTTCTTTGATGCCAGAAATACAGCATTGACCTTGGAAATTCTTTAAAACAACTTTTCGAAATTTCGATTGTTTTTGCCTCGCTTCGATTTCAATCTTTCGATTTTCGATAGCATAGTCGTTTTGTTGAGCTTCATCACTTTTGACCAAATTCTTTTCTACGAAATACTTTCCCTTCTCGTCCCTGAGAATACTTTTGTCATTCTGTAGGTTGAGAAGTTGGGGTTGACCGTAATAGTCAACTAAATCAAATGGATGGGGATAATTATTCATGCGTAATTGATGATGCACAATTCGTCCTATCCATCTTTGTCTGGAATCTGCAGCATAATATTCTTCAACCAAAATATGCTTTATAGCAGAGTAAGGAATTACGTAGAAATCGCCTTCTAAAGATTCATCACCCCACACAATTAAGTTAAACCCTTCATCATACTGTTTGTAGTATTGCTTTAGTTTGTTATTTGAAAAATCTAGCCAGTAATTGGCATGAGGATCAGCTTTTCTGACGTAATTGGAAGCTTGAAGAAGACCTTTATTTTTACCCACTAGATTTTTCATGATTCAGTTTAGATTAAACAGCTTTGTAGTTGATGTAACGAGTCGCCACGGCCGTTAACCCTGCCACATAATCTTTTCCCATTCTCGCCATACCCAGCGGCCAGCGAAATTCGTCATAGCTGCGCCAAATAATGCGCTGCTGGTCGTTCCAGGCCAGTTTGTGGGGGACATATTTCCGCAGTTGGCCGGCAATCTCCGTTTCCATGTAGTCGGTGATGAGCATGTGATAGTCAAATGTTACCACCTGCGCCGCCAATGTGTCCGGCCCACCAATTTGACTGTTGAGAGTAACGGCCGTTTTCGGATCGTTCCCACGCCAACCGGCAAAATGCAGCCCGGCCACCGACGGGAACCAGAAGCGGTAGCCTTTTGGTGGGTTTAATACCTCGTCGAATGTTTTGTCGTTGATGGTGCGGGTGGAGGAAACGGCCGTTTCCTCCAATACCACATCACCGACAATCTCCAACCCATCGCCCCAAAAGCGGTATTTGAGTCGCTCTACCTGCTCATCGGGGTTGACGACGGCGTGGTACAAGTAAGAATGGCCGGATTCAGCTTCACGGGCGTCTAAATCGACGCGCAGGAATTGGTAGCCATCGGTAACGGCCGTGACCCGCCAGCTTTCCACCGCGCCGGTCGGTTTGCTCTCAATTTCGTACCGATATTGCCCAGCAGAGATGAGTTTCTCATAGGGCTGTTCTTTAATAATGAATCTCATAGTTAGACGAGCGAGTAAAAAAATCTGAACAGCATTGCGATAAACATCAAAACGAACCCAATCCAGGTTGTAATTCGGTGATTTCGATTCTTTTCAAATACTCGGTATAAGCTGTCACCGCTCCTTGAACATTCGAGAGATGACAACCCCATTCCGATGCAAAGGAGTGTCGTTCCCAAAAACTGCACTGTTTTTGTGCTTTGAACGATCAAGTCAAGAGGCGCAGTTTTGGTATACCATAACAGCCCAATACTAAGAATAGACAAAACTGCCCCCAGCAGCGAGACAATACCAAAGATTTGCCAACCCCGTTTACTAGCCTGAACTGATCCATTTCCATCATTCATCTAATTCGACGTATATCCTTTTGTTGATTTTGCCTTTGCTCTTGTAATCCACGATGCGCATACGGCCGACTTCGCGGGTGTTGGCGACGTGGGTGCCGCCGTCGGCCTGTAAATCGAGGCCGACCAGTTCGACGGTGCGCACTTCGGCGATACCTTCCGGCAGCAGGTT
>JBNKZT010000114.1:0-16437 GCA_050301775.1 Promineifilaceae bacterium (SeqCode)
CAGGCCCGCCAGCAAATGGTCGCCGACGTGGCCCACGAATTACGCACACCGCTCAGCGTTATGCAGAGCAACATCGAAGCGATGATGGACGGCCTGCTAGAACCAAATCCCGACGAACTGGCCGAATTACACGGCGAAGTCGGGCGGCTGGCGCGCATGGTGGAAGATTTGCGCCTGCTCTCCCTGGCCGACGCTGGTCAATTACAGTTAACCCTGGCCCCCATCGATGCCGGCAAGCTCATTGAGCGTGTTGTAGGGCTGATGACGCCAATGGCCGAAGCCCAGGCGGTGAATCTCAAGAGCAATATTCCACTGCTGCCGGTCATTCTCAATGGTGACAAGGACAAATTGCAGCAGGCGTTGACCAACCTGATCGACAATGCGGTGCGCCACGCGCCGTCTGGCGGTCAGGTAACGGTGGGGGTGGCCCATACCAAACAGGCCGTGTTTATCTCCGTGGCTGATAACGGGCCAGGCATTCCGGCAGATGATTTGCCCCACGTCTTTGAACGCTTCTGGCGCGGCGACAAATCGCGCAGCCGGCACAGTGGTGGATCGGGGCTGGGGTTGTCGATTGTCAAGCAGGTGGCGGAGCTGCACGGCGGGACGGTTCAAGTAGTTTCGCCGGAATCGGGGGGGACGCAGTTTACGATTGCGCTGCCGCTGGCCGAGTAATCAAACGACACACATTGCTGAGTGCATTTTAATGTAGCCAGTTCCCAAACACGTCTGGATTTGGCAGACTGACGCACAATCTTCGGGACGGGAACGGCCGTGATCGGCCACAACTTCCACCGGCCCCAGGACAGAGGCACACCAGTTGAGAACATTTACCATCTTGTCTTGCTCCGGCATGATCTTCGCTCCCTTTGCTGCGATGTTCTCGCCAGCCATTCAGTCTCCGACGATTTCTAGCGATTTATTTCTGGAGTATATTGGCCTCCCAATCACGCATCTCTCACAAAGCATCATTTAGCGTGAGGATCGCCTATGAAACGCTGGTCTGGATGATCAAATTTGTATTTGTGACGCACCTCTTCCACCCATGCTTCTAACTCTTCTTGTGTCTCAGTTTGCTGTCGCCACACGTCATATCCCATTCTTTCCACATCTTCTCGCAACCAGGGCATGATGTCTTTATGGTTTGTTTTAAGCCAACGATACCACTCAGGCATCAAAATTTTTGGTTGCAACATACCAAGTAAAACACCGATGAACCCAATTCCCTCTGAAGTAAATAATAGAACCCAAGCCAGAGATTCTGGAAACGGAAAAGTGAAAATGACACCCCACATGAGAAGCATGACTCCCAAAGGAATAGAGCTATAGTTTATTCCTCCTGAAACATAGCCATAATGATACCAAAGGATATAAGAACGTCTTCGGTACCCAAGCACGCCGCTAATACCCAAATAAAGCAACCCAATTCCTGAACCAAACATTACTACAAACAGAAACACTGATTCCATTTTTAGATGTCACCATCCACGCCAACCAACCACCAATCACTCTAGCAGGCTGTCGGAGAAGTCAAGATAGGAGAATTTGGACGCTGATTACCGCAGATAAACGCTGATAAGAAGAGGGTTTTGGCCTAAAACGTCAATAAATCTGCGTTAATCATGAAAATCTGCGTCCAAAAATTCTTTCTCCGACAAGCTGCTAGGCAAAAAATTCACCTGTCCAAATCAGCCAAACAAATCATCATTCAACGCCTTCAGATTGGTTCGACTGCTGTCGTTACTGCCACTGGAAGCGGGCTTCAGCCCCTTAATATCGCGGTAAAACTGCTCGTCGTAGCGGCGCGATTTGATGGGGATGGGCATTTTGACGCCCCAGCCCAAGAGCAAGACTTCCTCTTTCTCCTGCAAGCGGGCCAGCATCCCGCGCAGTTGCTCCCGCCCGGCCAGGCCGGTCAGCACGGCGCGGATGTCGTCTTCGTCGCCCAGCCAGCCGGTGATGCGCGTGCCTAGCTGAGACATGATTTCGTCATCGATGCCGAACGGCCGTGTCACCTCACTCTTTCTCCTCGGCCACCGACAAAAATGACTGGTAATAATAACTGATCAACAAAAACAACCCGCCAACACCGGCAAAAAGCAAAATACGCCAGACAGCCCGCAAAGCTGCCAGATCAACCAAAATAAGCTTGCCCGCAAGGACGAACAGTGTAGCTATCGCCACCATCCTCAAGCGTTGGAAACGGAATTTTAAGCCAATCCCCAGAAGTACAAGTGCATAGATACCCCAGGCAATACTGACCAGACCTTGTCCATTCGTAACGGAACCCAGTTCGCGCCACAACCAGATTAGCAGCGCAATGTGCGCCGCCAACCAATAAAATTGGCGTTCGTCTTTCCTCGAAAAGACAGCGACGGCCAGGGCAATCACCCCCAGGTCAACCATTGCTGGAACATTCCAAACGGCCGTATCTTGCTGAACCCCAAANAGGCGCGATGCCAACCAGCCGCCCACCACGAACCAAAAGACATGTACCCCGCCTTTTTCTATCAGAGAAAATCCCCATCGGACCGCAAACAGTTCTAGCGCTGCCGCCTCCAGCGCCCAGGCGAAAAACAAGGCATCACCCTCTAATAATTGGGCTAACGCAGCCATTAACAGCAAAGTCGCCGTCCACCCGTGTACCCGCCACACTTGATGCCTGACCTGGGTTTGCTTGATCACCCAGACGGCTGCCGCAAAGACGAACGCGCCAACCAGTGTGACGATCCCTATCTCTTTGTTGGCAAGCGACCAGATTTCCCAGGTAAACAGCATGGCGATAAAAGGAGGAATAACTGTGCCCACATAAACATGGGTGTTCAATAAGTTTTGCAGCGCGGGAGGGATGACGGAATCGGCAAAGCCCAGACGGGCTGGCGGCCAGCGATCTGGGTAGGCCGCTGTTATAACTTCACGCCAGACAGGGATAATCCAGGAAACGATCAGATTGAAGATAATGCCAATCTGAATAGCCCAATAATCGGAAGAAGCTGAATCATAATAGGCCGCAATAAGGATGATCCAACCGCCGAAAACGGCCGTCCACAACAACAACTGCCAGCCGCGATAAAAATAGATCGCGCTGACTGCGCCGATGAGCAAACAGGTATAGGCAATCAAACCAGGAATATTGCCATCACCAGTATAAAGCAGGAATGGCGTCGCCAATCCACCCACTGTCCCGATGAGCGACAGGACAGCCTCTTCCTGCCGCAACGAGAGAAAGAAAGCCAGCAGGGTGACGAGAACCATAAAGCTAAAGGCGGTTAGAAACGACACGAGTTCATACAGTTGAAAGGCGGCAAATCCGGTGAGGTAGTAGGCGGCAATGCCGCCTCCCAGCAAAACCTGACTAAAATGACGGTTACGGCCGTAAATCCGATACCCAATCCCCAGCAACGCTGTGCCGACAACCAGACCAATTGCCACCCGCACTGCCGGGGTCAGCCATCCCTGCTCAACAGCGTAATTAAAAAGGAAGGCCAGCGCCAGCAGCAGCAGCCCCATCCCAATTTTGTTCAACCAAAAATCGCTTTGCAGGATGTTGCTGGGGATTTTAGACGATTGTTTTGTGGTAAGCGGCGGGGAAGGGAGAGTCGTTTCATTTGCTTGGTTTAATTCTTCAACTGATGTTTCTGGTTCTGTCTTACGTGTAGGAATCTCAATGGGTTCGGAAGTGGTTTTCGGTAGAACATTGCCCTCCAACCTAACTACACGCTCGGTAAGCGAGGCAACCAGCGACGCCAACTTTAAGTTAACCTCGCACTGAGCACAGGTAATCTGTCCTTCATCAACTACCGCACTACAAAGTGGGCAATTTTTTATGTGTGACATTGAGACCCCCGACAATTGAATCAGCCAAATAAATCATCATTCAACGCGTTTAGATTAGTTTGGTTATTTTCTTTTGTCAAGGTCGGCGCTGCTTTAAGCCCCTTGATGTCGCGGTAGAACTGCTCGTCGTAACGGCGCGATTTGATGGGGATAGGCATTTTGACGCCCCAGCCCAGGAGCAGGACTTCTTCTTTCTCTTGTAAGCGGGCCAGCATCCCGCGCAGTTGCTCCCGCCCGGCCAGGCCGGTGAGGACGGCGCGGATGTCGTCTTCATCGCCCAGCCAGCCGGTGATGCGCGTGCCTAACTGGGACATGATTTCGTCGTCGATGCCCGACGGCCGTTGATCCACCACCAACAAGGTCACAAAATATTTACGCAGTTCGCGGGCGATGATGCCAAACGCCGTCTGCCCGGCCAGTTGGGGATTGAGCAGCTTGTGGGCTTCCTCGATGGCGATGAGTAACGGCCGTGGCGGGGCGTCACCCATCGTTTTGTGATGTTCTGTTTTGCGTACCCAATGCTGGCGGATGCGCCGGGTCAAAATGTTGGAGACGAGCAGATAATCCAGGTCCGATTCGTACTCGCCAAAACCGAGGATGACGTGACGGCCGTTTTCCAACTTATCCACAATGGCATGCACCGGATCACCGGCCGGGGTTTCCACCACGTAGGGCTTGTCGGCCACCAGCTTGAGCTTGCGATGCAGCGCCTCGGCCGCCTTGTCGTGGACATTGCTCGACCGCGCCCAGGCCGCCACCGAATTGGCTGCCGGGTAAGTTTTGCCGCTTTCCGGGTCGGTTTCCACCGCGCCCGGCTCCAGTTTCATGAATTGGGCGAACCAATTGTGGCCAAAATCTCGTTCCAGGGCGTTGAGGGTGACAGCGGCCGTATCAGTCAAATTCAGCGCTTCCGAAAGCAGCATGATGTCACTGGTCTGGAAATCGCTCAGGCCCAGTTCCAGCGTGAAATCAGGCGTGTGGCCGCGCACCAGCGCCCCCTTGCCCAACGCTGCCACCTGGACCTTGCTGCTGAATAACGATTGCAAACCGCGTACCGATGAGCCTTTGTCCGAATCCAAATCATCAAACGCATACTCGTTGTGCATATCAAAAACCAACGCGGCGGCCACATCTTCCTGCATCAGTCCGGCCAGGACCATACGCGTCAGGAAGCTCTTGCCCGTGCCCGTCGCCCCAAAGATGCCGCTGGAACGCTTGACGAATTTGTTCAAATCGAGCCGCACCGGGTAGCCCTGCTCAATCGTATGACCGACGGTGAACATGCCTTTGCCGGATTCGCCGAAGATTTGGGCCACATCGGCTTCGTTGGCGGCGCGGACATCGGCGTGGTGGGCGGGCACGGTTTTAACCGGTTTGGGACCGGGCTGCTCCAATCCTTTTTCGACGCGTTCCTGCCAATCGAGCATTTCGGACGGATCGGTTGGCCCCATATCCATGAGCAAAGTGGGATACATGGCCAGGGTGGTATAGAGGGTTTTGCCCAGCAGTTTTTGCTGGATGGCTTCTTGCAGCCGGTCGCTTTTTTCGTCGGCGAAACGGGGATCGGTCGCGCCCAGTTGTAAATCGGTGACCAGGCCATAGTAGCGGAAACGGCCGTCTTCACAAACCACAAAACTTCCCTCCTGCACCGTATCGGCCCGCACTGTCAGCCGGATGCGAAAGCCCTCTTTCAGGCCGCCGCCAATGATGTAGCCAATGGGTAAATTGTTATCCACGAAAGCCCTCCGTATTACCAAGTTTCGTCAACTGCCTGTCAATGTATTACACAATTTCCACTAAGCGACTTTAAGGCGTTCACCTTGCCACTCCCACTCGTCATCATCGATTAGCAGCGCATCAAGCCACTCATTGTCCGTCTCCTCGCTGCCGTGCGCTTGTATTGCCTCTCGAATCTGTTTTTCCCAACCCTGGCGTACACAATTCTGAATCCATTGGGGCATCTTCCACCTCCGATATAACCAATTTCAAACGCCGTACGGCCGTAAAAACTCCCCAAACGTCGCAATCACATAATCAATCATTTCCGGGGTTAGGCCGGGGTACACGCCGATCCAGAATGTCTGGTTCATGACAATGTCGGTATTGGTCAGGTCGCCGACGATGCGGTGGGGGACGTGCTGGTAAGCTGGCTGGCGGATGAGATTGCCGCCAAACAGCAGCCGGGTAGCGACTTTGTGTTCTTCCAGGTAGCCGATGAGTTCATTGCGGCTGAACGGGGCATCGGGCCGCACCGTTAACAGGAAGCCGAACCAACTGGGATCGCTTTTGGGCGTCGGTTCCGGCAAAAGCAGGAATTCTTCAAATGGCTTCAAGCCATCGTGAAGCTGCTGCCAATTATGTTTGCGGGCGGCGATAAAACCATCCAATTTTTTGAGCTGGGCCAGACCAACGGCAGCCTGCATGTCGGTCATTTTGAGATTATAGCCGACGTGGGAATAGATGTATTTGTGGTCGTAGCCGTAGGGTAAATCACCCAACTGCCACTCGAATCGTTTGCCGCAAGTGTTGTCTTTGCCGGGTGCACACCAGCAGTCACGGCCCCAATCGCGGAAGGATTCGACCAATTTTTTGAGCCGGGGCTTGTTGGTGAGGACGATGCCTCCTTCGCCCATCGTGATGTGATGAGCCGGGTAAAAGCTGACGGTGGCGAGATGGCCGAAGGTGCCGGTGAAACGGCCATTATACTTACTCCCCAGCGCATCACAATTATCCTCGATGAACCACAAATTATGCCGGTTGGCCACCTCGGCAACTGTGTCTAAATCAAATGGATTGCCCAGCGTGTGGGCAACCATGATTACTTTGGTACGTGGTGAAATTGCCTCTTCCAAATGCTCCACGGCGATATTGTGGGTGCGCAAATCAATATCCAAAAAGACAGGTGCGAGCTGGTTTTGGATGATGGGATTGACCGTTGTAGGAAAACCGGCAGCCACAGTGATCACTTCATCACCCGGTTTTAGCTGCCGCTCCCCTAAACTGGGCGAGGTTAATGCGGATAAAGCCAGCAAATTGGCCGAGGAACCGGAATTACACAAGCTGGCATGGCGCACACCTACGTACCGGGCCAATTCCTGCTCAAACTGGTTGGCGTAACGGCCGGTGGTCAGCCAGAATTCAAGCGAAGAATCAACCAGATTGACCATCTCGCGGCCATCGAACACTTTGCCGGATACGGGCACGGCCGTTTCTCCCGGCACAAATTCCTCCGGAGCAAACGCTTCCTCGTGATAGGCAAGCACCAGGTCTAATATCTGTTGTTTGATCTCGTCGCTTCTACTCATGCCCTGCTCCGCTACCATGTTGAATTATAAGCGTGATTGGTCATCATGCCCGCTACGCTTTGCCTACTGATTGTATATCGAAATGGGGTGAATGGGTTATGGTTGGGAAGGATTCTTAGAAATGAAGCTGCTGCGCGGCCCGCAAAATACCGATAATGCTTTTGGCGTCACGGATACGGCCGTCACCGGCCATCGCCACCAAATCGACTAACGGCATAGCCACGACCTCAATCTCTTCATCCGCGTCTTGCAGCAGGGGATCAGGCTGTAAGTCAGCAGCCAGATAAATGCGCATCAACTCGTTGGACAGGCCCGGCGTGGGCCAGATTTCGCCCAAAAATGTGAATGTTTCCGCGCGGCAGCTGGTTTCTTCGCGCAGTTCCCGTTGGGCGCAAAACAGCCAGTCTTCGTCCCAGCCCCGTGTGCCCGCCGGCAGTTCCAGAATCGTTTCGTCCAGGGCGTGGCGATATTGGCGCAGCATCAACAGTTCTGGCCCAGACGACCCATCTTGTAGGGGGACAAGGACGACTGCGCCAGGGTGTTCGATGCGGGCGCGCTGCTGGGTGGTTTTGTCGGGGAGAACGGCCGTTTCCACACGCAAACGCCACGAACCAGCCTTCTGCCAAACGATAGTGCTGTTTTCAGACAAAGGGGAATCCTGTATGTAAAACGTTAAACGTGATGCGTGAAAATAATTCACGCATCACGTTTAACGTTTCAAACATTATTTCGGTGGAATCTTAATAATCTGCCCGACGTCAATTCGCGTAATGTCAGGGATATTATTGTAAGCAGCCAGTTCTTCGGGGGTGAAGCCATAACGCAAGCCAATACGGAACAGATTGTCGCCGGCCTGGACAACATGTACTTGTTCAGTACCATCACCGGGAACGGTTGTATCGGGCGAAGTGGTTTCTGCCGCCGCACCTGCTTTGATGATTAACGACTGGCCAACTTCCAACACATCGGCATTGCCGATATTATTAGCCGTCATAATATCTTCCAGGGAAACATCATATAACTCGGCGATGCGCCCCAAGGTGTCACCGGCTTGTACAACGTAGGTCACTTCACCACCAGCGGCAACAGATGCCTGATCGGCGGTCGTGTCTGTTGTTGCTTCGGCTGGCGTTTCTTCAGTAGTAACGGCCGTGTCAGTGGTTTCCTCTGTTGTGGCTGGATCTGTTGTCACATCACCTGTCTGTCCCTCACCGGCTGGCGGATAAGCCTCGTCTACCTCCGGTGGTGCAGTTGGAATAACAATCACATCCGTCGTCGGAACCGCATCCACACCCTCCGGGGTATCTTCTCTGGGAACAGGGCGTTCACAAGCAGACAAAGTCATCAGTACGATAACAATTAATAGTAAAAAACGGCGTTTGAAGGATTTATTTTTCACAATGGCCTCCTAATTTTCAAGAGCGTTTTGGTAACTTGTAAACGGCCGTGCATTCCAAGTCAACATAAAGCAGTCTACCATAGCCCCTATTGAGCGTCAAGAAGGCAAAAAAACAGGACGATTTCCCAATCATCCTGCCAAAATTGCGTCAACTATTTGAGCTGTTATTTCTTGCCCAACAGCTCGTAAATCTGTTCCATCGCTTGCCGGCCCTTTACCCGCATAAGCGGCAGCGGCTCAACCACCACCCAATCCTTCACCTTCAAATACACATCTTCACTAATCAGGATTTGTCCCGGTTTTGCCGTTTCCTGTACCCGCTTGGCCATATTAACGGCATCACCAATAGCCGAATAATCCTTGCGCAGATGGCTGCCGACATTACCCACAACAGCTTCACCTGTATGCAGTCCAGTACCAAAATGCAGCCGGCGATCTTCCGGCAAGTCGGCATGGTATGTCAACATCAACTCTTTGATCATAAGCGCTGTATGCACACACCGTTCCACGTGATCTTCCTGAGGATTGAGCGGCGTATTGAATAAAGCCATCACCGCATCGCCCAAAAACTTGTCCGTCAGGCCTTGATAATGCGTAATTGCCTGCACAGCCACGGTAAAATAGCCATTGATGATCTGAATCAATTTTTCCGGATCGAGGTTTTCGCTAAAGGTACTAAACCCGCGCACATCGGCAAAAAAGACCGTCATATCGCGCCGCTGCGGACGTTGGGCAGCATCCAGGTCGCGCACCTGATCCACCAGGGCCGGTGGTAAATAGCGGCGGACACTTTCCATCCGCTTCTTCTCCGACACGTCATCAAGAACCATCGCCACACCCGGAGAACCGCTTGTTTGTTCGCTGCGCAGCAATGAAAGCGTCAGGTTCAACGTCGTCATACCCTGCCGTTTACTGACAGCAATATCCATTTCTGTATTCTGCGTGTTGCCGTTGGCTCGAACTTCATTTACCAGGGACGTAACCGGCAGCCCCAGGGTTTCCAGCACTTTCTGGTAAGTTTGGTGCAGCGCCGAGTCGGCCGGCACACCCAAAATCCGTTCGGCCGCCCGATTGTACAGGGCAATTTGATCATCGGGGTTCACTGTCATTACGCCGCTGGTGATTGAGGCAAATACGTTATCGAGCAGTTCTTTTTGCTCACGCGTTTCCCGGAAAAGGCGGGCATTGTGAATGGCGACAGCAGCCTGATTGGCAAATGCCGCCAGCAAATCACGGTCGGCATCAACAAACAGCCCGGAGGCCACCCGATTATCGGCATAAATAACACCGATGATATTGTCTTTAATTTTGAGGGGAACACATAAAATCGAGCGCAAATTGTAGCTGATGATACTTTCCTGCGCCGCAAAGCGCGGGTCGGATTGGGCATTCATTGTCACAACCGGCTCACCCGATTCAGCCACGCTGCGCACAATACTGCGGCTGATTTCAAAAGAGGCTGATTGTTCGATAGTTTCCCGATCCATATTCCGGGCAACCTGGACCTGAAGCTGTCCTGTTTCTTCATCCCCTAACAGCAGCAAAGCGCGTTCAGCTTTGGTCAGTCGAATAATGGCATCCATCACAACGCTTAATACCTGGTTGATGTCCAGGGAAGAGTTGATAACCGCACCAACATCTTGCAGCGCTTTAAGCTGCTCACGTTCTTTTTCTTCAACCTTGACACGCCGTTCCAGGTCTTCCAGGTTGCGCCGCACGTAAACCACCAGGCGGGCTAATTCATCACTGGTTTGCGCCGTTGATTGTTTGGCCAGATCGGCACGGGTCATGATGAGCGTTTGCTGCTGCCGGTCAACGGTACCACCCAGCTGATCAATAAGCTGGCGTAGTTCTTTCAGATTGGTTTGGAGTTGAGTAGTTGTTAAATCGTTCAACGGGACTTCCTCACTGGCTATTATTGGCTGATACGCTTTACTTTCCAAATGGCTGTCGTATCGTATCAGAAATACGGCAGTTCCCCAGACAGTTATGGTAGCACTGCAACTGCCTGATAAGTTTTTAAGTCTAAGGTCTATCAAGCATCTGTCTAGATTATACCAGAGCCAGCCAAGTGGCAACAATCAACAGCAGAGACTTAAAAGTGTCCTACTTTCTAAATTTTATTATTTGGTTTTATTTTGATTTGTCGGATTTTTCCCGAGAAAGTTTGGCCTGCCATCCTTTGAGGCGGTTGACGACAATACGACGCAAGAGCAACGGCCGTAACTGCTGCCACTCCTTTTGTGAATCGAATCCTTCTTCTATGGACCGCGCCGGGCTGAATTGTTTGAGGACAAACTGACGGGTCAGACTGCGGATAGGGGTTTTGCCTTCGGGTACGGCCGTTGCCATCAGATCGGCTCGTTCATACGGGGTTTGGGTCGGGCGGAACAGTACACCCAGCCAACGCGCCCAACTGCCGAGACGGCCGTAACTGCGTTCCACATCCGCTTCTACCCGTTGGTTCATCTCATTGGCCACCACGAGCGTGCCGCCGGCAATCAAGACAACCAACACCGCGCCAACGATCTGCCAGACCGGGAATGCCTTTTGTGTCAGGGCGCCGCCTTCAATCGGCAAATTGTCTTGGGCCAGCAGTTCTTCCAGGCGATCTTGTTCTGACTGCGGTTCATCACCTGGGCCGCGTTCAAACCCTTGCTCAGCATTAGCCGATGAGTCAAAGGCATCGCCGCCTCCGCCGGAATTTTCCGGGCGGGTGTCTACCGGCAATGCTGCTGTCGGCTCAAACTGAATCCAGCCATAGGCCGGAAAAAATACTTCAACCCAGGTGTGGGCATTGCTGGCGCGCACACGGTAAGAATTTGTCTCATCATCAAATTCCCCCTGGGCATAACCGCTCACCACACGGCTGGGCACTCCCTGTGAACGCAGCATAACGGCCATCGCCGAAGCATAGTAATTGCAATAGCCTTCCCGGGTAACAAACAAAATGTGATGGACGGGTTCGGCGTCTTCCGGCGGGGCTGGAATCTGGTCATTGTAATCGATATTGGCCCGCAGCCAGTCACGAACAGCGATGGCTTTGTCGAAGGGGTTGTTGTAGTCAGCCGTTAACTCTTCAGCGAGCGCCACTGTTTCTGGTGTAATCGTGTCCGGCAGTTGGAGAAATGTCTCTTCGATCCAATCGGGATAATTGGTTGATGCGGTGCGCAGACTTTGGGCATCGGCATTGGAAACACGTGAAACAACCTTGTAGCGGTCACCCTGGCGCAGTACGTAGCGTGATCGCAGTGCCGTCACCGCCATCAGTCCATTTTCATCCGGGCTGGCCTCTACAAACATCTGCTTGCTGGACCCGACAACTTCAGGCGCAGCATACAACAAACTGGAATTGGGCAAATAAGTCACGACCGTTTGCGTAATTAACTCACGAGCAATGGTTTTGGGCACTTCCAAAAAACCATCATCCGGAAAATGAAGGACTGAATCATTTTTGGCCGGCCACCAACGGTCTTCATCATATTTATCCCACACAATTGCCTGCCAATATACATTAGGCAGTTCACGGGGTACGTAAATGTCCATGATGGGGGCGCTGCCAACGGTACGCGGCCCGCCTAGAATTAAAGATTCCTGGTAAGGATCGTTGGTTTCTGTGCCGTAGGACCGCAAAGCGGAGAAAAGGCGGGTCCAATTGTTCTGGAATTCACGCCAGGGACCTTGCGTACCACCCAGAGCATCACCAACAGCCGCACTGGCCGACAGGGTGGGCAAGCTCCAGGCAATGACCAGGGCAACAAGCGAAACGAGGAATCCGGCCCGTAAAAAGGTAAACCAGATGGCCCGTTCATAACGAACGGCAGTTACCCGCCACACTTTCTCCTCATTTACCAAATGGGTGCGGGCAATAAACATCAATGACAAAACAACGTACACGGCCAGATAGATCGTCAACGGCCGGGGACCTGTGTAATAATAAACCACACTCAGCAAAACCACGCCGGTGGGAATGACCGCCCGCCACACGCGCGGCTTGCGGAAGGTATACCAGGCTGCCGTATAACCCAGCAGCCAGTAAATCGCCGAGGTGTGAATGACAAAAATGAGGCGGTCGCGGCTGGTACCACCATCAAATAACTTACCCGTCCAAACCACTTGCCGGTTCACAATGTCAAAAACCCGCTCCCGCCAGAGCATCCCTTCCGGCATCACAGTCCCAACCAGATAGGCAAGGACAAACAAGCCGTAAAGCAGGGAAAAGAAATGGGCTGTATTGGAGGAGAAGCGGCTTTTGGCCAGCAGTGTTCCGGCTAAAATAGCCAGTGTGGCGGCGGCCGGTAATATGTGCAGGCCGTCGATTAAATCAGCCTGGACAATGGCGATGGTGGAGACGACTATCATCGCCCACAAAAGGAACCAGGTTGACCACCCTTCTTCTAATTTCGGACGAAATCGCAGCATGATGCTTACCTCTTGCGCCAATATAGTCTGGTTTACGCGTTCTGTCGGGTAGAATGCTTACGTTGCCTAACGGCCGTTACCCAACCTACTTGCATAAAACTACCCGCCTGAGTTTAAATTATAATGAGTTGCCACCAAAATGCCACCAACACGACCAAAACAAGGTCTTTTACCAATATTTAATTACAGCTTTGTCATTTGGTCTTAAGGTGTTGCCGTAGCAGGAATAGGCGGCGGCGGCGGCGTTTTGGTGGGTGTAGAGCGGGGCGGTCTCGCCGGCGGCAGCGTACTGGTCAATGTTGGCGTTGGCGTGGGTATAGGTGTGGCCGTAGGCGGCATGGTGGGCAGCCAAAGCTCCTGGCCAATACTAAGGATATTGCTGGTTAAGCAGTTGGCTTGTTTCACTTCATCAACCGTTGCGCCTGTCTCCAGGGCTAGATTAAACAAGACCTCACCCTCCTGAACTGTATAAACAACCCAAGTTTCGGGCTGTTCACAGACGAGGGTGGGGGTGACAGACGGTTTTAGCGGTACCGCCAATGTAGCCGCCGGCGAAACAACTTTTGTGGGGACTTGTTTCGGATTTGTCGTCGGTGACGCGGCCGGTTCCACTGCCGTGGCGGAAAGTTCAACGACATTTGCCTTCGTAGTTGGCGAGGGCAAAATACGGGTGGGTGAAGCGGGCGGCTGTGTAATAACAATGGTTGGTTCGTTGAGTGAAGCTGGCACAGGGGTAAGGTTATCATCCAGTGAGAGCGCTTGTTCACGGAAAACCAAAAAGGCCAGTACAGACATAATGATGATGACAAAGGGAACGGCCGTCAACACCCGCCGCTTCACCAATGATTCCTGCCCCACCCTGGCCTGCAAAGCAATTTCTGCCGCTTCCGCCCGCTCCAACCGAAGTATAAATTGATCGATATTCTCTATGCGCTCGGCAACCTCTTGGGCCAGACAATCTTTTATCAGCAAATATGTTTCATCAGCCAAACCAGGCCGAACCTCCTCCAAACTGGTTGGACCAGGCAAATTGTGGCTGCCCAAGTTCTCCCAATCCATCATAGGACGATGCCCGGCAAATAGTTCATAGAGAATGATTCCCAGTGAGTATATATTACTTTGTTCGCCAAGCGGCCGGCCCTCCAATTGTTCTGGAGAAGCATAATCCACAGATTTACCGGCATCGCTCCGCGCCGCCGCATCTGGCGCTATCGGAATCTCCAACCCGACCAAAACAGGTGGAGCATCTGGATGAATGATGATATTACCAGGCCGCAGATCATTATGAATAATCCCTGCTTTATGGGCAACATTGAGCGCTTCAGCCGTTTGGCGGACCAACGTCAATGCCTCGACAGGTGGCAGGCGTGTTTCTCCTTTATGCCACTCAACCATTTCCGTTTCCAGAGAATTGCCGGGAACAAATTCATAAGCGACATAAGGCTGATTGGATGGGGTTTTATCAATGCGAGTGATAGCTGCCAAACCCGGATGATCCAGTAAGGTCAGCTTTTCCATCCGTTTCTGGAACCGGTTAACAAAATGGGAATCCTCATCAGCCGATGTTTTTAGAACCGTCAACACGGCCTGGCTGTCCAAAGCAACATTGTGGGCCAGGTATCGCTGGAAATATCTTTTACTTAACCCGGAACTATCGCGGATGAATTCTCGCTTGACCTTGTAATTATCCAACTGCAAACCGGGCAAGGGAATGACACCCACAGGTGTGACTTTACTTTGTTCCGGAATGACTTCACCGGCTTCGGCCAGCGCATTGGCCAAAGCACGTGACATGGCGGCCGCATCAACAAACCGTTCTTCCGGGTCCGTGGCCATTGCTTTGAGAATAATATCTTCAATCGACTGTGGGATGGCGGGATTGTAGGTGCGGGGCGGTATAGCCGGTTCCGTGAGTGACTTTGTGATGATTGTCATCAAGTTGTCGCCTTCAAACGGCAGCCGATTGGTCAACATTCGGTACAGGATAACGCCCAGAGCGTAAATATCAACGGCCGAAGTGACATCCTTGCCGGAAATGTGTTCCGGAGCCATGTAAGAGGGCGTACCGGGACTCATTCCGCTTAATGTTTGCCGGTCAACACCAACAATTTTGGCTAACCCAAAATCAGACAAGTAGGCGTTTTCGCGGGTGTCGAGCATGATATTGGCCGGCTTGACATCGCGGTGAATCGTGCCCCGTTTATGCGCAAAATCGAGCGCATTGGCAATCTGGCGGAAAAACCAGAATGCTTTCGTCAGCGAGAGCGGCGATTTTTCCAGAGTCAGGTATTCTTCCAAAGAGAGGCCGTTGATGTACTGCATGACCATGTAGTAGAGGCCATCATCGGACACGGCGAAGTCGTATACCTGGACAATATTGGGATGATGCAAAGAAGCGGCGGCCTGGGCTTCTAATCGAAAACGGCCGATAAATCCCGGCACCTGGGTATGGAAGGGATGTAGAATTTTGACGGCAATGTCACGACCCAGATCGGGATGCGTGGATTTATACACCTCGGCCATAGCCCCACGGCCCAAGATGCCTTCTAACTTGTACCTACCAACGCTGCGGCCAACGTGAAAGGCGAAGTTGGTTTTATTGGAATCAATCATGCTGAATTTTGACACATCAGTATGCGCCCAGCGCGATACCAATACAATTAGTACTTATTTCCTACTTACATCATTATAAACGAACCCTTCTTATTATTACAACCATTAATATCACAAGTTCGGAGTGGTCTGAATTGGGCGCATTTTCTATTACTTGTTATCGCGGGTAAGGTTTTTAGCCTTTCTCTCGTCTAATTAATAGGGCAGCATTTTTTGCAAATATGTTAATGGCGAACAGATGGTTTTCGCCATGACATTATTACTGGCTCTTAATTGGAGATTATCATGTCATTATTCGTTTCTCTCGATGGATTTGAATTAACCCGCAAAACTTTGCACAAGTATGCCAATGTTTTTGGCGTTGTTCCCCGTGTTCACGCGGCTTTTCATCCCCAATGGTGGCACATCAGCTTGCGCGTGACGGAACGGGGCTTAAAAACGGCCGTTATGCCGCTGCCCGACGGCCAAACATTTTGGCTGGAAATGGATTTACGTCAACATCACATCCTGCTGCAAACCAGTTATGGCGGCACAGAAGCATTCAGTATGACGGCCGGGCTGACTGGAACGGAGATGGGAGATAGGGTGTTAACGGCCGTTACCAATCTCGGCCTCACGGGCAGCTACGCCCGCGAAAAATTTGAAAGCGATGAACCCCGCCCATATGATCCGGTCCAGGCCGAAAACTTTTTCACCGTACTAACCAATGTCCATCGCATATTTGCCGATCATCGCGCCACGCTAACCGGCAAAATGGGGCCAATCCAGGTATGGCCGCACGGCTTTGATATGGCCTTCGAATGGTTTGGCACACGGATAGTAACCCATAAAGAAGACGGCGAAGTCAAAGAAATGCCGTCG
>JBNKZT010000115.1:0-16412 GCA_050301775.1 Promineifilaceae bacterium (SeqCode)
ACGGCGTGTGCGCAGTAGAAAGAAGGCCGTTTCGTAAGGGAAAAATACTGGCTGTGCCGGTTTCCAACCGTGCCACCTCTGGTCAAAATATCAGATTATGTCCTTGTACATAACGAACGGCCGTTACCCAATCAAATCAGTAGCTTATTCCACTGCAGCGGGAAACAAGAAAATCAAAGGAACCAAATGACACACAAAAAAATTGCAATGGCCCATGATAAAAAAATCGCCCTCATCGCCCACGACCATAAAAAACGAGATCTGCTGGAATGGGCCAAATTCAACCGCTATCTTTTGGCCCACCACCGAATATACGCCACCGGAACCACCGGCACGCTGCTGGAACGAGAACTTGGCTTCGAAATCACTAAACTCCAAAGCGGACCTCTGGGTGGCGACCAGCAAATTGGGGCAAAAATTGCCGATGGCGAGATAGATTTTATGATTTTCTTTTCAGATCCGCTCGAATCCCTCTCCCATGATCCCGATATCAAAGCACTTTTGCGCATGTCGATTGTGTGGAACATTCCGATTGCCTGCAATCGAGCTTCCGCCGATTTTATGATCTCATCGCCATTAATGGACGGAGAATATGATCGCCTGGTCCCGGATTACGAGTACTATCGCACCCGGAAGTTAGGCACAAACGGCCAAGATGAAGGGGACTTTAATAGCGAAGTCATGGAATCTCAGTAGGAGCTATTTGTCTATGGAACATAACTCAACCCAGTCAACAATCAACCGCATTGGCTTTATCGGCAACTACTTGCCACGCCAGTGCGGCATCGCCACGTTTACCACCGACTTATGTGAGGCTATCGCCACCGAATATAGTGATACAACCTGCATCGCCTTACCCATCAACGACATCAAAGCTGGCTACGCCTATCCGCCCCGCGTTCGCTTTGAATTGGCTGAGAAAGATATTGACTCTTATCGCCGTGCCGCCGACTTCCTCAATATTAACAGCGTCGACATGGTCTGCCTACAACACGAGTATGGCATCTACGGCGGGCCGGCGGGCAGCCACATTTTGGCCTTGCTGCGTGAATTGCGCACGCCCATTGTTACCACTTTCCACACCATTTTACAGGAACCCAATTCCACACAGCGCCGGGTGCTGCAAGAAGTTGCGGCCCTGTCTGACCGGGTAGTAGTCATGAGTCAGCGTGGCGTGGATTTCTTGCAAGAGGTCTATGGCGTCGTACCGGAGAAGATCGACCTTATTCCCCACGGCATCCCCGATGTCTCCTTTGTCGATCCCAGCTTCCACAAAGACCTGTTTGGCGTTGAGGGCAAAATGGTTTTACTCAGCTTTGGTTTGCTTTCGGCTAACAAAGGAATCGAGACAGTCATCGCCGCGCTGCCGGCCATTGTGGCGCATAATCCCGACGTAGTTTACATCATTGTGGGAGCTACCCATCCCCACGTTTTACGCCAGGAGGGTGAAACGTACCGCTTATCGCTGCAGCGGTTGGCCAAAGAACTGGGCGTTGCCGGAAACGTCATCTTCTACAACCGCTTCGTCAACCTGGAAGAGCTTATTGAGTTCATCAGCGCGGCAGACATTTACATCACACCCTACCTCAACCCGGCGCAGATCACCTCCGGCACTCTGGCTTACACGCTGGGTGCGGGCAAGGCTGTGATTTCGACGCCCTACTGGTATGCGGAAGAGATGCTGGCCGACGAACGGGGTATGCTTGTGCCGTTCCGTGATCCGGCGGCATTGGCAGAGCAAGTGATTGAACTATTGGAGAACGAATCCAAGCGTCACGCTATGCGCAAGCGGGCTTATCTATTTGGGCGGGCCATGATTTGGTCACAAGTGGCCCAGCGTTATATGGAAAGTTTTGAACGTGCCCGCGCCGAACGCCGCTCTTTTATTCCAGCTGGCTTCGCGGTCAAACCGCTCGACCAACGACCAGGTGAACTGCCACCTCTCAAACTCGATCACCTGCACCGAATGACCGATGACACGGGGATGATTCAACATGCCACGTTTATCATCCCCAATTATGACGAGGGCTACAGCATCGACGATAACGCCCGCGCTCTCATTGTGTGTACGCACCTCGCGGAAATGGAATTGGGCAACGGCCAATCTTTAGCCCTGGCGTCTCGTTATCTCGCTTTTATCAACTATGCGTTTAATCGTGAAAACGGCCGTTTTCGCAACTTCATGAACTATCAACGTAACTGGCTGGAAGACACAGGCTCAGAGGATAGTCACGGCCGTACCCTGTGGGCCTTGGGCACCGTATTAGGGCGCTCAAACATCCCAGCCATGCAGAGTATGGCCGGCCATCTGTTTGAGCAAGCCTTGCCCGCCATTCTGGAAACAACCAGTCCCCGCGCCTGGGCTTTCACCCTCATTGGCATTCACGAATATTTGCGGCGCTTTGAGGGGGACAGCCGCGCCAACCACATCCGCGACGAATTGGCTGGACGCTTACTCAACTTGTACCAACACTGCCGTTCAGATGAGTGGCGGTGGTATGAAGCAGAACTGAGTTATTGCAACGCCGTGCTGCCGCAGGCCATGCTGATGTGCGGCCAATGGATACCCAATGAGGCCATGACCAAAGCGGGGCTGGAGTCTCTCAATTGGCTGGCCGATTTGCAGCGGGCAGACACTGCTGGCGGGCATTTTGTGCCCATCGGTTCCAATGGCTTTTATAAACAGCACGGTGATCGTGCCCGGTTTGATCAACAGCCGGTCGAGGCGCAAACGATGGCCTCTGCTTGCCTGGAAGCTTACCGCAGCACCGGTGATGAGCGCTGGCGGACAGAGGCTCGTCGTGCTTTCGAATGGTTTTTGGGGCGTAACGACTTAAATCTGTCTCTTTACGATCCAACCACAGGGGGCTGCCGTGACGGCCTCCATCCTGACCGACCCAATGAGAATCAAGGTGCGGAGTCGACGTTGGCCTTTCTCCAGACCGTGTTGGAACTGCGCCTGGCTGAAAATCCCTTATTGTCTTTGGAGACTCAAACAAAATGAATCAACAATTTCCCGAACTTTTTCGCCGTCATAAACTCAATCCTATCCTGACTGCCGCCGATTGGCCCTATCCGGTCCATACGGTGTTTAACCCCGCGGCTACGCTGTTGCCCGATGGTAACACCCTGCTCCTGTGTCGGGTCGAAGACCGGCGCGGACTTTCCCACTTGTGCGCCGCCCGCTCCGCCAATGGCGTGGGCAATTGGCAGATTGACTCCCAGCCCACCTTTACTCCCGACCCCGAACACTTCCCGGAAGAATTATGGGGCATCGAGGATCCACGCATCACCTATGTTCCCGAATTAGGCCGGTATGCTGTCGTCTATACGGCTTTTACTCGTGACGGCCCTGGTGTAGCCCTGGCTTTAACAGAAGATTTTCATCACTTTGAGCGCATGGGGCTGATTATGTCCCCCGATGATAAAGATGCGGCGCTGCTGCCGCATCGGATTGGTGGCCATTGGGCCATGATCCATCGCCCGGTTAGTTCGGCTCGTGCCCATATATGGATATCCTATTCAGCCGATCTGCGGCACTGGGGCAGTGATAAACTCATGATGGAAGCCCGGCGGGGAGCCTGGTGGGATGCCAACAAAATCGGTCTGTCGCCACCTCCTATCGAAACCGCGCAGGGGTGGCTGGTGATTTATCACGGTGTGCGGCAGACAGCGGCTGGTTCTCTTTACCGGCTGGGCCTGGCGTTGTTTGATCTGGAAACACCGGAGCGCTGCCTTAAACGAGGCGACGAGTGGGTCTTTGGCCCTGAAGAACCGTATGAGCTGCATGGGGATGTTGATAACGTTGCCTTTCCGTGTGGCTACACCATTGCCCCTGATGGCGATACGCTGCACCTGTACTATGGCGCGGCAGATTCAAGTATTGCTTTGGCTACTGGCAGTATTCGCGCTATGCTTGAGTGGCTTGAACAACACGGGTAAATGGAAAGTTTGTTTGACTTTTGCGGGTGTAGGATCGTTAAATAACGGGAATGCGCTATGATGGAAATTCCGACAATTGAAACGATGCGGTTGTGGCTACGGCCGTTTACCCCCACCGACCCTCCTCCCATGCACCAAATCATGAACGGCAAAGATGTCATGCGTTACTTTCCGGGTACACAATCGCCAACATTAGAGCAAGTCGAGCGCATGTTAACCGGACAGACAAATCATTGGCAGCAGCATGGCTATGGCTGGTGGGCGGTAGAACTCAAAGAGAACGGGGCGCTTATTGGCTGGTGCGGCTTACAATATTTGCCTGAAACCGATGAAACCGAAGTCGGCTATCTGTTGGGGCGGGAATATTGGGGGCGGGGATTGGCAACCGAAGCGGCTCAGGTCAGCGTGGAATGGGGCTTTGCCAATCTGGAGGTACAGACCATCATTGCCGTCACCCACACCGAAAATAAAGCATCACAACAAGTTGCTCAAAAATGCGGCCTGATTTTTGTCCGTGCCGCCCCCTATTTTGGCATGGATTGTTTTGTGTATGCACGGCATCGTTGACCGAAATGGCGCCTGGTGGTTCGAGCCTGATCACAAATTGCTTTATTCCTCAAGCTGGCATACAATTCTTTCCGCTATATGGCATCATCGCCCGGTCACCGGAAAGGCCGGGTATTTTTGTGTCCAAGCCCGAATTCAAAATTAAAAAATAAAGATTGAAGATTATGAAGCTGGAAATGGTTCATCAATCATCATTCATTTTGTGACCTATGATTCAACCAAGAAATGATATTCGTAACATCGCCATTATCGCCCATGTCGATCATGGCAAAACCACATTGGTCGATGGTATGCTGCGCCAGACCAATGTTTTTCGTGCCAATCAAGAGATGACCGAGCGTGTTCTTGACTCCAATGATTTGGAGCGGGAGCGGGGCATCACCATTCTGGCCAAAAACACCAGCATTGTTTACAACGGCGTAACCATCAACATCGTTGACACACCCGGCCATGCCGATTTTGGCGGTGAGGTCGAGCGTGTTGTCAATATGGTCGATGGCGTTTTGCTCCTGGTCGATGCTGTCGAAGGACCAATGCCGCAGACTCGTTTTGTTTTGCGACAGGCGCTGGAGAAAGGCTGCCAGGTTGTGGTAGTTGTTAACAAGGTTGATCGCCCGGCGGCGCGGCCCAATTATGTTGTCAATGCCACTTTTGATCTGTTTATTGACTTGGGTGCATCAGATGAGCAGTCTGATTTTTCGGTGATTTTTGCCAAAGCGCTGGAAGGGCGGGCCGGGTATGCCCCTGATGATTTGGAGGATGATTTACGGCCGTTATTCAATACCATCCTCGAACATTTGCCACCGCCGCAAGTTGATATGGAAGGCTCGACCCAGATGCTGGTTACGACGCTGGAATATAGCAACTATGTCGGTAAAATCGCTGTCGGACGCCTTACCAGCGGTGCGATTAAGAGCGGACAGGCCATCACCCACATTACTGCTAAAGGGGAGATGAAGCTTGGTAAAGTGACAAAATTGTTTACCTACCGTGATTTGCAGCGCTTTGAGCAGGAATCAGCCCAGGCTGGTGACATTGTAGCGGTGTCCGGTATTCCTGATGTTGGTATTGGCGATACGCTGGCCGATCCGGAAGACCCTCGTCCCCTGCCGCCGATTCATGTTGAAGAACCGACGGTGCGTATGACTTTTGGTGTCAATGACAGCCCGTTTGCGGGGCGTGAGGGCAAATTCCTCACCAGCCGTCAGATTCGGGAACGGTTGATGCTCGAGTTGGAGAAAAATGTAGCCATGCGCGTAACTGATACGGACAAAGCTGGCGAGTTTGTCGTTTCCGGGCGCGGTGAACTGCATCTGGCCATCCTCATTGAGACGATGCGCCGTGAAGGGTATGAGTTCTCGGTGAGCCGGCCAGAAGTGATTTTTAAGGATGACGGACACGGCCGTACCGAACCCATCGAACATATCTATTTGGAAGTCCACAACGATTATTTTGGCTCGGTTAGTGAAATGCTGGGGCGGCGGCGCGGCATGCTGCAAGATATTCGTTACGGCGAAGACGGAACTGTGTATACTGAATATTTGGTTCCGACTCGCGGGATGCTTGGTTTTCGCCAACCGTTTTTGACGGCAACACGGGGTACGGGTATTTTTCATACTTTGTTCCACGGCTATGAACCACACAAAGGCGAAATCGACATGCAGGAAAATGGTTCGTTGGTGGCGATGGAGACAGGCGATGTGGCTGCCTATGCGCTGCAGCATTTGACGCAGCGCGGGTCTTTCTTCATCATGCCCAGCGATGAAGTTTATGCCGGCCAAGTGGTTGGCCAGCACATCCGCGACGACGAAGAATTGGTTATTAATGTCCGTAAAACCAAGACGTTGACCAAAGTGCGTACCGGCCCGACGGCTATTGTGGAAGCGTTGACCACGCCCCGTTTTATGTCCCTGGATGATTCAATTCAATATTTGGGGCCAGATGAACTGCTGGAAGTGACGCCGCAGTCACTGCGTATTCGCAAAAAAGAACTGCGCCATGACGTGCGCCAGAAGATGGTCAAACGGGCCAAAAAGCAGGATTCATAGAGCGTGTCACGTATTACGTTTCACGTTTCGCAATTTTTCTATATGGGATGTATCGTTGAGCAAGGTGAGGTGTGGACAGCGCCCTTCGAGGATTTCTACGATACTTAATCCGGTATTGCCGTTGAGCCGGAAACGGCCGTATCGATCCACCGGTATCTGCAACACATGAGCAATCACGTTAGCCAACGTGCCACCGTGGCTGACTACAGCTACCATCTCCCCTTCGTGTCGGGCTGTCACCTGTTCAAATGCCGCTGCGGCTCGTTTTCGTAACGCCTGCCAATCTTCCCCATTCGGTGGCGACAATAAGCCATTTTTCATGGATGACCAGGCTTCAGGGTAGCGCTCTCGCGCTTCCTGGCTGGTCAACCCGCCAAAATCGCCCACATCCCGCTCCCGCCACAGCGGATCTAAGACAGGTTGAAGATTGAGGGATGTGGCCAGGGGAACGGCCGTCATCGCTGCCCGCTTCAAATCACTGGAATAAACGGCCCGGATGGGCCAATGAGCCAACCGCCGGGCCAACGCCTGGGCCTGGGCCTGGCCCGTTTCGTTTAGCGGAATGTCGGTATGGCCTTGCCAGCGGCTTTGCGCGTTCCAATCCGTCTGGCCGTGCCGGATAAGTAAAATCGTCGTTGTCATAATGCGCCTTTATGTTGTAGTTGAAGATGGGTGACCTGATTCGATTTCCACGTATTGGGTATAAAAGGGTTTAAGTCTTAATTGTCAGGAATTACCCACCATGGATGAGGCAAGTCAAATCCCATCAACCATAACTTGTTTTGGGCGAAATGCCCGCTGCCTGTGCTGAAGGCTATCCATTTATGGTCAGGAGACAAAATTACGTTTTTAACATACTTACCGTTGAACATGGGTAACAATTCTGTGAATTTCAATGTGTGCAAATTAAGAATTCCTACCGGGTAAGGGGCATTGGTGAGATTACCACGATACCCTACCAGTATATTGTTTTCATCTACCCACTCAATAGCATAAAATACCGGTGCCTCTATTGGGGTTAAATTCAGTGTATTAATGTCAAGAAGATGAAGATTGGCCCCTGTCAAATCGGAAAAGAACCCAACTAATAATTGATCGCCGCCTGGGGAAAAACCATATACTTGAAGATGGCCGAAGTCAGAAGGTGGAAATAGAGGTGTATAGGTATTCTTTTCTAGATCCAATAACCAGGCTTGTGCCTCTATGGGGCAAGAAACCATTGGTATGCCATATCCTAATAAAACAACCTTGTGCTCATCAGGCGTCCAAAAGCTTTCGTCAAAACGGCATTGCAATGGATTACCAAGCAGCCGTGAAGAATTATCTTCCCAGAGCCATAAGTCTAATTGATGACTATCAAACGAAGCTTCTCCCCCTTCAATAGCCGGATCTATGGTTGATATCGGTGGGGCATCAGCTTGGTTGATGTAAATCGCCTTATTACCACTAGGAGATATATGCGGAGTTAAGTAACAAGGTGGTAATTGTGCCAAAATGTCTGGTGTGGGGGTTTGTTGTGAAACTTCAGCATTACTCAATTTTTGAATGGAATTATCTTCAAGATTGTAGGCAAACTTCCCTTCACCAGGGACTCTATAAAAAAGCGTTTTGGAATCTAACGACCACCATACCTCGTATATTTCAGAATCTGCAATTTTTTTGGGGCCGGGGCTACGGGTTATTGGGGATGGGGTTGTCTCCACAAGGTGTTGCGCCTGTGGTGTGGGTGTACGTGTATTTACTAACACACTGGTGGGTGTATTTGTTGGGGGTGGTCCACTGGTCGTAACCGTGATTGGCGATGTTGTAGCCACTGTGGAAGTTATCATTACGCTATCAGGTAACGTTGTTGGAGATGATTTTGGAATTGCCTCAGAAAAAATACATGCCGTTAGTACCAAACCTAACAAGGGTACTAACTTCTTCAATTCCCTATAGAGGCCGTGAATTCGCGCTTCTTTCTCTTTCATTTCAGCCTAACTGACCTGTTGCTCCCGGTTGAAGATGGCGGGCATCTCGTCTATAGCCTGCTGTCGCCAGCAGCGCAACTGATTCACAAGGACGCCGTGGGCCGCAGCCGCTTCGTTTCTCGTATTTTTCTGTACGATTTTTGTTTTATTCTAGTACAGGCACGAGACAAAGGCCAGTGGTGCCGGGACCGGAATGGACGCCCAGTGCGGGAGAAAGTTCGGCAAAGATGGATTCAACAACCGTTGTCTCAACGGCCGTTACCCGGCTTTCCACCATTTCTTTCAGCTTTTCCGCTTCCTCGCGGGCGGCGACATGGACGTAGGCGATGCGGATGCGGTTTAGATGGGATACGGCCGTTGCGGATGGCCGCCATCCGGCCACCCAATCCACCATCGCCGCATAAGCACGTTTTCGCCCCCGCGCCTTGCCCAGGGCCACAATTTCCCCATCCTCCATGCCGATGAGCGGCTTAATTGAAAGCAAACTGCCCATCAGATGCTGCGCCCGGCCGATACGACCGCCCATGTGCAAATATTTTAGCGTGTCGGCTGTTTGAATCATGTGCGTCAGAGGCATGAGCTTATGGATTTTCTCAGTAATTTGCGTCAGCGATTGTCCAATCTGGGCGGCGCGAGCTGCTTCGATGACCAGCCAGCCCTGGCACATGGCGACATTCATTGTGTCAATGACGGCGATTTTTAGATCAGGAATACGTTCCAGGATGGTGGCCTGAGCGATTTTGGCCGCCTGGTAAGCGGCGCTGCCTTTGGCGGTGATGTGCAGGCTGGCGATTTCACGCACCCCGCTGTCAGCCAGTTTTTCGTAGATTTTCAGGTAATCGCCGGGACCGGGGGCGGCAGTTGTGGGCAGGGTAACGGCCGTGCCCAACCATTCATAAAACGATTTCGGATGCACTGTCACCAAATCGTGCAGCACTTCCTGGCCGCGATGGATGTAGTAGGGAACCCAATGAATGTGGAGTTCTTCCATCAATTCATCCGGGATACTGGCAACACTATCAGTGACAACGGCTACTTTGGACATCTTCGACTCCTGATTTCGCATGACGATCTGGTAGAAGGATATTCCTTGAATATTATCAGGATAAGATGGCCTGAATCAAGCCGTAAAGCTGCCAAACGCTACCAAAACAAGCCCCAGATTTTTATCATTTTTTCGCGGTCAAAAAAGCGATGACAAGTGCGCCGAGGGCCAGAAACGGCAGCGCCCGCATATGTTCCCGCAGATGAAAGCCATAATCATTGTACCCAGCCATTCCCTCCGTGCCTGGCAGCACCACAAAGCTGGGCGTGATTTTCACAAACAGCAGCCAGTCCAAAATCGTTAAATCGAGAAACCAACCGGAGAAGATGAGGGCAAAAGCGTTCATGAAAGCAGTTTTACGCCCTAAACGTCCGCCATAGGCCTTTTTCAAGCGTAAATTTGACCAGATGATGCCCCCAATCATGATGATGAAAAAGGGAATAGCGATGATTGTGCCCTGCCTTTTTGCTTTTGTGCTTATCGGGCCAAATTTTTCCTTGATGTCGGGTGGATAGTCGTTAAGCCAGATTTCAGCATTGTAAAAAAGCGTGCCGAGGATGATGGTGGTCAAAGTGGCGTCGTACCAAAAGACATCTTTGAGCAGATGCTTAAACGAGAGTTCACTGTTTGTTTGAGATGGCATATTTCCTTCCACTGGTTACCAAATTCCTGGCAGCAGGCGATAGCGAGTACGCTGCGCGTAATCAGCATAACCGGGTAGTTCAGCCTGCAAGGTTTTATCTTCCAGCGCAGTGCGAACGATCATGGCCAGCGAGGCGATAGCGGCGGGGATTAAGGCCCACCATGTGCCCAGCAGCAGTGGTATGCCGATAAAGCCCAAAATTGCGCCTACATACATGGGATGGCGTACAAATCGGTACGGACCGTGCGTGATAGGGCGATGCCCGCGTTCCTCTTGCAGCCGGACAGTCACTGTCAGAAAGTCGTTGACCATCATGGCCCAATAGGGCAGGGAGAAGCCGGGAATGAGGCTGACAGCACCGATGATTTGCCAGATCCGTACCGGATTTGACCAGCCAAACCGATGGTCTAATCCGGCAATGAGAGGCATGAGGATGATTTGTGGCGCGTAAACCACGGAGAATATTTTGTCCCATGACTTGGTTTTGTCCGATTTACGACCGCGTTCGTTGATGACTTCCGGGTTGATACGGACTGCGTAAAGTCCCAATGTGAGGAAAACGCTGCCTTGTAAGGCGACGAACAGCCAACCGGCGGGCCAGTTGATGGTTCCGGCGGCTAGAAACAGCAGTGCCCAGGCCATTACCATGTAAACGATGACAACGACGATGCGCTGTTTACCCTCTTTTTCCAGTTTTGGTTTTTTGATTCTGTGTGTCATAATCAAATCCTAGGTAAAAATTTAGATATACCTAAATTATAATTTTACTCCTGCAAAAGTCAAGCTTGTTGGTTCTTGCTTTTGATAGGAAAATGGGCAGCATCAATCTGAATGAAGGAGTTTAATCTTGCGACAAATCAAAGAGTTGACCAGCACCGACAATGAAGCTCTGATCAGGATCATGGCCAACGCATATCCGGGAATCAACCTTGTCACTGAGGCGGATCGGGAGCGTTTTTTGCAGCGGACAGAACAAATGATGACCGAACCGGCTGTTAAAAATTGGGGCTTGTTCGCTGATGATGATCTGCTGGGGACTATGCGATTGTTTGATTTTTCGATGACGTTTTATGAGGCACCGGTCTTGGTTGGTGGTGTGGGTGGTGTGGCTGTGGGCCTGGCGCACAAAAAGCAAAAGGTGGCGCGGGACATGATTCTGTTTTTCTTGCGCCATTTCCGGGAAAAGGGAGCGGCGTTGGCCACATTGTATCCGTTCCGGCCTGATTTTTACCGGCAGATGGGCTTTGGCTACGGCACGAAGATGAATCAGTACCGCTTGAAACCGGCCAGTTTACCCCGCACGAAGATGGATGACGTGGTGTTTTTGATGGATGGGGATAGGGATGGGATGGCTGCTTGTTACGGCCGTTACGCCGCCCAAACTCATGGTATGCTTGCGCGTCACACTTATATCTGGGACGCCATCTTCACTGATCCCGCCATTCGTAAAGTAGGGTATAAACGGAACGGCCGTATCCAGGGTTACATCATCTTTACCTTTCAACCGGGCAAGGCGGATCATTTCATGAGCAATGAACTGCTGGTGCGCGAGCTGGTTTATGAAACGCCGGAGGCGCTGTCCCAACTGCTGACATTCCTGCATTTACAGGCCGACCAGATTGATCGCGTTATCTTCAATACGCAAGATGAATCGTTCCATTTTTTGCTGCACGACCCGCGCCTGGATGATGAATTGATGCTCAAACCGACGCTTTATCACGAGAGCAGCCGGCAGGGCGTCGGGCTGATGTATCGAGTGATTGATGTGCCGCAGCTATTTGCCCAACTGGCTGAACATGATTTTGGCGGCCAGACACTCCGGCTGAAGTTGGCGCTGCATGACTCCTTCCTGCCGGAAAATGCGGGCAGTTGGGTGATTGGCTTTGAAAACGGCCGTGCCCGACTCCTCTTTTCCGACGATTACGACACAGCCATCGAACTAAATGTCTCTGAATTCTCGTCGTTGATTATGGGCGCCGTCGATTTTTGTCAATTGCTTACCTATCATCTGGCCGCCATTTCGGACGCTAATACGGTTGAGACGGTCGCCCGGTTGTTCCGCGTTCCACAAAAACCCATCTGTATGACCAACTTTTAGTGAGAGCATTACTGTTAACTTAAGACCTCACAGTTTCCAAAACGATCGGCGTTCCTCTGGAGCTTTGCATCATAACCTGCGATGTCTAGGCTTAAGTAAACACTTATGTTAGTGAGAGATTGAGAAGAATTTACTCGCACTCTATTTTCGGAGGTGTTTACTTTTGAGGTGTCTCCGTTTACAATGAAAATCAGTCAGAGTTTGTTAATCAAGGCTTTGTCCTTGAGGAGGTAATTGGTAAATGAGTAGTCATCGACATTCCATATTTTGTATTTTGCCCCCCCATATGTTACAGGAGTTGGCTCGAAATGGGACGGCGGCCCAAAAGGAAGTGGCGCTGCGTAACCTGACTTTGGGAGAGCAAGTTCGGGAAGAAAGGGAAAATTTGGGAGATGTGGCGGCAATGGATCTGGCCGAAGCCACCGCTGGCAAAGAACGAATCGTGTATGATGCGCAGAATGGCAGCGGTTTGCCCGGTACGCAGGTGCGCGGGGAAGGAGATCCAGCTACTGGTGATGCGGGTGCGGATGAGGCGTATGACGGAGCCGGCGCAACATATGATTTGTATTTTGATGTATACGGCCGTAATTCCATCAATAACGCGGGTATGCGTATGGACTCCACCGTCCATTACCAAACCGGTTACGACAACGCTTTTTGGAACGGCCGTCAAATGGTCTACGGTGATGGTGATGAAGACTTGCCGGAATCGCAGCGGCTGTTTAACCGCTTTACCATTGCCATCGATATTATTGGCCACGAACTGACCCACGGCGTGACCCAATTTGAAGCCAACCTCGTTTACCGCAACCAACCCGGCGCCCTCAACGAATCCATGTCTGATGTTTTCGGCTCCCTGGTCAAGCAGCGTGTTTTGAACCAAACCGCGCGGCAAGCCGATTGGATCATCGGTGAAGGATTGTTTACGTCAAACGTAAATGGTGTTGGCATCCGCTCCATGAAAGCGCCGGGAACCGCCTACAATGATCCGGCTCTGGGCAAAGACCCCCAGCCGGGCCATATGGATGATTACGTCAACACTTCTTCCGACAATGGCGGTGTTCACATCAATTCCGGCATTCCCAATCGTGCCTTTTACCTTGTGGCTTATGAATTAGATGGCTTTGCCTGGGAAAAGGCGGGACGCATCTGGTATGAGGTATTGACCAATCATTTGACAGCGAATTCTGATTTCCAGGCGGCTGCTGATGCGACCTATCTGGTTGCCGGAAATTTATATGGCGCGAATAGTATGGAGCAGCAAGCTGTACAGAATGGGTGGGCCGGTGTCGGCATCACTGTCGGCGATACACCACCAGGCCCACCACCAACAGAGCCGCCCGGCTGTTGGCCGATGTTGAAGTCCTTCTTTGGTTTTTAGGAGGTGACAGAATGCGGATTTACTTTGAGCGCAGTGGCGGCATGATGGGTAAGCCGATGACGGCAACGGTGGATACAAAAACATTGCCATCGGATGAAGCCACAGCATGGCGCGAAATGGTGCTGGAATCCAGCTTTTTCGCGCTGCCGGAGACCGTGGATGCTGCACCGGAAGGCCCGGATCAATTTCAATACAAGGTTGTAGTTGAAGTGGAAGAAGTTTCTCACACAGTGGAAACGACCGATGGCGCTGCACCGGATTCGTTACGGCCGTTACTACGCCGCTTGACCATTGCCACCCGAAACCCGTCCATGTGACACTGCCCCTTCTTTAGGCGATACAGAAAAAGCCAGACTCTTCCATAAGTGAGAGTCTGGCCTTTTTACTTGCTTGAATAATTTTTTAGAGAATGACCGAAACGAGTTTGCCCATTCCTTGATCACGCAGCCACATGCGGGTGCGTGTACGTTCATTGGCGTGAGGAATGCGGGCGACAGGGACTCTGATTAGGTCTACTTTATCGACAGCACCATGCAATTCATTGATAACTGGCAGTAGTTGTTGTGGTCGCAGCCCCATTTGTGGCGCTGATTCCATGAACGCATTATGCAATTTGTTAGCAACTGGCTGGCCCGATGTAATGACGTAAACGATATCCGACTGGCGCAAGGCCTCAACTGTTAAATTGGATAAAGTTGAGCCTAAGTCCAAAATAACCTGGAAACCAGCATCTGTCATACATCGCAGCATGGAAGCAAGGCTCTCTCCTGTGGGCATTTTCCCGGAACGAATGAGTTTTGTTGGGGTAGGAATAACCAACATATTGGAGCGGTGTTTTTGGGCGAATTGTTCGATGAGAGGGATTGTCATTTCACCAGGACGATGATTGAGTAAATCAACAATATGTCGTTGGCTGTACAGGTTCAGCATGGGGGCAATACCGCCTAGTGGCAAGTCAAGATCGATTAACAAAACCGGCCGGCCTTCACGAATGACCATTGCCTCGCTTAACTGGATGGCCAGGGTCGTTGTGCCGACGCCGCCCTTGGGGCTGAACAATGAGACGATTTTACCTTTTGGGAGGGGCGGCGGTTCAGAGTTGGCGGTATTACCGTTAACTGGGCTAACTATTTTTTTTTCTTCTTTTTCACCGGCGCGTCGTAAAACGGCCGTTATATGAGCCAATAATTCATCTGGTTGAAACGGCTTAATAAGATAATCATCCGCCCCAATTTCAAATGCCCGTAGTTTGTGCTTGCGGGTCATGCAGGCGGTCAAAAAGATGACCGGCGTGGCCGCAATCGCTGGATCGTTACGAATTTCTTCGCATACTTCAAACCCATTCATCTTGGGCATCATGATGTCCAAGACGATTAAGTCAGGTTTATGCGCTTGGGCAGCCTGAATTCCGGACGGGCCGTCTTTTGCTGAAATCGCTTCATAACCATTGCGCTTTAGCTGGTGCTCAACGAGATAGCGGACGGGAAATTCATCATCAATTACTAGAACTTTTTTTTGATCCATCTGATTTCTATTATGCCCTGTCTTCACTGATTGTTTATAGGTTAAAAACAATCCGCATTTTCAACAACCGCCGTGAAGAGAATGGTTTACGCCCTGGTTGCATACAAATATGAAACTTCATTGTTTGTTGGGGAATTATGACCTTTACTTTCTACCACCAGAGTATAAAATGATTAAATTACAAATCAACTTAAGACTTAATGTAATTGTTTTATGGCAAAGTAGGAAAAGTGTCACCTAACAAATTTGGCTGTCTTGTGATAACCTATGAAGATTGGTTTATTGTTTGTTAGCATAGTTTTATTTGATTTTAGGAGAGTATCACTTGAGTAAATCGGTTTTATTGGTTGATGATGAGGAAATGACTCGTGATCTCTTGCGTTTGATGTTGAAAGGGACTGGGTTTACGATTTATGAAGCTGAAGACGGGTTTGTTGCCTTGCAGCAGGTTGAGATCCACAATCCTGATATTATAATTTTAGATGTGATGATGCCGGGCATGGATGGTTTGGCAGTTTGTCGTACTTTACGGTCGAAACCGCAAACAGCCGATTTGCCGGTTATTATGCTCAGTGCCAAAACGACGCCTACGGCCATTCAAGATGGCCTGGATGCCGGCGCCAACAAATATCTAACCAAGCCGGTCGGATTTAAGGAATTACTCAATAATATTCAGGATGTAATGGGCGAGCCGATTATTTCTTAACTGGTTGCGGCTCCTTTGGCCTCATTTAGTTGTTCTTGCAGCGCCTGGGAAGCTGTTCCACCGGTTACGGAACGGTTTTCCAGAGCGCTTTTTATTTGGAACACGGCCGTTACATCCCCTTCAAAATAACTGCTGATAGATTGAAGTTGGGAGAGAGGCACGGCCGTTAACGCCACTCCCATCTCCTCAGCCAACGCCACCACCTGACCAACCACACCATGCGCCTGCCGGAACGGCATCCCCTTTTTCACCAGATAATCGGCCAAATCTGTTGCCAGCAGGCTGGGTTCCAACTGGGCCGCCATCCGTTTCGGGCGCAGTTGCAGCGTACTGATCAAACCGGTCATAACAGGAACAGCCATTGCCAGGGTGTCAAACGCGTCAAACACCGGCTCCTTGTCTTCTTGCAAATCTTTGTCGTATGATGAGGGTAGCCCTTTTAGCGTCGTCATTAAGCCCATCAAGTTGCCAATAAGCCGGCCGCTTTT
>JBNKZT010000116.1:0-16399 GCA_050301775.1 Promineifilaceae bacterium (SeqCode)
AGCCGAGGCAGAGCGCCAGGAGGCCGAATACGATGGTGTCGTCGGTAATAAGCGGTTCGTTCATGGCCTGAGAATTATTCCAGGCCATAAGATAGGGGAATTTTTGCTCCCGTCAGATGTTGAGCCAGTAGGTGAGGTTGTCGGGGAGCAACGGCCGTTTCAAAGCCAACGTCAACACCACCGCTCCCATGCTCTTCAAATTGAGCAGCTCATGTAAGTAGCTTTCCGGCAGGGATGGCGCTATTTTGGCCATCAGCCCCGGTGAAGTTGTTACCAGACAGATGTCGAACGTGTCCTGGAAACCGTTGGCCGTGACCTGTAAGCGGTTATCGGGCAGAGGGGCTATTTTTTCGACCGGGCTGTTGAGTTTGAGTTGGCCGCCTTTTTGGGTGGTAACGGCAGTTAACCGATCCACAAACGCTTGAAAACCACCTTCAAAATAGCCCAGCCTGGGTGTACGGACATGCAGCCTGGCCCACATCCAGGCCATGTTAACCTGGTCGTAGTAGGGGCCAAACTTGCCGATGAGCATTGGCCGCCAGGTGAGATTGTAGATTTTACGGCCGTACCATTGGCGCAGCCAGGAATCGGCCGTGACTTGTTCCAACTTGCGCCAGGGTTTGGTAAAACGCAGGTAGGCGCTGACCAGTCCAAAACGGGCTACGTCGAGCAAATTAAAACCGGGGAAGGTAATCCAGCGCCAGGGGGAATCGAAGGGCACAATTTTGCCATCGTAAATAACTGACGTTGTCGGGCGCGGAAAGAACAACTTCTGGCGCATCCCGATTTCTTCCACCAGCTCAATGATCGCTTTATCGGTGGCGAAGATATGATGGTAAAATTTTTCTAACGGCCATTCCCAATTTTCATCACGGAAGCCAGTGGCCAGCCCGCCGGTTTGCCCGCTTGCTTCGTATAGCACAATTTCGTGGCCGTTGGCCAGCAAATCATAGGCGGCAGAAAGACCGGCGATCCCGGCCCCAACAATTGCTGCTCTCATCCTGTTTTCTCCCCGGCAACGGCCACCGCCCGGCCAAAATCAGACCAGCCCAGCCCCTCGCGCAGCATATAAAAAGCGCCCAACAGGGTAATCGGCAGCCACAAGGCGGCGTGTAAAACCAATGTGTAGGCTGAGGCGATGGTTTCTGGCACACCATACAACGTTAAGACAGCGATGCCTGGCCCGTCGAAGGTGCCGATGTAGCCCGGTGCGGAGGGCAATGTGGTAGCCAGATTGACGATGCCGTTCATCAGCATCAAGGCAAAAAAGCTGACTTCAAAATCAAAGGCGTGCATGACGAACCAATATTTGACTGTTTCTAACAGCCAAATGACGACGGAGGTTAGAAAAATCATAAGTACGTTACGAAAACTACGCAGTGAACCCAGGCCGATCATGAAGCGGGCGGCAAATTCCATGAGCGGTTGGCGAAATCGCTGGGGTAGGAAACGGCCGCTTAACCAATCGGCGATAACCAGAATGCGCTGGGGAACGGCCGCTATCGCAAAGAAGACAATCAGCGCCCCGAAAAAGGCAATACTGGCCACAATTACAACTGATCGGATGGATTCGCTGGGGATGGGCGCCAGAGGCAAAGCGGCGAAAACGAACATCAGCATAACCAACCCGTCAAAGACACGCTCGACGATGACGGTGGCCAGGCTGGCGCTCATCGGAATATCTTCGCGTTGGCGCAGGACGTAGGAGCGCAGCACTTCACCGGCGCGGAATGGGTAAATGTTATTGCCCATGTAGCCGATGACAACGACCGGGAAAAGGCGGCGCAGCGGCACGTGTTTAAGCGGACGCAGCATGTAGTCCCAGCGCCAGGTGCGCGCCCATACCGCAAGGAAGTAAACGGTTACGCTGGGGATGAGCCACCAATAGTTGGCAGCGCGCATATCGGCCCACACGTCGCTTAATTTCAAACCGCGCAGGGCTGTCCAAAGAAAAACGGCGCTAACGATAACGCCGATCCAGAATCGCCAATGTTTCAATGAAAGTCCTTTTTGTGTCAAGTATCAGGTGTCATGTGTCAAGTTCGATGATGTATGATACTTGATACGTGACACTCATTTATACACCTTTTGCGATGGTAAGCCGCAATTGTACCATGCTGATGGGATGTGTCAGATAGAATTTTTGTACGGTATACTTCGGATTAATAACGAAATTTGGCGTTGGCCTGAGGGATGATTATGGATTGGCAAAACTTGTTGATGGATTGTGTTGATTTTGCGCAGCGGCTGATTCAGACGCCGAGTATGCCGTTTGAAGAGGCGGCGCTGGCCGAATTGGTTATGGCGGAAATGCGGCGGTTGGCGTTTGATGAAGTCTGGATGGATGAGATGGGGAATGTCAACGGCCGTATCTTCGGTCAAAATCGTAGCCTACCCGCACTCGTCCTCAACAGCCATCTGGACCATGTTGACCCCGGCGACCTGGCATTGTGGCCGGCGCCGCCGTTTGCTGGCGAAATTGTGGACGATCGTATTGTGGGGCGCGGCGCGTGCGATATTAAAGGGCCGTTGGCGGTGCAGGTCTATAGTATGGCGGCGCTGTTGCGGATGGGGGAACGGCCGTTGCGTGATGTTGTCTTTTCTGGTGTGGTACAGGAGGAAATCGGTGGTGGCGGGGCCAAGTTTTGGGTGGAGAACCTGGATTATCCGGTCGCATTGGTCGTCTTAAGTGAGCCATCGGACAATAATTTGGCATTCGGGCACCGGGGAATTGTGCAGATGTGGTTAAGGTTTGACGGCCGTTCCGCCCATGCCAGCGTTCCCGAAAAAGGACAAAATCCAAACTATGCCCTGGCCGCTTTTCTGGGGCAGTTGAAAGCGGCACGGAGCGAACTGTCCCGCCATCCGCACCTGGGGCCAACGACCGTTTCGCCGACCATTATCGAGGTAGACACCAAAAGTCCCAACGTTACCCCGGCCTGGACGCGGGTTTTGCTCGATTTTCGCACAGCCAGCGAGAATACCGACAGCTTACAGGCCTTTGTTCACCGGCTGGCCGGCGATTGGCCGCACAGCATCATGAATGCCTGGACGAATGAACCGTTTCTGCCTTCTGATGAGACGATTTACGGTTATTACACGTCGCCGGATAGTGAGATTGTGCAGAGGGTGAGAACGGCCGTTGCCCGGGGTATGGGTCGTGAACCGGCGTTGATCAACTACCAGTTTGCCACTGACGGCCGTCATTTCGTCCCTTATGACATTCCTGTTATTGGTTTTTCCCCGGCCGAGGAAGACCAGGCGCATATTGCTGGCGAAAGCATCTCCATCACCAAAATGGCCGACAGTTTACGGGGTTATGTGAATCTGCTGCGTGAATTTTAGAACGATCATGCTATGGACATAAAAACAGGGACTGCATTTGCAGTCCCTGTTTTTCCCCTGATTGAGGGTTTATCAGTGGTAATACCCGGAATATTGGTCGTGATTTTTCTTGCGCCGGATATGGCTAACCCCCCCTTGTCTATTGCGGTAAACCGTTAAAATTGTTCCCAGATTGTCACGACTGACGACAATCGTTGTCCCTTCCAATCGCGCGAAACGATTATCGGCTTGCAGGTCGTCGGGGATGTCACGTGAGCGCAAATAGATGAAGATGGCGCCAGCCTTGTGAAAACGCTGCCCACACATAAGAACGATGCGAACATCTTCCCAGGAAAGATTTCGTTGGGCCATCCGCTGTTCAGCGTGGTTGGTCAATTGAAAGTTATCCCAATTGGGGACGTAAAGCGGGGAAGTTTTCCGATGATTCATGGCAAAGCTCCTTTACAAATTGGCGCTGAAAAAAGGAGCGGCTTCATGAATTATCAGCGGCGTGATTTGGTAGGCGGCGACGGGATAATTACTTGGTAGGTGAAAACGGGAAAGTCATTTGAATCAAGAAATGATGGTTCTCCCGTTTTCACTGAGTAAACCACAAAGAAAATAGCGCATTTTTCATCAAAATTCTTTTTGTGGTTTACCTACAGTACGTTCCTTTGTTTGCGCTGTAAACATTTCTTGCTGCCTGCAAGAAACTGTTAAATTGTTATGCTTGCCATTCATTGTAATGATTTTTAATCGGAGCACAATAACCTATTCGGGTGGAATCAGTTTATTGACGGGTAAGAAATTGATTGTGTATGAATCACCCAAAAGAGTTATGTCTGGTTAATGTTTGACGGATATTCTGTATGTTATTGAACCAATGCAGTTTGCTGCTGTAGGTGAGCCAGTTCTTGCAGTAGTTGTTTGGCAACAGCTAAAGTGGTGATAGGGGAAGCGATCATTTCATCGAAACGGCCGTCGTACATGACCATTGGTTCAATTTGGAAGATTGCTTTTCGCAACTCCTTCAATTCTTGTTTTAGTTGTTGATTTTCCAATTTATGCGTGTCTATCATGTGAATCTCCTTGTTGTCGGCGGCGATTTTAACATTCGTAGTTTAAGGAAGAATCAACAACTCGTAATCGTTTGGTTAAAATAGAATGGAGAATTATCTTATGATGGCATGGACGTGAACATCGGAACGGCCGTGTCTCGGCCCAGTCACCACATTCCCAACAATCGCCTTGCCATCGACGACCAAATTAACCACATTGCCAGAACCTATACGTTCCACCTCGATGTGATAGGTCACACCACGGAAAATCCGCGTTGCCGAGAAACCAGGCCATTCTTTGGGTAAAACGGGAGCGATTTGTAGGCCATTATACATAGGCTGGATGCCCAGGATCCATTGTGTAATGGCCACATAATTGTAGGCAGCCGTGCCACTAAGCCATGAATTCTTGGCTTCGCCATGTGTCGGCGCATCTGATCCGGCAATCATTTGGGCGTAAACATAGGGTTCCGACCGATGAATCTCGCTGATGGCTTCGCGGGCCGACGGATTGATGCGGCTGTAATAATCAAACGCCAGGTCGCCATCGCCAATCATGGCCGCAGAAATCATGATCCAGGGATTGGTGTGGCAGAAGATGCCCGCGTTTTCCTTGTAGCCGGGCGGATAGGAAGAAATCTCACCTAGATTCAAATAGTAGCGGGTGTAGGCTGGTTGGTGCAGCACAATCCCATGCGGGGTAGCCAGCCGTTGGCCGACGGCAGCGACGGCTTGGGCCGCTTCGCCGCTGTTTACGCCAATACCGGCCATGACGCACATCCCCTGTGGTTCGATGAAGATTTGGCCTTCTTCACACTCGTGCGAGCCTACTTTATCGCCAAAATTGTCGTAGGCGCGTAGGAACCAACGGCCGTCCCACCCATGAGCCAAAGTCGTCGCCGTCATCTCAGCCGCTTTTTCCTGGTAAAACGCGGCGTCATTCGCCTGACCGTAAGCGGCGGCCAATTGGCTCATCTCTTTTGCTGCCAGGGTGAAAAGACCGGCGATAAACACTGATTCGGCGACTTTGCCCTCTTTATTGGTGGTGGTTTGGAATGATTCTCCCGGCTCTTCCGTGAAGGCATTGAGGTTGAGGCAGTCGTTCCAGTCGGCCCGGCCAATGAGGGGCAGACCATGCGATCCCAGCCGATCCAGTGTGTATTGCAAGCTGCGCTGTAGATGCTCATACAGCGGGGTTTCGCTGCCTGATTCGTTTTCGTAGGGAACGGGTTCATCGAGGATAGTGAAATCGGCCGTTTCTTTGACGTAAGCGGCCGTTGCCAATACTAGCCACAGCGGATCGTCGTTAAAATTACTGCCGACGGCATCGTTGCCGCGTTTGGTCAAAGGTTGGTATTGGTGGTAAGCGCCGCCGGTCACTAATTGGGTGGCGGCCAGGTCCAAAATGCGCTCACGCGCCCGTTCTGGAATCATGTGGACAAATCCGAGCAAATCCTGGTTGGAATCACGGAAGCCCATTCCCCGCCCGATACCCGATTCAAAGTAGGAAGCTGACCGTGACATGTTGAAGGTAACCATGTTTTGGTAAGCATTCCATAAATTGACCATCCGGTTGGTGTGTTCGTCTGGTGTGTTTACCTGATAAATGTTGAGCAGTTTTTGCCAATGTGTTTGTAAAGCGGTGAATGCTGCGGCAACGGCTTCTGGTTGCAGGTATTTGGCAATGGTAGGTCCGACAAATGTCTTGTTGAGTGTGTTGGAATTGGGCGGATTGAATTTTTGGTCGTGTGGATTTTCCTGGTAGCCCAGAATGAAGATGATTTGCTGCGATTGCCCCGGTTTCAGCGTTAATTTGATATGGTGGGAACCGATGGGCGCCCAGCCGTGGGCGTGTGAGTTAGCGGCCTGGCCATGTTCGACGACTAGTGGTTTGTCCCATCCCCGATACGGCCCTAAAAATGCTTCCCGCTGGGTGTCATAGCCGCTAAGGGGGGCCGAACAGGCAAAATAGGCAAAATGATCACGCCGTTCGCGGTATTCGGTGCGGTGGTAAATAACGCCATCTTCAACTTCGACCTCACCTGTGTTGAAATTGCGCTGATAGTTGGCGGCATCATCCAAAGCATCCCACAGGCAAAATTCAATGGCTGAAAAAGCAGACAAATTTACCGGTTCAGCTCGCTGGTTGGTGAGAGTAAGCTGCCAGATTTCCAGTGTTTCATTCAGGGGAACGAAGTAGGTTAAATCGGCTTGAATGCCGGCTTGAACGGAACTGATTTTTGTATAGCCTAGTCCGTGACGACAAGTATAGGAGTCTAAGTCGGTCCGGGTGGGCTGCCAGGTGGGCGACCAGAATTGGCCGCTGGTATCGTCACGCAGGTAGATATAACGGCCGTTACTGTCCAGCGGCACATTGTTATAGCGGTAGCGGGTCAGTCGGCGCAGGCGGGCATCCTGGTAAAAACTGTAACCGCCCGCCGTATTTGAAATTAGCCCAAAATAAGATTGACTGCCCAAATAATTGATCCAGGGCAGTGGGGTGTCTGGCTGGTTAATGACATATTCTCGATTCTCATCATCAAAAAATCCGTAACGCATTTGAAAAATCCTTTTTGATCAGTTGGACAAACAGTGAAAGGTGGCTATGTTTAAAGAATACTACAGGATTGACGTATGACTAATTCTGACGGCAGAACAATGTGTTGAGTTGGCTCCTGCGGGTTGTTGATAATGTCAATCAGTGTATGAGCGGCCAGCGCCCCTATGCGCTGAATTGGCTGCCGAATGGTTGTTAGCGGTGGAACGGCCGTTTGCCCGGCGGGCAGGTCATCATACCCAATAATGGCAATGTCCTGGGGGATACGCAGGCCTGCTTCTTTGACAGCTTGCATGGCACTCAAGGCCATCACATCGGAAGCGGCAAAGACAGCATCGGGCTGGTGAAGTAAGAGAGTTTGCATGGCCCGGTAGGCCGTTTCCGACTCGAAATCACCATTGGTAATCAACGACTCATCTAACGGCAAACCGTGTTCTTGCAGGGCGTTGAGGTAGCCCTGTTTGCGCTGGATGCCGGCGAGCATATCCTGGCGGCCGGTAATGGTGGCAATGCGGCGGTGGCCTAGTTGAATGAGATGGGAAACGGCCGTGTTTGCCCCCACCAAATTATCGACATCGATATAATGAACGTCGGGGTGCTGCAAGGGCTGGCCAATCAGGATAAATGGCATGTTGGCATTAATCAAGTGGGGCAGCAGGGGATCATCAATCAAAGATGCTGCGACAATCACGCCATCCAGGAAGCCGCGCCGGACAAGGCGAGTGGCTAACTTTATTTCCTCATCGGCCGTATGGAAAAGAAACAGGGAGAGGGTGTAATCATTGTCATTACTGGCCTGGCTGATGCCCTGGATTAAGCGTGGATAGTAAGGATCGGTGAAAAGCGCCTGCACCATGCGCGGGATAACCAGGCCGATTACCCCGGTTCGATTTGATGCCAGCGATCGTGCGGCCAGATTGGGCTGGTAGCCGGTTTGGGCGATCACTTGGAGGACACGCTCACGAACTTCGGCACGGACATTGGGGTAATTGTTGACGACGCGGGAAACTGTTGCCCGCGACACACCGGCTAGTTTGCCTATCTTTTCCAGCGTAAGGTGATCAGTCATCTTGAATCCGCCAATTGGGGGCGCTCCAAAACACATTTGCCCCCGCTGTTTTATCATGCCTCGCTGTCTTGGAGCGCCGTTATGAGAGCGCTCTCATTAGATTAAAAAATCATAGCAAACAATATAACGATTGTCAATATGGGCGAAAACAGTTATGGTCATAGTCAATTGAAATGGGTATTGGTCAGAGCCAATTACCAATCATTATTTGAGTTCAGCCATTTGTTGCTTGTCATGAAAGAGATTACTTTAATTGCTACATCGACCTTTGGTTTGGAAACCTTGGTCAAACAAGAAGTCAAAGCCTTGGGTTTTGACGATTTGCGCGTGTCCGAGGGCAAAATTGAGTTTGATGCGTCCTTGAATGACATTCCTCGCGCCAATTTGTGGCTGCGCTGTGCCGACCGGGTGCTGTTGAAGATGGGGGAGTTTACGGCCGTTACCTTCGACGACCTGTTCGAGCAAACCAAAGACCTGCCCTGGGAAGAATGGATCACACCTGACGGCCAGTTTACTGTCAACGCCAAAACCGTCAAGTCAGAGTTGAAAAGCGGCCGTTCCTGCCAGGCCATTGTCAAAAAAGCCGTCGTCGAACGGTTGAGCGCTGCTTACGGTATTGACCAGTTTCCAGAAACCGGGCCGGAATTTACCATTCAAGTTGCCCTGCATAAAAACGTGGCTCAACTGACGATTGACACATCCGGCGCCGGCTTGCACAAACGGGGTTATCGCGCTCAGGCTGGCGAAGCGCCGCTCAAAGAGCCATTGGCTGCCGCCCTGATTATGCTCAGCTTTTGGAACAAAGAGCGGCTGCTCATCGACCCCATGTGTGGTTCTGGCACGATTTTGATTGAGGCGGCGCTGATGGCCCGGAACATCGCGCCGGGGCTAAAGCGTGAATTTGCCTCCGAGCGTTGGCCATCTATTCCCGCACAGGCCTGGCTGGATGCCAGAAAATTGGCACAGGCGGCTGTTTTACCGGGCGGCGACTTGCAGCTTTGGGGCTTTGACATTGACCCGACCGTTATCGAAATTGCCAAAGGGAATGCCCTGATTGCCGGTGTTGCTGACGATATTGTTTTTGAAACGAAGGATGTTAAAGATTTATGGATTGACCGCCAGCACGGAATCCTTATTTCCAATCCACCGTATGGGCTGCGATTGGCCGAGTACCAGCAGATTAACCAAATTTACATCGCCCTCAATAAAATGTTTCGTAAGAAAAGCGGTTGGTCTATTTATATTTTGACGGCCGATGAAAAGTTCCCGCGCTATTTCAAGCGCGCCCGCCCCGACCGGGTGCGCAAGCTGTACAACGGCACGATTAAAGTGAACTATTATCAGTATTATGGCGATAAGCCGCCAGCGTAAACAGCCGGTCGTTGTCAAAAAGGGACGCTTTCCGTTTTGTTCTTACCTGTTTCGGGAATACAATTCCTGAAACAAGGTGACAAGGAACGGATGAAATCCCTTTCTCCATCCGTTCCTTACTCTAATCTGTTGTTGTTATTATGCGATGGCCGGTTGGGATTCTGTTGCCTGGGCGTCTACAACCGCTTCAGCGACAGGTTTCTTCAGAAGGTAGAGCATACCGGCGGTAACGGCCGTGCCTGCCAAAATAGCCACAACATAGAGACCCAAATTCGTCACTGCATTCGGAATCGGCAGGACAAAAATGCCGCCATGCGGAACGCGCAGTTCTGCTTTGAACAGCATCGACAACGCACCGGTAATGGACGAACCTACCATGATGGATGGAATTACCCGCAGCGGGTCGCTGGCCGCAAACGGAATTGCTCCTTCCGTGATGAAGGAAATGCCCAGAAAAGCCGCTGCTTTACCCGCTTCCCGCTCATCGGCTGTGAACCTGTTCTTGAATAAGAAGCTGGCCAGAGCCAAACCCAACGGCGGGGTCATCCCGGCCGCCATGACAGCAGCCATCGGCAGGTAAACCTGGCTGTCCAACAAACCTACCGAAAAGGCATAGGCCGCTTTATTGACCGGGCCGCCCATATCAAAGGCCATCATCGCGCCTAAAATCAGACCCAAAACAACGGCGCTGCTGCTCTGCATCGCGTTCAACCAGTTGGTCAGGGCCTCCAATGCTGCGCTGACCGGCGTCCCCACCACATAGAACATCAACAGACCAGTTACCAGCGAACCCAGCAAAGGCAAGATAAGAACTGGCATTAAACCGGCCAATGAATTGGGCAGTTTGATCGTTTTCTTCAACCAATCAACCGTGTACCCGGCAATGAAGCCGGCGATGATGCCGCCCAAAAAGCCAGAGCCGGTGATGCCGGCGATAATGCCGCCAATCATACCGGGAGCCAGGCCGGGACGATCGGCAATGGAAAAGGCGATGAAACCGGCCAAAATGGGAACCATCAAGCCAAAACCACCCTGCGCCCCAATGGCAAACAGATTGGCCCAGAAGGTCGTCCAACCGGTGGCGGCGATGGTGTCTCCAGTCATGCTCAATGTGGCGTCATACGCGTAAATACCGCGAGCGGCGAAGGCGACGGCGATGAGCAGACCGCCAGCGACCACAAACGGAATCATGTGCGAAACACCGGTCATCAAGTGCTTGTACGCGCCGGTGCGGGCGGCGGAACGGGCTGCTTTTGTCGCCTGAACGTCGGATACAAAATCCTTCTTTCCGGCGGCGGCTCCATACACGGCCGCTTCTTCCAATGCAGCCTTTACCACAGCTTCACCATCTTTAATAGCGGCTTTAGTCGAGGTTTCGTACACACGCTTGCCTACAAATCGGCTCATATCAACGTTCGTGTCAGCGGCGATGATGACCAGATCGGCAGCTTGCACATCTTCTGCCGTGAGGGTATTTTGCGACCCAACTGACCCTTGCGTTTCTACTTTTACTTCAAATCCCAACGCTTCTGCGCCGCGTTGGACACCCTCAGCGGCCATAAAGGTATGGGCAATACCAGTCGGACATGAGGTTACACCTACAACTTTTTTCGTCATTTTCCTTTCTCCTTTCTCAAAAAATATGACTTACAAACCGACCTCTGTCGGGGCCGGTGCTTCAAGCGTCTCGATTGACACTTGATTGATAAACGATTGTAATGTGTCGGCATCGGGCAAGTGGGCGCCGACACGGGTGATGCCACCCAGCGAAAAGGCCGTGGCCAATCGGGCACAATCGGCCAGAGGCATATTTTGCATATGCCCGGCCACCAACCCGGCCACCATCGCATCGCCGGCGCCGACGGTGCTTTTCACTTGGACGGTGGGTGGGATGGCTTTGATGATTTGCTGCCGGTTGATGAACAACGCCCCCTGTTCGCCCATGGAGACGACGACGAGCCGGGTTTTGTCGCTTAATAATTGACGGGCGGCCCGAATAACGGCCGTTTCCCCCGCCAACTCATGCCCCACCAACTGGGCCAACTCATGAATATTCGGTTTGATGGTCGTCGGCTGCGCTAAAACACCTTTTTGCAGTGCCTCACGGCTGCTATCGAGCGCCACAGATTTGCCATGCTTTTGAATTTGAGTGATGAGTGTCGCATAAATTGATGCTGGAACCTGCGGCGGCAAATTGCCCGCCAGCACAAACCAGTCAGCCGTTTCTGCCAGTACTTCAATTTCGGTGGTCAGAGCTTGAATCGCCTCCGCCGACGGCGCTTCGCCTTTCATATTGATGTCGGTGGTTTCCTGATTGGCCTCATCGACGATTTTTACATTGGTCCGGGTACGGCCGGGGATGCGGATGAAATGGTCAGCTATTCTTTTTTGGGCGAACAGGTTTTCAAACAAATCTGTGTTTTCCTGGCCGAGGAAGCCGGTAACAGATGTTTCATACCCATAATCCGCCAGATACGAGGCCACATTGACCCCTTTGCCGCCGGCGTCAAACTGCATAGCCTGGCCGCGATTGACGCTGTTCGTTTGCAAATTATCAATCCGTACCGTCTGGTCAATGGCCGGATTCAGCGTGACGGTGACAACGTTCATAACGCCCGTACCTCCTGCGCCGTGCGGCAGTTCAACGCTTTTTGCGCCAGGGTTTGTAATGCGGCCAGCGATGTCGTCCGAATTTGCGCTTTCACGGCGGCCACGCTGGGGATGCTCACACTTAGTTCGGAAACGCCCAGCCCGGTGAGAATAGCCGCGCCTTTGGGATCGGCAGCGATACCGCCGCAAACGCCCACCCATACACCGGCTTGTTTGGCCGCCTTGACCGTCTGGTCCACCATGCGCAGCACCGCCGGATGCAGCCCGTCGGCTTGTTTAGCCAACTGCGGATGCAGTCTGTCCATCGCCAGCGTGTATTGGGTCAAATCGTTCGTGCCAATGGAGAAGAAATCAACTTCCTGGGCAAACTGGTCGGCCAAAACCACCGCCGAGGGTACTTCAATCATGATGCCGAGTTCAACTTCAGGGGCGTTCAGTTCCTGCCGCACCTGTTCGGCCATCGATTTGGCCTGGGCGAAATCATCGAGCGTTGAAATCATGGGGAACATGATTTTCAGCGGTCCGAAAGCGGCGGCGCGGTAAATGGCCCGTAGTTGGGGCAAAAACAAGTCGGGGCGGGCCAAACAAAGGCGGATGCCGCGAATGCCAAGGAATGAGTTGTCTTCTTTGGGCAGATTGAGGTAGGGTACTTCCTTGTCGCCGCCAATGTCTAACGTGCGAATGATGAGGGGACGGCCGTTCAAAGCCTTGACCATATCGCGATACGTTTCAAACTGTTCTTCTTCAGTGGGGGCCGAACTGCGTTCCAGATACAAAAACTCGGTGCGCATCAAGCCCACGCCTTCTGCGCCTGCTTCCACTGCCTGGGGTACGTCACCGGCGCGGTTGATGTTGGCGGCCACTTCAATGCGGTGGCCGTCGTTGGTGATGGCCGGCTCAAAGCGTCCGGCATCAGCGGCGGCTTGAGCACCTTGCAGTTGGCGCTGCACTGCCTTGGCGGCCTGGATGTCGGCGTCGCTGGGGTTGAGGTACAGCTTGCCATTGTAGCCGTCGAGGATACAAGGCGTGTCGTCGTCAATGTCGGTAACGAGACTGCCCGCGCCGACGATGGCCGGAATGCCCAGGGTGCGGGCCATGATGGCCGTATGCGAGGTGGGGCCGCCCACGGCCGTACAAAAACCTAAAATGGTGTCGGGATCGAGAACGGCCGTGTCTGATGGCGTCAAATCGTGGGCTACCAGCAGCACCGGCGAGTCCGGTGTGGCTGGTTTGACATCAGCCGCGCCCGTCAGATGGCGCAGTACCCGCTGGCCCACGTCGCTCAAATCAATGGCTCGACCGGCCAAAACAGGATCGTCCAGTTTTTGCATCTGGCCGACTTTTTCGGCAATCACTTCTTGCCATGACCAGGCGGCGCTGTGGCCGTTAAAAATGGAGACAATCGTTTGTTGGATGGTGGGGGCGTCGTTCAAAAATTCGGCATGAGCGCGGAAAATGGCGGCTTTGTTGGAGCCAAATTTCTTTTTAACTTCGTCGTGCAGGTTTTCCAGTTCAGCCTGTGCAGCGGAGAGGGCTTGCTGGAATTTGTCGCCTTCCTCGGCGGGATTGCCGGGTTCATCTTCGACAACGATTTTGCGCTGTTCAAACTGGCGGATGACGCTGATGGCCAGGCCATTGGCGGCGGAAATGCCGGAAATGGTGGTCCCGACTGACTGCGGCTCCCAATCGTGGGTTCCGGTTATAATGGCCGTTTCCTCCTCCTCTTCATCGCCCAGCCCCTCGGCAATGGCCGCCTGCAAGGCAGCCAGCGCTTCATCGGCCTGTGCGCCCTGTGCCGACACGCGGATAGTGGCCCCCTTTTCTGCCCCAAGCTGCAATAGCGTGATCAGGCTTTTGCCGTCGGCCATGCGGTCGCCGTAGCGCACTTTGATGTTGGCATTGAACTGTTTGGCGAGGTCCACAAAGTTGGCCGCAGGACGTGCATGCAGTCCGGTGGCGTTAGGGACGACGATGTCAAAATGTTGGTCGTAGTCGGTGAGGTCGGCGGCGGGTGGGGGAGGGGACGGCCGTTCCCCGGTTAATGCTTCAATGATGTCGGTAGGATCGTCCGTCTGGATCAACTGCGCCACCTGCTCTTTATTGCCTAAAACACGTGTCAGGCGGCGCAAAATTTCAATATGCTCATCTGATTTGGCGGCGATGCCGACGAGGAGATGGGCTGTTTCGCCATCATTCCAGGTCACGCCGCCGGGAACCTGCATGACAGCGATGCCTGTCTTATTAATTAGCTCCCGATCTTTGGGCAGCCCGTGGGGAATCGTGATGCCATTGCCCAAATAGGTATTGGCGACTTCCTCACGGCCCAACATGCTCTCGATATAACCTGGCTCAATATGGCCGCTGTCAACGAGGAGTTGGCCTACTTGCCGAATGGCTTCTGACTTGCTGGCCGGTTTGGCCTGTAAACGAATTTGTCGCGGTTCAAGCTCAATCATGATTCGACTCCTTGAATCGTCGTGGAAAAGGACAGAAATTGTAAACGATTACATACAATGGATATTGTAAACGATTACAGAATATTTGTCAATACTTTTGGCGACAAAAGTATATCAATTGATTAACCTGGGGTGATAATCTAATTTTATCGCTTGATTTTGGGAGAATTTGTCGTATAATGTTGTAAACGTTTACATGATCTATGATGCTTTTGGCGATCTTTTTGAGTTTGGCTGGTGTTTTTGTAAACTCGTTACATGGTCTTGAACCAGACCCAAATTTGTTGCAGGATTGAATAAAGGATTTTTATGGCTACGATTAAAGAAGTTGCTGAAGCGGCTGGTGTTTCTACGGCGACGGTATCTCGCGTTTTGTCCAACAAACCGCACGTGCGTCCGGCAGTGCGCGACCGGGTATTGGCGGCGGTGGCGGCGTTGGATTATCGACCGAATTTGGTGGCGCGCAGCCTGCGTTCGCAGCAGTCGAGTACGATTGGCTTAATTGTGTCTGACATTCGCAACCCGTTTTTCACGGCGATCAGTCGGGCAGTTGAGGACACGGCTTATGAGCAAGGATATAGTGTTTTTCTTTGTAACACGGACGAAGACCCGGAGAAAGAGGCATTGTATTTGAGTTTGATGGAAGATGAGAATGTGGCTGGCGTGATTTTTTCGCCGACGCGGGAAACGGCCGTTCAATTTAAAGACCTGCGCGTTACCTATCCAACGGTGATTATTGACCGGTGTGTCGAAGCCGATCATGTGGACATGGTTCTGCTGGATAACACGGCTGCTGCTTACCGGCTGACCAATCACCTCATCGAAAACGGCTACCGGCGCATTGCCGCCATCGTCGGCGACGTCAGTACCACCGGCCGGCAGCGGCGTGAGGGGTATGAGCAGGCGCTGTTCGAACACGGGCTGCCTTTTGTGCCTGAATTGGTGAAATACGTGCCACCAAAAATTGAAATGGGGAAAGAAGCGGCTTTGTCATTGTTGGCAACGGCCGTTCCCCCCGACGCCATTTTTACGACCAACAGTCTGTTAACCGCCGGTGCTTTGCTGGCTGTTCAATCTCGTGGCCTGCGTATTCCCGACGACGTGGCCCTGGTTGGTTTTGACGATACCATCTGGTCGGGACTGGTCCAGCCGGCCATCACTTTAATCGCCCAGCCAACCCAGGAAATCGGCCAGACGGCGACGGAGCTGCTTCTCAAGCGCATCGCTGAACCGGATAAGGCAGCCCGTGAAGTTATTTTGAAAGGACAACTTATTGTGCGCGGCTCCAGTGCGCCCCATTGAAATGGGCAAGAGCGAGAAGCGTAATTCTACACTCCTCGCTCTTGCGCTTGTTATCAGCCCAATCCGGCTACTAATCGCCAGATTTGAGCCACGAAGAAGGTAATGACGAACCCCATCACTACCGGCAGCAGGGTGGCTACGGCCGTCCACTTTTTGCTGCCCGTTTCCTTGTAAATGGTGTAAATCGTCGTACTGCACGGGTTGTGGATGAGGGAGAAGAGCATGAGGTTGACGGCCGTTAACAACGTCCATCCGCCAGCATGGAAAAGCGCCAGCGTGTCGGCCTGCGAGTCCAACTCAAACATCACACCCGCACCCGCGCCCCCCGATGCACCTGTCACCAACACTGTCAGCATCAAAATCGTGGGAATGACGATTTCATTGGCTGGAATGGCGACGATGTAGGCCACCAAAATCACGCCGTTTAGCCCAATCAGCAGCCCCAGCGGATTGAGGAAGTTGATGAGATATTCGGCGATGCTGGTTCCCGCAATCGTCACATTAGCCGCCAGCCAAATGACCGCGCCGGCAGGTAAGGCAAACACCACCGCCCGCCACAAGACAATCAGCGTGCGGTCAATGACCGAGGTGTAAATCGTCTGCCAGATGCGCGGCGGGCGGTAGGGAGGCAGTTCCAGGCTGAACGTGGAAA
>JBNKZT010000117.1:0-16319 GCA_050301775.1 Promineifilaceae bacterium (SeqCode)
CTATTGGGGATTGGTCGATTTGGGGATGTTACGGCCGTTAAACGGAGACGTTGTTTACGCCCAGCCAGAATACGACCGGTTTACAGAGATGATTGTGGATTATTTGCGGCAGAACGGCCGTATCAATGCCGCCCAGGTGCGCGATTTACTACAAACCAGCCGCAAATACGCCATCGCCCTCCTGGAACACCTCGATCACATCAAAATCACCCGCCGCGTCGGCGACGATCGCGAACTTGTTAAAGGATAAAGGCAAAAAGCAGAAGGCAGAATAAAGAATCTTTATTCTGCCTTCTGCCCTTTGATTTCTGCCTTTTTATCTTAGGCTTGTACTTTTTCAGGAATGGGCTGCCGTTCCCCGCACCGGGTGCACTCAGTCGTGTCGTTATTAATTTGGACGATCAATCCGCCACATTTGCGGCATGGTTGGGGCAACGGCCGTTTCCAACTCGTCCAGTCGCATTCCGGGTAATTGGCACAGCCAAAGAACACCCGTCCCTTCCGGGTACGCTTTTCGATGAGGTCGCCGCCATCATTGGGGCAGGCGACGCCTACTTTGATTAAAATCTGCTCGGTAAAACGGCATTTGGGAAAAGTGCTGCAGCCGATGAAACGGCCGTAACGCCCTTCGCGGTACACCAACGGACTGCCACAGTCGGGGCAGTCCCGCCCCACCGGCTCCACTTCGCGCTTCAAATCAATCTTGGGAATAGCCGCGTCTGCTTTTTCCAGATTTTTCGAGAACCGTTTGTAAAAACCAGAGATAACCGGAACCCAATCTTTGCCTTGAGCGATTTCATCCAGCTCGTTTTCTAATCGGGCCGTAAAATCAGCCGAAAGGATGTTGGGGAAATATTCCACCAGTAAGTCATTAACGGTCTGGCCGGTTTCTGTGGGAATAAGCCGCCGCTTTTCCTTATCAACATAGCCACGCTTCTCAATTGTGGACAAAGTCGCCGCGTAGGTACTGGGCCGCCCGATCCCCTGCTCCTCCATCGCCTTCACCAATGTTGCCTCGGAAAAACGCGGCGGTGGCTGGGTAAAATGCTGCTCCGGCAGCAGACGCATCAAATCGACCATCTCGCTGGTTTGCAAATCGGATGGCACTTGATCGCCTAAATCATCAGGGCGATCTTCTGGTTTGGTTTCTTCATATAATTGCAGGAACCCGGCAAAACGCAGCGTAGAACCGGTTGAACGGAACAGATACGGCCGTTTCTCTGGCGCAATCTTCGCCTCACCCGCCCAAATATCGGCGGAAACTGTATCATAAACGGCCGATTCCATTTGACTGGCCACAAAACGTTCCCAAATCAGCTTGTACAACCGGTGCTGGTCGCGGGAAAGGAACTGCTTCATCTTTTTAGGTGAACGCCGCACCGACGTGGGCCGCACCGCTTCATGCGCTTCCTGGGCCGACTTGGCTTTGGTTTTGTAAACCGGCGGCGTCTCCGGCACATAAGCATCGCCAAATTTTTCACTGATGTATTCACGCGTCAGGGTTTGCGCTTCTTGCGAGATATTGACGCTGTCTGTTCGCATGTAGGTAATCAAACCAACCGCGCCATCGTCGCCGCCAATATCAACGCCTTCGTAAAGTTGTTGGGCAATACGCATGGTTTTACTTGCGCCAAAATTGATCTGACGGGACGCTTCCTGCTGCATGGTGCTGGTGGTAAACGGGGCTGCCGGGCGGCGCGTCCTGGTTCCCAGCCGCACCTCACCAATGGTCCACGTCGCTTGTTCCAACGCATCCACATGGGGCATCACTACCGCTTCGCTGTTCAGAATCGGATCTTCACCCTTGAATTTATGGAATTTAGCAACGAAGAACGGCCGTTCCGCTTCATCGGCAAATTTTTGTTGACTCAATTCGGCATTCAAGGACCAATATTCTTCGGGCACAAAACTGTCGATTTCCCGTTCCCGTTCCACGACCAGCCGTACCGCCACTGACTGCACCCGGCCGGCCGAGAGACGGCCGTGTACCTTCCGCCACAGCAGCGGACTCAATTTATAACCCACCAACCGGTCCAAAATACGGCGTGCCTGTTGAGCATCCACCCGATCCATATCAATGTCGCGCGGCTCTTCAAACGCTGCCAAAATCGCCGGTTTCGTAATCTCTTGGAAAACCACACGCTTCGTCCGTTCCGGTTCCATCTCCGCCGATTCCAATACATGCCAGGCAATCGCCTCGCCTTCCCGATCCGGGTCAGTGGCCAGATAAATTTCTTTCGCTTTAGCCGCGGCTTCTTTCAACTCATTAACCAGCTTGCGCTTGTCGTTGGGCACACGGTATTCAGGCTCAAAACCATTATCAACATCAACACTCAGGCGAGATTTAAGCAAATCACGCACATGGCCGACGCTTGATTTGACGGTATAGCCCCGCCCCAGATAACGGCCTATCGTCTTGGCCTTAGCCGGCGATTCAACGATAACCAGCTTGCCATAGCGACGTTGTGTCGCTGCCTTGACCGTACTTTTCTTGGCTGTACTTTTCTTGGCCGCCGTCTTCTTTTTGGTCGATTTCGTGCGCTTTATCGGCTTTATTTCCGGCTTGGGCAGATTATCATGGGCCGGCGTATGGCCGGTTTTGTAGATTGTACCGCTGCAAACCGGGCAGGTACCCCGCGTTCCCGGCGTCCCGTTTGTCGCCCATTCAGCCTTTGGTTCCAGAATCGGCCGTTTCTCTTTACACTTAAAACAATATCCAACTAACTGATCATCACTCATAAATTACTCTTCAAGAGCGACAGAATCGTACCTTCTAACTGTTCTGCTGCTCCGCTCTTTTTTTCTAACTGTATTTTTCTAATTCGGTTCCTTCAAACCCGTCCACAATCTTTTTTACCAGCGGAATCTGATCCTTGTGGACAACCAAAACCGCATCTTCGGTATTGACCACCACCATGCCTTCGACGCCGACAGTGACCAACAACTTACCTTCCTCATAGTTGTAAACCAACGAATCCTGACAATTTTCGGTAATAACCAACCCGCTGGTGACGTTAGCTGTCTCGTCCGGGTTAATTGCTTCCTTCAAGGCATACAAAGTTCCCGGATCACTCCAACCCATCTCAGCGTGAAGCACCAACGCTTGCTCCGGCGCAACGTATTGCAGCACGGCATCATCAAAACTTAGCACATCCAGGCCGGGATAAATCTCATCCAAAACGCGCTGATAATTAGCCTGACCGATTGCGGCCTCAATTTTTCCTAACTGCTGCCACAGATTTGGTTGGTGCGCTTGATAAAGTTGACGCACAAAGCCCAGAGTCGTCACGAAATATCCAGTATTCCACACGTGGCTCTTTTCGGCAAACATTCGTTGGCAGTCAGCCAGTGCCGGGCGGTAAGTCAAAGAGCCAAACCGATAATAAGGCTGTCCGTCTATATCGCCCAATTTCTCGCCCAAACCAAGCCAGCCCAGGTTTTCATTGGCAAATCGGGGCGTCTCGCCCATAAATAAGATATTGGCTTCTTTCTTTTCCAGTAATTTTTCGGCCGTGGCCATTACCTTTAAGAAGTTGGGCACATGATCCATGTAATTATCGCCCCAAAGAATGGCAACCGGCTCATCGTTAAGCTGGTCATCTGGGGTAGCATGGGCCAAATGGGACATGGCCAAACCCACCGCCGCGGCCAAATCGCGTCGTGTTGGTTCGCCGATAATATTGGCTGGCGGCAGTTCTGGTAGCTGCGCCTGTACCATCTCGACATACTTTTGATTGGTCGAAATAAAAATATTTTCTGCGCCATAGGCAGCCAACACACGGCCGACTGCTAACTGCAAAGTAGATTGAGTGCCAATGATCGGCTCGAACTGTTTAGGTGATTTTTGGCGGCTGATGGGCCACAAACGCCGTCCCGAACCACCGGCAAAGATTACGATTTTCATGGATGTTCCTTTTACTAAAATTCTTTCATTCAACCTCCCGGAGGTTCATGCGACTGAATGTCGCCACCTCCGGGAAGTTGAATGTTGTAAATCGGTTCAGGCTCACGGGTAAGGGCATAATTCATCCCGCCGACTTGCTGCACCGTTCCCTTTAGCTCCATCAGAGTCAATGTGCTGCTGACCAGGCTGGGGGCTAACCCGCTGGTCCGGCTTAACTCATCTATATGCACCGGCTGGGTGGAGAGTTGGGACAACAGGGCTGCTTCTTCGGCTGATTCAGGCAGAGCCAGTTGTACGGCCGTTTTCTCAGCCACCATCGTCAAATTTAACTCATCAATCACGTCATCGGCCGAAGTGACCAACTTGGCCCCCTGCTGAATCAGCCGGTTCGGGCCACGGCTGGCCGGACTGTTGATGCTGCCCGGCACGGCAAACACTTCCCGATCCTGCTCCAGTGCAAACTTGGAGGTAATCAGTGCGCCGCTGCGGTCGCCCGCTTCCACCACAATCACGCCCAAAGACAAGCCGCTGATAACCCGATTACGCGGCGGGAAATTTTTGGCTTCCGGCTGAATGCCCATCCCATATTCGGACACAACCGCGCCGCGCCCGGCGATAATTTTGGCCGCCAAACTGCGATTTTCTGCGGGATAAATGCAATCCAATCCCGAACCCAAGACGGCAATCGTACGGCCGCCAGCATCCAGTGCTGTTTGATGGGCGATTGCATCGACTCCTTTGGCCAGGCCGCTGACAATGGTTACGCCATTGCGCACCAGGCCGGTAACGATGTCACGGGTTGCTTGACGGCCGTAACTGGTCAACCGGCGCGTACCAACGACAGCCACCGCCCAACGATCAACTTCCTGAATCGACCCGTGCATATAAAGCAGCGGCGGCGCACCAGGAATTTCACGCAAATATGTCGGGTAACCGGGCGAACCCCAAGTTAAAAGCGTCACACCGGCAGCTTCCGTTTGCGCCAGGCAAGCATCCAAATTCAGCGTTGGACGGGTCGTCAAAAAACTGTCGATGGCCCGTTGATCAAATCCAATCTTGCGTAATTCCAACTCGCTGGCGTGCCAGGCACTGTCTAGACTGCCAAAATAGCCAATTAACGCTTGAACTTTGGCCGGCCCAATCCCTTTTACCAGGTTAAACCCCAACCAATATTTCAGTTCAGACATAATTCGAGAATACCACGCGCAAAAGAGGTGTCAAGGGTTGGCAGCAAAAATCCTACAAATTAAATATTGAATAGTTTGCTATAGAACAAACACAAAATCATCTTTTATGCTATTCTCGATCCTGCGTGCAGTTGGCGCTAAAGCCGTTACGAAATGAGGCGTGTAAAAGATTGAGTATGGATGCATCAAACAAAAATGATCAGAGCAGCAGCGGTTTCCCACTGGTTTACCGCAAGCATATTGTTATGCCAACCGAACATGGGTCGTGGGCCTGGCTGTTGGTGCCTTTTTTTGTGGGCACGGCCGTAGCCGGGCAGTTCAATCTCCCTGTGCTGCTGGCCTTACTGGGTGGGCTGGCTGTGTTTTTCCTGCGGCAGCCGACCACAGTCTGGCTGCGCGTGCGGCGCAAAAAAGCGCGGGCTTCGGATGGGCCGATTGCGTTAACCTGGATGGGTTTTTTCGTCACGATTGGCCTGCTGTGTTTGGCCGGTTTGCTGTTATCAGGGCGGGGCATGATGGTCTGGCTGATGGGGCCATTTTTGCTGATTTTTGGTTTGTATATGGCGGCGGCGCGTTACGGCCGTTCCGGGTTACGTTCCCTCTGGATGGAATTGGCCGGTGCGGCCGCCCTTTCCATGATGGCCCCGGCCGCTGCCATTGCAGCAGCAGGACTAATTGAAAACTGGATATGGTGGTTGTGGGGATTAATGGCGGCCCAAAACGTCCTGGGTGCATTGTACGTCCGGCTGCGGGTCTATGACACGCATAACCGGGTCATAAAACGATGGCCGATTGGAGTCGCGCATCTGGCTGGATTATTACTTGTGCTGGGATTGGGATTGGGGAATAGTGTCCCGTTGTTAACGGCCGTGCCCTTTGCCGGCTTTTTCTTCCGCTCCCTTTGGGCAACAGCCAAACCGCAGCCGGTGGCCGACATCAAAAAATTCGGTTTTACTGAACTTGGTGTAGAAATCGTCAGCGGATTGTGGTTGATTGCCAGCTATTGGTTCGGCTAACTTTTTGCTAAATTTTTACAGCCCAGTTTGGCCGCGCGCACCAATAAATTGCCGAATTGTTCAGCCTGTTTGGGAGTCAAATAAATATTCGTTTCATCTGCCCGGAATACCTTTTCATCTTCCGGACAGGTTTCGACGATGGAAACACAAACATTGTCTTCAAATTCGCTGTCCATATCATCACAATACACTTCAATTTTTAACGAATTGTCCAGCAATAAAACAAACATCTTTTAGCCTCCACAATGGTACATCGTTGGCCCTGCTTTTTATTGGCAACTGTAAGCCAAATTTGTGAAATCCCCTTTCATTTTACCACGAACACCTGGCAACCAAACATGAAGAATGTCACGAATATGGCTCTGTGTTATAATTTTCAGTCCCAAATTTACATGGATAGGACTTTATGGAATGATGAAATTTGCTGTCATCTCTGACATTCATGGCAACCTGCCTGCTTTGGAAACGGCCGTTGCCGATCTCAACATCTGGCAGCCGGATCAGGTCATCGTCAATGGTGATATTGTCAATCGCGGCCCAAAATCACGGGAATGCCTCCAGCTTGTTCAACAAAAACAGGATGAGGAAAACTGGCAGGTGCTGCGGGGCAATCATGAAGATTTTGTACTGGGCTGCAGCGCACCAGACGCACCACGCAGCGGCCCCCGATTCGAGATCATTCGTTTTGCCTGCTGGGCCAACCAGCAGCTAAACGGTGAACTGCCATTTTTGCAAACTTTGCCCGACCAATTTAGTTGGCTGGCCCCCGATGACAGCGAGTTCCGCGTCACCCATGCCTCCATGCGCAGCAATCGGGACGGTATCTATCACAATGCGTCAGACGATGAGATACGGCGGCAAATTGCTCCGGCGCCGGCTGTTTTTGTCACCGGACACACCCACCGCCCATTTATCCGCCAGGTGGATGAAACCCTGGTTGTCAATGCCGGCTCAATTGGTACCCCATTCGACAAAGATACACGGCCCAGCTACGGCCGTTTCACCTGGGATGAACACAATAGCTGGCAAGCCGAAATCGTCCGCCTCGATTACGACCATCACCTTATTGAGCAAGATTACATCGAAACCGGCTTCTTGACCGAGGCCGGGCCATTGACCCAACTGATGCTGGTCGAACTACGCAAAGGACGCGGCTTAATTTACCGCTGGGGGGAATTATACGAAAAAGCCATCTTGGCCGGTGAAATTAGCATCGAAGAAAGTGTACGCCGCCTGCTGGCCGAAGAAGACAATCGCCCTTATTTAGGCGCGCCGGGCTGGATATGAACAGCGGGGATTAGGAGATGGGGGGATTCCCCCTGGATTTTTCTCCAAATATAATCCCCTAATCCCTTAATCCCCGCTGTTTACAAATGAGCAAACTATGAACCTATCACCCATTCTTTACGATTCACACATGCACACGCCGTTGTGCAAACATGCCCAAGGCCAGCCGGAAGAATATGCTGCGGTGGCTGAACAACGGGGCTTGAAAGGCATCATCTTCACCTGCCACAATCCTGGCCCGGATGGCTGGTCATCGCGGGTACGGATGTCGCTTGACCAAATTAATGAGTATGTAGACTTGGTGGCCCGTGCGCGGGAAACATGGTACGGCCGTGTCGATGTCCGCCTGGGCCTGGAAAGTGATTATTTCCCCGGGATGGAGCCATTTCTGGCCGACCTGCACCAGCGCGCCGACTTTAACCACATTTTAGGCTCCGTACATCCGCAACTGCCCTACTATCGCGCGGTTTTTGACAATGGAAATGCCCTGACATTTTTCCAGTCTTACTATGAAAACCTGGCCCGCGCTGCTGAATCAGGCCTATTCGACACACTTTCTCACCCCGATTTGGTCAGAAATGTGTACCCAACGCAGTGGCAGGTCGATTCTATTCTAGACGATATCAAGCGGGCGCTGGACCGCATCGCCCACACAGGCGTGGCAATGGAACTGAACACATCTGGCCTACATAAAAAAGTGAAGGAAATGAATCCCGGCCCGGCAATATTGGCCGAGATGCAGGAACGGGGCATTCCGGTGGTGCTGGGGTCAGACTCGCACGAACCAGGCCGGGTGGCGGCCGATTTTGAACCGGCGCTGGCGATGCTGCAAGATGTGGGGTACACGGCCGTTCACTTCTACCTCAACCGCCAACGGCAAACCATCTCCATCACCGACGCGGTCAACAGCCTGCACGTCCCGGCCCGTTCATAAAGCGGGAACGCAGCCGATTACTCCATATTTTTAAGCGTCACCGGGTCTTGCTGCGGTTTGCACACACCACAGTAAACCGCCCCAGCGACCGTAATCGCTTTATATTCGCCAGTCGTCGTGCGGTAAGTGTGAATGATGTAGGGCATTTCCTGCGTATGGGTTTTACATACTGCCCGGCCACAAAAACGGCAGGTGGCGTGAGAAGGGCGTTCACAATGCCAGCATTCCATGAGGTTGCTCCAGCAAAACTAAAATCTATTCGACAAATTCCAAATCTTTCCCGGCAAACAAATCGGCCGATAGTAGAAATAAAATGGCAGCGTACAACAAAAGGACAGCCGGGGCCAAAGCCTGAGGCGCTGTAAAAAAGCCATTGATCACCCCATCGGAGATAGCGGTGAACGGCCAGATGATCCAACTGTAAATTTGACTCAATATACCGGTTTCACGGCCGTTTAGCCACATCCCGGCATTTCTCATCCAATCAGCCAAAACCTGCCACCCCATACTGTTAACCGCCATACTCCAACCGTTTAAGCGGGTCACCAACCAGGAACTTATGGTGCTGTCACCGCTTTTGCCAATCAGCAAGAGGCCCAGAATACCAAACAGTGTAACGCGCGACCAGCCAACAGCAACAAAATCAGTGGCATGCAGCGCCAAAACAATGGCCAGCACATTGGTTGCCACCCACAGAGGCGGGATTTCCAGCAAGCGCCCCCATACCAGGCCCGGTCCCCGGAACATGGCCAGAGCAGCCACCAGAAATTGTAACAACGTTGCGGCCAGGAGAGTACTGAGGAATACGGCCGTTAAATATTCGATCCGGCTGGACAAACGGGTCACCAAGGGCATATTCACAGCCTGATTGGCCCGTGCGGCAATGGAAAAAGTAACAAGAAAGGAAACGGCCGCACCAAACACACCAATGATCAAAATATAATTTTCAATCTCTGGTGTACCCTGCGACGGATTGAAAAACAAATTCCAATAGACCAAGGCCAAAATCAAATACAATAAACCTGTCAACGACAAAAAGAAACTGCGCACAAAATAGCGCGTCAATGTAAAAATGCGCTGCATCTAATTCACTGCCTCCGCATAAACTTCAGCCAACGATGCCCGTGCCTGCCGCACTTCCAAAATATCGAAATTAGCGTACAAAAGCATCGTCATCACCTGGCGGCGCAGTCGGATAGCCTCATTTTGTAAAACCACAACAGCGCCATCTACAGTTATTTCCGGATGCAAACTCACCAACTGCATCCGCAAAGCCTCTAAATCTCTATCGGCGCGAATCGTCGTGTGGGCTTTTGCCGTCAGGGCCGCAGTTACACTATTTTGGTAATGAATCCGGCCCTGGTTCAATACCACAATCTGTGTACAAACATTCGTGACTTCCGGTAATTGGTGCGAACTCATCACAATCGTTTTACCATCATTTTGCATCTGCCGGATGATGGCGTGAATCTCATCCTGTCCTGTGGGGTCCAGACCATTTGACGGCTCATCCAACAGCAGCAGCGGCGGATCGCCAATTAATGCCTGGGCCAGTCCCAACCGCTGTCGCATTCCCTTCGAACAATTACGAATCCGTTTGTTAGACGCGTCCAACAGCCCAACTTGGGCCAGACTATCCATGACAACCTGACGGGTTGTCGATTTAGGAATATCGCTAATCCCGGCCACCATTGCCAAATATTCCCGCACACTTAAATGATTGGGAAACAACAGCCGTTCTGGTTTAAACCCGATACGCGGCCACTCAGGAGTTATTGGCCGAATTTGGCCGTCATCTTGCATAATGAGGCCGGCAATCAGTTTGAGCAAAGTTGTTTTACCGGCTCCATTAGGTCCCAACAACCCCAAAACCTCTCCCTGAGGGATTTGCAAAGATACTTTGTTCAACGCTGTCAAAGAATAATATCGTTTGGTGAGATTACGAATTTCAATCACGAATACGCCTTCAGATCATCTTAAAAAATGTTTTTTCGCACGGATTAGTTTACCACACGCCCCCATGACGGCAACGGCATTAAACTATCCGAGGCACGTGTCATTGAATTCACCGGCAGGTCATGGTGCCTACTTTATGAGATTGGTCCAATCTTGGAGATTGGACCAATCTGAAAAATCAAAAGCTAATTCCGATTGAACCCTTTGGGATTGAGCGGCGGCCAAAGCGATTAGGTTGACAAGTCATAAAAAAATTGCGACAATCTAGCGTAGTTATCCTACTAACGTCTAATTCAGAAAGCTAACAATTAAAGACAAAAATAGGGTATTGCCTGAGTTTGTCGAAGGCAATACGGGCTTCGACAAGCTCAGCCTACGATGGGCTTAGGGGTCATCCACAAATAAGTTATCGGAATTGGTGGATGACCTTCGAGTAACCGTCCTTCCAAAAAGGGAAGTAATTGTTGGACGGTTACTTAGTAGTTACAAAATAGGAATGAACAATCATCCCCTGGAATCCTGAAGGCTCACTATTTTTTGACCTGTGTTATACTTTTGGCGTGTGGGAGCACCCCGTTTTCGGGAAGAAAACTTGCAGTATGCAAACCACAGAAAATACTTTGAAAAACGAACAGCGATCTCTCTGTGGTTTGCTCAAGTAAAAGCGGGAGAAATGGTTCTGCTAAGTTCAAAAATCTTTCCCGCTTTTACATAACACCTTAACGACACTAAATAATGAGGTTTTTTAAATGGCTGACTGGTATAAGTCTGAAATTGACCATGTTGTTAATTCGCTTTCTACTTCACTTAAAACAGGGCTGTCGGATGAAGAAGCAAAGCGGCGGCTGCAACAATATGGCTTAAATGAACTAATTGAAAAAGGTACCAAAAGTCCCTGGCTGATCTTGTGGGACCAAATCAAAGAAGTCATGGTCGTGATCCTGTTGGTGGCAGCGGCCGTTTCTGCTTTTCTGGGTGAGTTTAACGATGTTATCGTGATCATGGCCATTGTGGTTTTGAATGCGATTTTGGGGTTCACGCAGGAATATCGCGCCGAACAGGCCATTGCGGCCTTAAAAAAGCTGGCGGTTCCCACAGTTAAGGTGCGGCGCAACGGCCGTATCGATGAAATTTCCGCCCGTGAACTGGTGCCAGGTGATATTGTTTTGTTGGAAGCGGGTAATTTGATTCCCGCCGACGGCCGTTTACTGGAAAGTGTTAATCTTAAAATCCAGGAAGCCGCCCTCACCGGTGAATCGGAGCCGGTTGGAAAAACAACCGATCCGATAACTCGCAGCGACTTGACTCTGGGCGACCGCAAAAACATGATATTTATGGGCACGGTGACGACATATGGGCGGGGAACGGCCGTTATCACCGAAACCGGCATGAAAACTGAGCTGGGCAACATCGCCGACCTGCTGCAAACCGTCGAACGTGACCAAACACCTTTGCAGCGCCGCCTGGAACATCTGGGCAAAACCCTGGCCTGGGTCGCCATCGGCATCATTGCCATCGTTGTAATTTTGGGACTTTTCCGGGGCGAAGACCTGGAAAATCTATTCCTCATCGGCATCAGCATGGCCGTCGCCGCAATCCCGGAAGGCCTGGCTGCCGTCGTCGCCATCACCCTGGCCCTCGGTTCCAGCCGAATGCTCAAACGCAATGCCCTCATCCGCAAACTACCCGCTGTAGAAACACTTGGCTCAATCACCGTTATTTGCTCCGATAAAACGGGAACCCTCACCGAAAACCGCATGACTGTCACCGTGCTCGACGTAGCCGGCCATGTTGAAAGCATTGAAACCTTAATGGACCGGACCGGCATCATCCACGATGCGGAGTTACAACCTGACAAACCCTCAGATCAGCGGTCCTTAAGCCTGCTGGTTAAAGCAGCCGCATTGTGCAACGATGCCATTTTACAAATCGACGAAGACGGTGTTGAGCGAGCCATCGGCGATCCCACAGAAGGGGCATTGGTTGTTGCCGCCGCTCAATTAGGCCATACAAAAGACGAATTAGATACCTATTGGCCGCGTGTCGCCGAAATTCCTTTCACCTCTGAACGCAAACGCATGACCACTATCCACAAAGTCACTGTCAATACCGAAGAATCACAACCTCCCTGGGGCGATGCGCCTTACGTCGCTTTCTCCAAAGGGGCCGTGGACAGCTTGCTTCAAGTCTCGGAACAGGTCTGGATGGGCGACGGAATTGTGCCTTTGGATGATGCCATGCGCGACCGTATTTTGTCGGCCAATGCCCGGCTGGCCCAGGATGGCCAACGTGTGTTGGGTGTTGCTTTCCGGCCATTGGAAACGGCCGTTATGCCCCAGAACGAATCGGAAAAAGAAGCACATAAAATCTTTATCGGCCTTGTGGCCATGATTGACCCGCCCCGCCCCGAAGTGAAAACGGCCGTTATCACTGCCCGCAATGCCGGCATCCGCCCCATTATGATCACCGGCGACCATCCACTAACGGCCCAATACATCGCCAAAGAACTAACCATCACAGACAATGACCAGAATCTCACCGGTCAAAACCTGACCCAAATGAGCCTGCGAGAATTAGAAAACGTTGCTGATGAAGTCTCTGTTTACGCCCGCGTCTCCCCGGAGCACAAACTCAACATCGTCGAAGCCTTACAAGATAAAGGTGAAATCGTGGCCATGACCGGCGACGGTGTCAACGACGCCCCAGCCCTCAAAAAAGCCGACATCGGTGTAGCGATGGGCATCACCGGCACCGATGTATCCAAAGAAGCGGCCGACATGGTCTTGCTCGACGATAACTTTGCCACCATCGTGGCCGCCATCGAAGAAGGCCGCGTCATCTTCGACAACATCCGCAAATTCATCAAATACACCCTTTCCAGCAATACGGGCGAATTGATTGTTATGCTGGTTGGCCCCTTCCTGGGCATGCCGCTGCCGCTGATAGCCTTACAAATCCTTTGGATCAATCTGGTGACCGACGGACTGCCCGGTCTGGCGCTGGCCGTCGAACCGGCTGAACGGGGCATTATGAATCGCCCGCCCTTCCATCCTAAAGAGAGTATTTTCAGCCGGGGTATGGGAAGGCGCATTATTTGGATTGGTCTTTTAATGGGACTGGTTTCATTGGGGATTGGCTATATTTACTGGCGGCAAGACCCCAGCGGCCCTTGGCAAACAATGGTTTTCACAACCCTAACGCTGGCCCAGATGGGCAACGCTCTGGCCATCCGCTCCAACATCGATTCTTTCTTTAGCATTGGTCTGGTAACAAATCGATTAATGTTGGTCGCCGTCCTGGTGACATTTATGTTGCAAATGGCTCTGATTTACGTGCCGTTTTTGCAAAACTTCTTTAACACGGTGGCTTTAACAGCGAGTGATTTGTTAATTGCTCTAGCTGCCAGTTCAGTTGTTTTCGTTGCAGTTGAAATTGAAAAATGGTGGCGACGCCGTAACGCATAAAACGATTTCCCAAAAAACGAAAAGCACCCCTATGTCGAACAATTAGCATGGGGGTGCTTTTTTTGGGAGATTTCGCCTGACGAAGCTCAAGGCAAGGATTCGCAAACGATGCCGTCACCACCACCATCCAGTTTATGGATGTCGCTGCCGGTTTGGGCCAGACAATAGTCGTAACAAGCCTGGGCCGTTAACTGGGTGCTAAAATCGGCGCAGTTGAGGCTGTTGCGTTCACAGGTTAGGCAGCCAATGGGAGCCGCCGGGTCGGCCATTTCCGATAACCCCCACAAACCACGACCAGCTTCACGGGCAGCCATTTGCAACTGCTGGAATTGTTCCTGCCGGGCGACATCGGGCGGAAAGGTGACGAGGCGAGCGTATCCCAAGCGCAGCAGTTCGGCATTGATAAACGTGCCATCAGCAAGATAGACGTAGCGCAGAAGACGGCCGTATCGATCCGTTTCCGAGACATCCTTAACCAAAATCAGTTCCTGCCCGGCGACCAACTGTTGATTGGCTTGAGTCGCTTCGTTGTAAAATGGCTCGTCCCGTTCCGGCGTATCGACGCCGATGTAACGCACACGATAGGCACGGCCGTTTACCAACACGTCAATCGTATCTCCATCAATCACATAATCAACCGTCGCCCGCTGGCCATCCGGCAGGGGCGAAACGACAACGACATCATCAGAAACGGCCGTTTCCACACCAGGAATACAGGCTGAAAGGAAACTTGCCACGAACAATATTGCCAATCCAACGTGTTTGCGCATAATTCTTCCTTGATTTGGGTTCCCATTATAAGGAATCGGTGTAGAAATGGATAATTTTGAAGTAGGGATACGGCCGTTTACTCCCCAAGACCAATCCGTCACCCGACAGCTCATTCTGGCCGGGCTGGGCGGTCATTTTGGCTTCATTGACGAAACGATGAATCCTGACCTGGACGACATCTGGCAGCATTACATCGTTCCCGGCAGCATTTTTGTCGTTGCCGAAATAAACAACCAAATCGTTGGTACAGGGGCATTAATCGAGGAAAACAGAGGCGTTGGCCGCCTGGTGCGCATGTCCGTCAGCCCGGACTGGCAGAGGCGGGGGATTGGCCGTCGATTAGTACACTACCTTATCCAAAAAGCAAATGAGCAGAGCTATCGACACCTACTCGTTGAAACCAATCATGATTGGGTTGATGCCATCAACCTGTACCAAAGCTGTGGATTTTGCGAGTATGATCGGGATGAAGAAAGTGTGCATTTTCAACAAAAATCACCTTTCAAGTTACCCAAAAATTAGCTATTATTTCCTGTTACACGGCCAATAATTTTGCGATAAAATCCCCTTTCTTCAACACCTGTTCTTAACATGCTTGAAAAATATATTTGACACAAAGTTACTGTAAAGGCGACAACCCTAATCAATTAAGGTCATTGGCAAACCTCAATTGACTAAAGTAATTGTCGTCTCTGAAATCGTATAATCAAGAAAGAAATTTCTTTTCAAATCAGGGAGTCAATTCTGCATGCAAGGGTCGTTTTACCGCTAAAAATAATAAAAGTTTAAACGACTATTGCTAAGAGTTATTAGAGACAAAATGTATCATCAAATCCATATTCAATGCCGCAAATGTAACAGCATATTCCCCTTTATTGAAACCATAGTTAGCTGCCCCAAATGTGGGCATGGCTGGCTGGACGCCGTCTACCCGGCATCCGATGAGTCCTGGCAGGAAAAACAGGACGCTTACCGAATAGCAGCGGCGCCAATGAATCTATGGCGCTATCATCATCATCTCCCGCTTCACGACAAAGCTAATATTGTCAGTCTGGGTGAAGGCGGGACACCGCTCATACACGCCGCCAATTTAGGCAAGCACCTCGGTCATTCACACATTTACATCAAAGACGAACGCCAGAATCCAACCGGTTCTTTTAAGGATCGACAGGCAACGGTTGCGATTAGCATGATGAAGGAAGCGGGCATCAAGGAAGCGGTTGTTTCTTCTGTAGGCAACGTGGCGATTGCTTACGCGGCTTATGCCGCTCGCGCTGGCATTAAGTTGTGGATTTTTGTTCCCAGCGCAACACCGGAAGAAAAGTTACGTGAAACGGCCGTTTATGGTGCAAAAATCATTAAAATCGCCGGCACTTATGATCAGACCAAACAGGCCGCTGCCAAATATGCCCAAGAAAATAACCTGTTTTTGGACCGCGGCATTAAAGGCATTGCAGCTAAGGAAGCAATGAAGACGATAGCCTTTGAGTTAGCCGAACAATTAGGCGATTTGAAATCCGGGCCGTGGCAGGCACCAGATTGGTACATGCAGTCAGTTAGCGGCGGGTTAGGGCCGGTCGGGGTAGTGAAAGGGTTTCAAGAGCTTCATGATCGGGGATTGATAGACAAAATGCCTAAATTAGGTTGTTTTCAAATGGATGGCTGTGCGCCAATGGTTAACGCACTCCGGGAGAAACGGCCGTTTGCCCAACCTCATATCCTACCAAACGAAGCTTACCAGCAAAGTTTGCCTCAACTGGCTGCTGCTCTTGCCAGGAGGCGGTAGTCCGATTCAAGGCA
>JBNKZT010000118.1:0-16262 GCA_050301775.1 Promineifilaceae bacterium (SeqCode)
GTAAGGCTGGTTGGAAGAAGGCGGTTGTTACGCTTTCACCAGGCAATAGCATTGATATGTTTGAAGGTGTTTAGTCGTTAGTTAAGTTTTTGAGCAGGGATGAGGGTTTTGAGTAGGCAGGGGTTATGTTCCAGCCTATAAAGAAATCTTAAAAAACTGTCTCTGGAGGAAATATGCCGATTAAAGTATTTAAGCCGACTTCTCCTGGTCGCCGTGATATGAGCGGGCAGACTTTTGAGGAGATTACGCGTGTGCAGCCTGAACCATCATTGGTGCGGGGTTTGCGTAAGCGTGCCGGCCGTAATTTTCGTGGGAAGATAACGGTGCGCCACCGTGGTGGTGGTCATAAGCGCCGTTATCGTTTGATTGATTTTAAACGGGATAAGTTTGATATCCCGGCTAAGGTCGCTTCGATTGAGTACGATCCAAATCGTTCAGCTCGCATTGCTTTACTTGTATATGCAGATGGCGAGAAGCGGTACATTATTGCGCCGTTGGGTTTGCGAGTTGGTGATGAGGTTATGAGCGGGGCCAATGCCGAAATTCGGCCGGGCAATGCCTTACCTTTGCAGAGTATTCCTTTGGGTACGCAAGTGCATAATATTGAATTGCAGGTTGGCCGTGGTGGGCAAATGGTTCGCTCGGCAGGTACTTCAGCTCAATTATTGTCGAAGGATCATCCGCAGTATGTAATTCTTCGTTTGCCTTCTGGTGAAGAGCGTTATGTGCCACAAGAGTGCCTGGCGACGATTGGTCAGGTCGGTAATGTGGAGCACGGCAATGTGAAACTAGGCAAGGCAGGTCGTAAGCGCCATATGGGTATTCGTCCGGCGGTTCGTGGCTCAGCGATGAACCCGAATGATCACCCCCATGGTGGTGGTGAAGGCCGTTCGCCAATTGGTATGGCGGCGCCCAAGACGCCTTGGGGCCAACCGGCACTGGGACGGCGGACACGTCGTAACAAGTCTACGGATAAGTTGATTTTCCGTCGTCGTTCTAAGAAACGCCGTTAGGAGGTAAGAGGATGTCACGTTCATTAAAGAAAGGGCCTTTTATTGACCCTAAATTGTTGAAGAAAGTGGAAAAGCTGAATGCCTCGAAGAATCGCCAGGTTATTCGTACCTGGTCGCGGGCAAGTACGATTTTTCCACAGATGGTAGGGCATACGATTGCTGTGTATGACGGCCGTCGCCATATCCCTATTTATGTAACGGAAAATATGGTTGGTCATAAGTTGGGCGAGTTTGCCCCTACACGGACCTTTCGCAGCCACATTAGTAAGGCTGAGAAGAGGGGGCGATAATGGCTGAAGCGTTTGAAGTTAAAGCGAAGGCACGTTTCCTTCCAATCGCGCCACGTAAGGTTCGATTGGTGGTAGATGCTGTGAGAGGGATGGGTGCGCAAGAGGCTATGAATAAGCTGCGCTTTATGCCTCAGAGATCGGCTGAACCAGTTTATAAGTTAATTCAATCGGCTGTGGCCAATGCAGAGCAGAATTTTGGTCTGGAGATTGATGAACTTTATGTGAGCCGTATTTTTGCTGATGAGGGACCGCGTCATCGTAAAGCGCCTTATGGTGGTCGCTTTGCTGGACGGGGTCGCTTCCGACCGATCATTCGTCGCTCGTCACATATTACTGTCGTGTTGGCTGAGCGTGAAGTGGTGGACTATGGTGACCTATAATGGTTGCGGCAACCTTTAACGGTTGTATGGAGGAATAACGTTGGGACGAAAAGTACATCCTATTGGATTCCGTTTGAAGACTATTCGTGATTGGAATACGCGATGGTTTGCTGAAGGTAAGCGTTATGAAGATTTGCTGCACGAGGATTTTGCAATTCGTAAGCTGATCAAGCGTGAACTGCCTCAAGCTGGTGTGTCTGGTTTGGAAATTGAACGTGCCCCTAATCAGGTTCAGGTCACAATTCACACGGCGAAGCCGGGTATTGTGATTGGGCGTAAGGGTGCTTCGGTTAAGGAACTACGAAATAAGCTCAAGGATTTGACGGGTAAAGCCGTGAAACTTGAGGTTGAGGAAATTAGTTCGCCGGATACGGATGCGTATTTGATTGCTGAGAATATTGCGGGTCAGTTGCAGCGACGAATTTCTCATGGACGGGCGATGAAGCGTGCTGTTATGCAGGCGATGCGCCAGGGTGTTGAAGGGATTCGTATTGAAGTCGGTGGCCGTTTGGGTGGTTCGGAAATGGCGCGTAAGGATAAGGTGTTTGACGGCCGTGTCCCGCGCAATACCATTCGTGCTGACCTGGATTATGGTTTTGCTGAGGCACTGACAACCTTCGGGCAAATTGGTGTGAAAGTATGGGTCTACAAAGGCGAAATCTTGCCTCAGAAGAGTGAGGCAACGGACGTTTACATCAGCGAGTAAAAACGCTTAGTAGACTGATTGTTGGAGAACGAACTATGTTAATGCCAAAACGCGTGAAATATCGCAAACAATTCCGCGGTCGCATGCGGGGTATGGCGAAGGGTGGCACTGAACTGCTGAACGGCGAGTTTGGTATTCAAGCTCTAGAGCCGGGTTGGATTACCAGCCGTCAGATCGAAGCCATTCGCCGTACTGTGGTCCGTCATATGCGTCGGCGTGGTAAATATTGGATTCGGATTTTCCCTGATAAGCCGGTTACTTCTAAACCGGCGGAAACTCGTATGGGCAAAGGGAAAGGTGCGGTCGATCATTGGGTGGCTGTTGTAAAGCCAGGCCGCATCATGTTTGAGATAGCCGGTGTACCGGAAGATATGGCGCGTGAGGCGCTTAATCTGGCCAGTTATAAACTGCCTATTAAAACGCAAATTGTTTCACGGGAGGATCGGCTCTAATGGCTAAGATTGTTGAACTTCGTGGAATGAGTGTTGATAAGTTGGAAGAGATGCTGGAAAACGCACGTGAAGAGATGTTTAATCTTCGTTTTCGCAATGCGTCTTCCCAGCTAGAAGATTATTCTCGCTTGAAAACTGTAAGGCGGGAAATCGCTCAACTTAAGACAGTGTTGAACATGCGTCAACTGGCTGAAGATTCAGCTGCTGCTCAATCGGAAATTGCTTCTGCTTTAGCTGGGAAGGAATGGCAAGCAACAGCCCGCTTTAGTTATGAGGATAGCGCCTGGCGTGTTGAGTTTGTGGATAATGATGGCAATGATTTGGCTTCAGCGATGGTTGATTTGAACAAGAAACTGCCATCTGGACGCAAAAACTACCGCCAGAAAAAACAGCCTCAACTGGTTACCAGTTTTGAGATTGCAGGGTAGGTGAGTAATGAGAGAACAACGTAAGCAATTAATCGGCGTTGTAACCAGCGATAAAATGGATAAAACCGTTGTCGTTGCTGTAGCAACAACAAAACGCCACCCGAAATATGGCAAGGTCTTGCGCCTTGTCAAAAAATATAAGGCACACGATGAAGCGAATGAGTGCCGTACTGGTGACCGCGTTCAGATCATCGAGTCGAAACCGATGAGCCGTCATAAGCGGTTTGCTGTCGTTTCCATCTTGGAACGGGCTAAATAACGGAGGTTAACGATGATTCAGCGAGAAAGTCGTTTAAATGTAGCTGACAACTCCGGTGCTCGTGAACTTCTGGTCATTCAGGTGATGGGTGGATCCGGACGTCGGTATGGTGGTATTGGTGATATTGTGACGGCCACAGTTAAAAAAGCTGTGCCTAATTCGGCGGTGAAGAAAGGGACAATTGTCAAAGCAGTTGTCGTACGTACGAAGAAAGAATTTAAGCGCGATGATGGCAGCCATATTCGTTTCGATGATAATGCCGCCGTCATATTGGCAGCTGATGGCAGACAACCTGTTGGAACTCGTATTTTTGGGCCAGTCGCCCGAGAGCTGCGCGACAGAGGGTTTAGCCGAATTATGTCCCTGGCTCCTGAAGCCTTGTAAAGATTTAGGCAAGCGCAGTTTTTGATCTGTGTGTTTTGAGCGGAAAAACTGCACTTGCTTGTGAGGTTTAGTAATGCGAATCAAAGTCGGTGATAAAGTACAAGTGATTGCCGGAAATTACAAAGGCGTGGCCGGAACAGTCCAGCGGATTGAAAGAAGCAAGGGCCGCGTTGTTGTATCTGGCGTCAATCTGGTTAAAAAACACCAAAAACCGCAGCAGACAGGTGGTCGTTCTCAAGCCCAGGGTGGCATTATTGAGTTCGAAGCGCCTATTGATGTTTCCAATGTGATGTTGGTTTGCCCGGAAACGAATGAACCGACTCGTGTTGGTATTCGGCGGGATGAAAACGGTCAGCGTGTTCGTTTTTCGAAGAAAAGCGGTAACGATATTGACTGATTAAATGAAATTCAGAGGTGAGCCAGGTGGCCCGATGTGCCGAATTTTTTGGCGCAGGCAAACCTGCCACTCAACTCGGAGGCATGAAATGGCATTGACGCCGTTGAAAGAACTGTACAAAAGTGATGTAGCGAACTCTTTAATGGAAGAGTTTGGTTTTGACAACGTGATGCAGCTCCCTCGTATCACAAAAATTGTCGTTAACGTTGGCTTAGGTGAAGCTTTGGATAATGCTAAGGCTATTGAGTTTGCCACCAACGATATCGTTCAGATTACTGGTCAAAAGCCAGTTGTAACCCGTGCTAAAAAATCAATTGCGGCTTTCAAATTACGTGAAGGTCGCCAAATTGGTTTGAAGGTAACGTTACGGGGTGAGCGTATGTGGGCATTTTTAACTCGCCTTATTCATGTGGCACTGCCGCGTACGCGTGACTTCCAGGGTATTTCTCCGGATTCGTTTGACGGCCGTGGAAATTATACGTTGGGTTTACGTGAACAGCTTATTTTCCCGGAAATTGATTTTGATAAAATTGACAAGATTCGGGGTATGGAAGTTACTATTGTGACCACAGCTAAAACAGATGAAGAAGGACGCCGTTTGTTGGCGCTGCTGGGGATGCCTTTTAATCAAGGGTAAATGTTGGCCTGGTTGTGATATCTGGCCGGGCAGGAGAAATTTATGGCTAAAAAATCAATGATCAATCGCGAATTGCACCGAAAGTATAAGGTACGTGTTCGCAACCGTTGTCGGCTGTGCGGCCGTCCGCGTGGTTACATACGTCGGTTCGGTTTGTGCCGGATATGTTTCCGTGAACAGGCGCTCGATGGTAATATTCCCGGCGTCGTAAAGTCGAGCTGGTAGGGGGTGTATTATGTCAATGAGTGATCCGATTGCCGATATGTTGACACGGGTGCGTAATGCTTTAATGCGACAGCATCCGTATGTTGCTATGCCTCATTCTAAAACCAAGGAAGCAATTGCCAAGGTTATGAAGGAAGAGGGCTATATTGAAGATTATAAAGTTTTGCCGGAAAAACCGCAGCCTGTTTTGCAAATCTCGCTGAAGTATACCGGTGATCGTCGTAACTATCGTTCGATTATCACGGGTTTGGAAAGAGTGAGTAAGCCAGGCCGACGGATTTATGTGGGCAAAAATGATATTCCCTGGGTGTTGAGTGGTATGGGTACTGCTATTGTGACAACGTCTCGGGGGGTTATGACTGGACAGAAGGCTCGCCGTTTAGGTGTTGGTGGCGAAGTTCTCTGTAAAATTTGGTAACTGGAGGTTTGTGATGTCTCGTATTGGGAAAGCACCTATCCAATTACCGAAAGGTGTGAAAGTTGATATTCAGGGAACGGCCGTTACTGTGACCGGTCCTAAAGGTAATTTAGAGCAGAAATTCCATCCAGAAATGGTTGTGTCGTTGGAAGATGGTGTACTTTCTGTAACCCGCCCCTCCGATTCCCGCCAGCATAGGGCGTTGCATGGATTGACCCGTGCCTTGTTAAATAACATGGTTGTTGGTGTAAGCGATGGCTTCTCCAAAATTTTGGAGATTGAAGGTGTTGGTTATCGTGCGGCAATGGAGGGAAGCGACCTGGTTTTGAATGTTGGGTATTCTCATCCAATTACATTCAATCCACCGGCTGATATTCAATTTGCTGTTGAAGACCGTAATAAAACAGTCATCGTTTCTGGCATCGACAAGCAAGTTGTGGGTGAAATTGCGGCTCAAATTCGTAAAACACGGCCGCCGGAACCTTACAAAGGTAAAGGCGTGCGTTATCGGGGCGAGCATGTTCGCCGTAAGGCCGGTAAGGCTGGTAAGGTGTAAGGAGGATATTGCTATGGCAGTAAAATCGCATAAAGCCCGGCAGCGGCGCCATCGTCGTATCCGGATGAAAATTTCAGGGACAAACGAAGTCCCACGTTTGAATGTGTTCCGCAGTGTGGATCATATTTATGCGCAAGTAATTGATGATGTGGCTGGACATACTTTGGCTTCAGCTTCGACGCTTGATAAGCAATTGATGTCTGGCTTAGATGGTAAAACTAAGAAAGAGCAATCAACTGTAGTCGGTAAGGCTGTTGCTGAACGTGCCCTATCTGCTGGTATTAAGCGAGTAGTTTTTGATCGTGGTGGCTATCTTTATCACGGCCGTGTCAAAGCTTTGGCTGATGGCGCCCGTGAAGGTGGTTTGGAGTTCTAGGTTAGGAGATTGCAATGGGACAAAGACGACAAGGATTTCGCGACCAGGATCGAGAAGAATTCGATGAACGAATCATCGATATTACCCGCGTCGCTAAAGTAGTGAAGGGTGGCCGCCGGTTTGCTTTTCGGGTATCCGTGGTCATTGGTGATAACAAAGGCAATGTCAGCGTTGGTATTGGCAAAGCGCGTTCTGTACCTGATGCGATTCGCAAAGGGTTGGAATCGGCTCGCAAATCGATGGAGCCGGTCGCCATGGTTGGCAGCACCATCCCACATCAGGTAATTGGTGTACATGGTTCTGCCCGCGTATTGTTGAAACCGGCGTCACCGGGTACAGGTGTTATCGCTGGTGGTGGTGTTCGTGCCGTTATCGAGGCTGCTGGATATCGGGATATTTTGTCCAAATCTTTGGGCAGTAAAAATGTCTTGAATGTCATGCTGGCCACAATGAACGGGTTACGTCAGTTGAAGAGTGTGCAACAAGTCGCCGCCGATCGTGGTAAAACTGTTGCCGACGTTTCCCCGTTTTGGAGTCGAGACTGATGGCCAAGTTAAAGATTACTTATAAGAAAAGTGGGATCGGTTATAAAGAAGACCAGAAGCGCACTATTAAGGCGCTTGGTTTGCGTAAATTGAATCAGACGGTTGAACATGATGATACGGCCGTAATCCGCGGCATGATCAACAAAGTCAACCATCTTGTAGCAGTAGAAGAGGTTAAATAATATGAAATTAAACGATCTGCGCCCAAATCCAGGAGCGAAGAAAAAGCGCAAGCGAGTGGGTCGTGGTATTTCGGCCGGCCAAGGTAAAACTGCCGGTCGTGGTACCAAAGGGCAAGGAGCACGCAGCGGTGGTGGCAAAGGCGTCTACTTTGAAGGTGGCCAGCTTCCCCTAGCGCGTCGTTTGCCCTACAAACGCGGCTTCACCAATATCAACAAGGTCTATTACAAAGCAGTTAACCTTAAACAATTAGCTGAGTTTGATTTTGATGGCTTAGATGTAACACCAGAAATCATGGCTGCTGTGGGACTTGTAAAAAAAGAAACAGACCCAATCGCCATTCTGGGTGATGGTGAGCTAAATGTTGCGCTAACTGTAAAAGCCCAGCGTTTTTCAGCTTCAGCCAAAGAAAAAATTGAAGCCGCCGGTGGTACAGTTGAGGTGCTTCCACTATCTTAAACATTGAGCCTGGTAAAAGATAAACCAGGCTCGTTTAACGGAGAAAAACAATGTTTGAATCTGTTCGGAACGCCTTTGCTTTGCCAGACTTACGCCGACGTATTTTGTTTACTATCGGCATGTTGGTTGTATACCGTCTGGTAGCCAACATCCCGGTTCCCGGTGTTAATTTACAAGCATGGTTAGCGTTCACCTCGCAACAAAGTGGTAACTCTGTCATTGATTTCCTCGACCTGTTGTCGGGCGGTGCGGTACGGAATTTTTCAGTTATGGCAATGGGTGTCTATCCATACATAACTGCCTCCATTATCATGCAGTTGTTGACGCCTATCGTCCCTTACTTGGAAGAACTCCAGTCAGAGGGTGAATCCGGACGTAACAAAATCAATCGGATAACCTATTACATCACAGTTCCTTTTGCTTTATTGCAAGCTGTTGGACAAATCCGATTGGTTGGCTTTAGTCTGGGTACCACAGGTGGCTTGGAAACCATCATGCCCAATTTTGGTTTTGCTGCAGCCAGCCAAATATTGCCGACTGTTACAACGCTCTTAGCAATGGTTGGCGGCACAATGTTTGCTATTTGGCTGGGCGAATTGATTACTGAAGATGGTATTGGGCAAGGAACATCGTTGATCATTTTTGGTGGTATCATCTCCGGAATCTTGCCCAATGTTGCCCGGATTTTTGCTTTAGATGATGTTACGGCACGAATCTTTACAATTTTGGCCTTTGTGTTTATCACTGTGTCAACGGTGTTCGTAATTGTTGTCGTGCAAGAAGGGCAAAGGCGTATACCGGTGCAATACGGCCGTCGCGTACGTGGCCGCAAAGTGTATCAGGGACAAAGCAGTTTCGTGCCCCTGCGGGTAAATACTGCTGGCATGATCCCAATCATCTTTGCGCAGTCTATCTTGACTTTCCCGCCATTAATTGCCAGCTTCTTTGTGACCGGTAGTGGTGGCTTCATCGACACGATGGCCACGTCAGTTAGCTCTTTCAGCCAACAGTTAGACCCGGTTGCGGCGCCAGTTGGTTTTACTTTGTACTGGCTCGTTTACTTCTTGTTTGTGGCTGGTTTTACCTTCTTCTACACCGATGTGATGGTGCAGCAGCAAAACCTGCCCCAGACATTGCAAAGACAGGGTGGGTTTATTCCTGGAATTCGCCCAGGCAAACGAACGGCTGATTACATTACATCTGTAGTTCGTCGTATAACGTTTGTCGGAGCCGTTTTCTTGGGCATTATTGCTATCTTACCAGGTATTATGCAGCTTCTTGGTGTTATCCTACGCATTGATGGTATTGAACAAAGTGTATTAGTCATTAGCGGTTCTGGCCTCATCATTGTGGTTGGCGTTGTTATTGATACGATGCGTCAATTGGAAGCGCAGCTGCTCATGCGTAATTATGAAGGGTTTGTGTGATGAAATTCGTTGTCCTAATGGGGGGGCCTGGTGCTGGTAAAGGCACCCAGGCTAAACGACTAGAAAAAACATTAGATTTACCGCAAGTCTCAACGGGTGAATTGTTTCGTGAACATTTTCGTAATCACACTGAACTGGGCAAACTCGCCGCTACTTATGTCGACAAGGGTGAATTAGTGCCCGATGAAATCACAAATGCGATAGTCAAGGAAAGATTGTCGCGTAAGGATTGCGCCAATGGTGCATTGCTGGATGGATTTCCTCGGACTATTTCGCAAGCGGATGCCCTGGGAAATCTTTTGGATGAGATGGGAGAACGTGTTCATATTGCGCCATATATTCATGTAACCCCGGAAGTCCTGCTCCAAAGATTGGCCGGCCGGTGGACGTGTAAATTATGTGGACACGTTTACCATATCTTGTTTGACCCACCTCAAAAAGAGGGGGTTTGCGATCTGGATGGCAGCGAACTGTATCAACGGGATGACGATACAGAAGAAACCCAAAAGCGGCGCATTGAAGTTTACTTTGAACAAACCACACCTTTGCTGGCATATTACCGCGAGAAAGGTCTTTTGGTCGAGGTAAATGGTGAACAATCAATTGAACAGGTTCAAAAGGACCTGGTTCAGGTAATACAAGATTCAAATTAAGTTAAAAATCCACACAGATTAGTCTGGACAATAGCGGGAAAATGTGGGAAACTACACGCTTGCTTGTTACACAGCATTTGTCCATATTTGTGTGATTAAAAGATAAAGGTCTGTGGTCTACATAGACTAGGAGTTAGAAACGATGAAAGTATCGGCATCTGTGAAACGTCGTTGCCCGAAGTGTAAAATTGTAAAACGAAAGGGCGTTGTACGCGTAATCTGCGTTGACCCAAATCATAAGCAGCGTCAGGGATAGAACGGTACGCGGAGGAATTATGGCTCGTATAGCTGGTGTTGACATCCCCCGGAACAAACGGGTTGAGGTCAGTTTGACCTATATTTACGGTATTGGAAATACTGCCAGCCAGACAATTTTGGCTGAGGCTGAAGTGAATCCCGATACACGGGTACAAGATTTGTCGGAAGCTGAAGTGACACGCTTGCGGCAAATCATTGGTCGTGACTATGTGGTAGAAGGTGATTTGCGGCGTGAAGTGGCAATGAACATTAAGCGTTTGACGGAAATTGGCTGCTATCGTGGCCTGCGTCATCGTCGTCATTTGCCAGTTCATGGTCAACGTACTAAAACCAATGCACGTACACGCAAAGGTCCGAAGAAGACTGTAGCCGGGCGTGGTCGACGTAAAGGGAAGTAAATTCATTGCTTGTGTCGGTTCAATGGTTTTTTGAACCGGATGTCAGGTATGAAGTTAAGGAGACGAAATGGGACGCAGAAGAAAAGTTCAAGCCCGTAAAAAAGTTAAGAAGATGGTGCCACGGGGCCAGGCTCATATTTTTGCATCGTTTAACAATACGATTGTGACGATTACAGATATGAATGGCAATACGATTGCCTGGGCAACGGCTGGCACTTCTGGTTTTAAGGGATCGCGTAAAAGCACCCCTTATGCTGCGCGTTTGGCAGGGCAAGATGCATCCAGAGCGGCTAAAGAGCAGGGTATGCAGGAAGTTGAAGCGATTGTCAATGGCCCTGGGCCAGGACGCGAATCGGCGATTCGTGCCTTGCAGTCATCTGGTTTGAGAGTGACGGCAATTCGTGATATTACGCCGGTACCGCATAATGGATGCCGCCCACCTAAGAAACGCCGCGTATAATTGCAATTTGTTTTTTACCATTGCCTTTTTAGGCAGTGCTTTTAGTTTTTTTTAAATTTAATTTTTTGTTGATTGCGAGAGGGAAGAAAGGTTGCCACACCTGTAAACCTCTCGCTTCATGCTGAAAATTGGAGGTTAAGTTGGCAAAGTATACTGGACCGGTATGCAGGCTTTGTCGCCGTGAGGGCGAGAAACTGTTTTTGAAGGGGTCTCGATGTATGACCCCGAAGTGTTCTTTTGAGCGTCGCTCTTATCCGCCCGGTCAACATGGGCGGGAGAAGCAGTTCCGTCGGGGACGGGCTTCGGATTATCTGTTGCAGTTGCGTGAAAAGCAGAAAGCGCGCCGTATTTATGGTTTGATGGAACGGCAGTTCAGTCAATACTTCAAACGGGCTGCGCAGCGTTCTGGTTTGACGGGCACGAATCTGTTGGTAATTTGTGAGAGCCGGCTGGATAATGTTGTTTATCGTTTGGGGATGGCAAGTTCCCGGGCGCAGGCGCGGCAGTTGGTAGGGCATGGTCACATTGTGTTGAACGGCCGTAAAACTGATATTCCATCTGCACTTCTAACCCCAGGGGATGTGATTTCTATTCGCCCCGAAAGTTCTCGGAAAATGTATTTCAAAACATTGCGGCAAGAGTTGGATGATCGACAAGTTCCACGTTGGCTTTCTTTGGATGCTGCTGATTTATCAGCGAAAGTGTTGAACTTGCCTGTTCGTGATGATATCGACGTAACACTCGACGAGCAGTTAATTGTTGAATACTACTCCCGTTAATTTTTTATATTGCTCCTACTTAAATTGTTAAGTACCTAAGGGAGGTAACGACATTGGCTATTAATCTTATCTTGCCGAAAATTGAAAGCACCGCCATGTCACACGAATATGGCCGGTTTATTATTGGTCCCTTGGAAAGAGGGTATGGTACAACGGTTGGCAATTCTTTGCGCCGCGTACTGTTGGCTTCTTTGCCTGGGGCGGCGGTTACGTCTATTCGTGTAACAGACGTTCCGCATGAGTTTTCTGCGATTCCGCATGTACGCGAAGACATGATGCGGTTTATTCTGCACGTCAAACAACTCCGTTTGAAGCTGCATGACACCGATTCGGCGCGAATGCGATTGGAAGTACATGGGGCCGGAACAATAACGGCCGCTGACTTACAAGTTCCGCCGGAAGTAGAAATTATCAACCCGGACTTGTATTTGTTCACGGTTGACTCAGATGATGCCTTTTTGGAAATTGAAATGACGGCTGAATCCGGGCGCGGCTATTCTCCGGCTGAAGAGCGGGGACGGCTGCCCATTGGTGAGCTGCCGGTTGACGCAATTTTCAGCCCGATTCGCCGGGTAGGGTATGAGGTGGAAAAAACCCGCGTTGGTCAGGATGCTGATTATGATCGTATTGTGATGCAGATTTGGACTGACGGTACTATCCGGCCGGAAGATGCGTTGGCCCAATCAGCTCAGATTATGATGCAGTATCTTCGCCCTGTTGCCGGCGTCAGTGAAGACACTTTCCTGCCGGTTGAAGAGGTTGAGGAAGAAGAAGGAACGATTCCTAACGAGATTTATGATACGCCTATTGAGCAATTGGATTTGAGCGTGCGTGTCTTTAATTCGCTGAAGCGTACCGGTATCACCAAGATTGGTGAAATGCTGGATATGTTGGAACGCGGTGAAGAGACCATGCTGGCCATTCGCAATTTTGGCGAAAAATCGTTGGATGAGTTGAAGTCTCAACTGCGTACGAAAGGGTTTTTGAAAGACGGAGAGGAACTGGCTGACCTGTAATTGGAAACGGCCGTATCCCAAACATGACACCTGGACCAACTAATTTGGGCCAGGATACTGAGAATGAGGTTTGAACTATGCGACATCGAATGAATGGTCGTAAGCTGGGTCGAGATACCAGCCACCGGAACGCTTTGCGGAAAAACTTGATCGCGGATTTGATTTGTAAAGAACAAATCCTGACCACGGAAGGCAAAGCCCGCATGTTACGACCGGCAGCAGAAAAAATAATCACGCTGGCTAAACGCGGATTGGCCAAAGGGTCTGATGATCCGGCCCAAGTTGTCCATGCCCGCCGTCTGGCAGCAGCTCGTGTATCCCGTACTCGTGAATTTGAAGACGAAGATGGCTACCTGGAAGAAGTTGACGTTATCAAAAAGCTGTTTGATGACATTGCGCCCCGTTTTTCGGAACGTAATGGTGGCTATACTCGCATGATTAAAGTGGGTAAACGTCCTGGCGATAATGCCGACATGGCTATTGTGATGTTAGTTGATTAGGAGTAGTGATTGCTGCGTTACCAAGCCCTAATCGAGTATGATGGGACTGCTTATTATGGTTTTCAAAGACAAATCCAACCGCAGCCCACTATCCAGGGCGAGTTAGAAAAGGCAATCACGCATCTGGCCCAGCAGCCAATTCGTATTATCGGCGCTGGTAGAACAGACAGTGGTGTTCATGCGCTGGGTCAGGTTATTAGTTTTGATTTAGACTGGCGGCATGGCGTTGAGGCTTTACAAAGAGCTATCAACGCCAATTTACCGGCCGATATTGTAATTTTACAACTCAATCAGGTCTCATCAACGTTTCATCCACGTTTTGATGCGCGGCGTCGTTCCTACGCGTACTACATTTATAATGAAGTCGTACGCAGCCCCGTTCGCCGGTTTCAGAGCTGGCATGTACGACATCCGTTAAATGTGGATAAGATGAACCAGGCAGCGAGTTATCTTCTGGGACGGCATGATTTTGGCACTTTTGGCCAGCCGCCAGTAGGAGATAATCGGGTACGGGAACTGTTTAAGGCTGAGTGGGAACGAGATCGAGAGTTTCTTGTTTTCCATGTTGAAGCGAATGCGTTTTTGTACCGAATGGTGCGCAGCCTGGTTGGAAGTATGAAACTCGTTGGTGAGGATTCCTGGACTGTTGAAGATTTTGTTGCGGCTTTCCGCAGTTGTGATCGTGGTCGATCGGGAACGGCAGCACCGCCACAGGGTCTTTACTTGGTATCTGTAACTTATGGGGACCAATGAGTGGTCTCCAATCTCTGATTAGGAGAAAAACGGAATGAAAACATTTGTAACGAAACCGGCAGAAGTTGAACGAAGCTGGTATGTGATTGATGCGGAAGGTCAGACGTTGGGTCGTCTGGCTACGCAAATTGCTGTACTTTTGCGCGGCAAACATAAGCCGATCTACAGTCCTTCGGTGGATTGTGGTGATTTTGTGGTTGTTATTAACGCGGAAAAGATTCATGTGACCGGCCGGCGGCTGGATCAGAAGAAATATTACCGTCACTCAGGGTATCCTGGTGGGTTGAGCGAAATCTCGCTGCGTGATCAATTACAAAAGCATCCGACGCGGGTAATTGAAGCGGCCGTTCGGGGTATGCTGCCCAAGAATAAACTGGGGCGTAAGATGTTCAAGAAGATGAAGGCTTATGCCGGTTCAGAGCATCCGCACGAGGCGCAGGGTCCCGTCGTATTTGAACTTTAGGAGAGAATGATGGAAGAAGCAGTTCGTTATTATGAAGGAATTGGTCGTCGTAAGCGGTCTTCGGCCCGGGTACGTATTTACCCCAGTGCCGAGGCAACTGGTGAATTTACGGTAAATGGCAAGGATGTCAAGGAATATTTTCCGCGCTTTGGCGATTACATCATTTTGTCCGGCCCGTTGAATGATACGGAAATGATGGGTAAGGTGGATGTCAGCGTTCATATTAATGGCGGCGGCATCACTGGTCAGACGAGCGCTGTGCGTTTGGGTTTGGCGCGTGCCCTGGTCAAGTATGATGAGGATATGCGTGGTGTGCTGCGTAATAACGGTCATATGACTCGTGACGGCCGTATCAAGGAACGCAAGAAGCCAGGTTTGAAACGGGCGCGTAAGGCTCCGACTTACACGAAACGTTAAGTTTCTGGATTGAATTTCATTTGAAACGTGATGCGTGAAACGTGAAAGGCAGCTCGCAGTTGCTTCACGTTTCACGTTTTACGTTTCACGAGGGTGAGTCTCTGTACTCGCCTTTTTGCTTTCTGGGGTAAATGCTGATGGGAATTACGATTGTGGGTTTGGGGCCAGGCGACGGCCGTTTCCTGACTCGTGAAGCGTGGGAGATTTTGGCGGCGGCGGAGACGGTCTACGTCCGCACGGCGCGCCACCCGGCGGTGGCCGATTTGCCGGAGACGGTGCAGGTAGTCAGCTTTGATGCGGTGTATGAAACGGCCGTTGACTTTGACGCCGTTTATGATCAAATCGTAACCCAACTGCTGGCGCTGGGGCGGGAAGCCGACATCGTTTATGCTGTGCCCGGCCACCCCTTTGTCGGCGAATCGACGGTAACGCGGCTGGTCAAGGCAGCGGAAGGAGAAGCCTTGCCCGTGCGAGTGGTGGCCGGACTGAGTTTTGTGGAGCCATCGTTAACGGCCGTACACGTCGATGCCCTGGATGGTTTACAAATTTTCGATGCCATCGAACTGACCAATCTGCATTACCCGCCGCTCAATCCCGACCAGCCGGCGCTGCTGGGGCAGGTTTACAGCCGGATGTTGGCCAGTGAATTGAAGATGGGGTTAACGGCCGTTTACCCCGAACAACACGCCGTCTCCCTTATTCACGCCGCCGGGACCGCTGCCGAAAGCGTAGAGCGTGTGCCTTTGTACGCCATCGACCGCAGCGAACGGATTGACCATTTGACCAGCCTCTATATCCCCCCGCTGCCCTATGCCGCCTCGCTCAACGCCCTGGCCGAAACTGTGGCCATCCTGCGCAGCCCCAACGGCTGCCCCTGGGACATTGAGCAGACGCCGCAAAGTATGCGCAGCGGCCTGTTAGAGGAGACGAGTGAAGTCTTGGACGCGCTGGATGCTGCCGACGAGGTCAACCTGCGTGAGGAGTTGGGCGATTTGCTCTACCACATCGTCATGCAGACACAGATGGCGGCCGAGGAGGAGCAGTTTACGCTGTCCGACATCATCGCCGGGATTGAGGCTAAGCTCAAGCGGCGGCATCCCCACGTTTGGGGCGATTGGGAAGTGGCTAACACGGCCGAAGTCCTGCGTAATTGGGAATTGTTGAAGCAGGATGAGAAGGAGAAGTCAGCGGCTTCACTGTTGGACAATATTCCCCAGGCCCTGCCGGCGCTGGCCCGCTCGCAAAAAATCCAGGACAAAGTGCGCAAGGTGGGTTTTGACTGGCCGGAAATCGGCGGGATTTACGACAAGCTGGCTGAGGAGCTGGCCGAAGTCCAGGCGGCGCAAACGCCGGAGGAGCGGGCCGACGAGTTGGGTGACCTGCTGTTTGTGGCCGTCAATCTGGCCAGTTGGCTGGGCGTGGATGCGGAGAGT
>JBNKZT010000119.1:0-16231 GCA_050301775.1 Promineifilaceae bacterium (SeqCode)
TGAATCAAGTCGCCGCTGCGCCAGGTGTTGGTGGGGAAACGGCCGTCACGCGGACTGCTGTCATGGCTGCTAACCAAATTTCCGGCCTCATCCAGCAAATGAACAAACACAACATACGATTTTGCCGGTTGGCTCATGGCTTCCCAGTAAAGATGAACCATCAGCATTTCCCCCGGTTGTGGTTGGCCATCAACTGTAAAAGCTGCCAAACGGACAGCCTCGCCGAAACGAGCGCCGATGGGCGTCGCCTCACCCAATTCACCTTGCCAGGAAACGGCCGTTTCCCCCAAAGTCACCCGATCCAGCATATTGGCGTCATTGTTGCGATAAAGCGGCCATATCTCTGACTCTTGGCCCAATGAAAAATTGACCGTATACGCCCCAACCGGTAAATCTGGCGGCGTGGCCAAGGTCAACTGTTCCGTAATGAGCGTACCAACCGGCCATTGCTCGCCCCCTTGAGCCGTCAGGAGCGGCGGCTCTGATTGCGCCACAATTTGCCCGTCGGGCAAAGCCGCCAGCCGCAGCGTTGCCTGAATAGGCTCGCTCAATGATTGCAACAATTTCATGTGCAGCGTTACAGTCACTGCTTCGCCCGGCAAAATGCGTTCCGGCTCCAGTTGGTATCCGACAATCTGAACAACATCGGATGCCCGGACGTTGAGCGGCTGACCCTGCCCTAAATCATAGATGGTCGGCCGGTATCCCCACACCGTGTAAGGTGACGCTGAGAAATAGGGCGAGGTGAATTCGGTCACTGCTTCATATCGCTCTTGGAACCAGTTTGTTCGCGCCAGTTTGTCGGCGGCAATGTGGCGGCTGAGAATAATGTAGTCAGGTATGACGGCCGTTCCCGCACCCCACTCACTGTTCAACCGGGCAATGGCCGTTCGCCCCGCCCAAAAGGCAACAGCCGGTTCAGCCAACAGCGTAACATCCGCCGTTGTTTGCACATTCAACCATTCACCAACTTGCCGCTCAAGCCGGGCCTGAGATAACGGCCGCTGCTGAAAATCCTGCTGCAAAACAACAAGCTGTATTGCCAAAAATGGCACAGCCAATAAAACAAGCAAGACTGATCCGTAACCCGGCTCTTTCAACCGGATAAAATCACGATCTTGAAACCACTCAACGATTCGAGCCAATCCTGATCCAATCAGGAAAAAACCAAGAATTGCAAGTGCGGCAACGGCCGTTTCTGCCCCTCCCAACAAAGCCACTATCGGCCAGACCAGGGCGGCAATCAACACAGGGTGTTTCTGAGTCTCAAAAAACACCGCCAGCAGGCCAACAGTAACCAAAGGCAGCAAAAGCCATAAAAACTGATTGTACTGGACAAAATAGGAAACAACTGGCCCGAAACCATCCGATTGCCCCAGAATCACACCCAAAGCAGACATAGCGAACAATAAAAAACCAACCATCTGCGCCCATCGCTGTTGAGAAAACTGCACAAATAGACACAACAGCGCCCCAAAAATCAGGCTGTCAACACCAAGCCAGGTTAGAAACAGCAAAAACAAGAACAGCCAGGGTGGACGTTTGGGATGGCGCACAGCCTGGGCTAAGGCCAACCATACCCAAGCTGTTGTCCAAGAAACGGCCGTGCCCAATCCTGGCAGCAGCGGCGACGAAAGCGCGATCAACAGCCCGGCGATAAAACCCGGCAGCGGTCGTTTGATGCCACGACCCACTGTGTAAACGGCAACGGCCGTTACCCCCCAGACCAATCCAGTCAGCAAACGGACGAAATCCGGCAGCAGCCAATCTAACCGGGCCAGTCCGGTTAAAAGCAGCAAAAACAAGGGGGAATGGGCCAGCCAAAATGGTTCTACCAAATTAATTTGGCCAATCACTCCGGTTACCGAATCAGTACTGGCCAGCAGCCGGGCCTGATTAAACGCCGAAAAAGCCGCATCGGAAAAACAATTTCCCCAGGCAGCACTAATGCCCAGCGGCAAAATTAGAAGCAGCAGCTTTGCTATTCTATCCTGTTGACTACGCGCAATTTTCACGGTAAGGCGATCTGGAAGGAATGACATGATTGTCACGGTACAGCAATCTCCCCCAGAACGACAAAATCTGCGCCAATAGACGTCGTCCATCGTTCTTCCGTTTCAGGATGATAAATACCAACGCGAATTTGATAACTCCCCGATGGCAAATCCTGCGGAATATCAAACTGTTGGATTTGTATTAACAAATCTCCTTGAAGGAAACCTTCTTCAACAACACTTAATCCGTCCCATTGCGCCAAAACATTGGCCTCGCTGTCGACTAAATGCACAAATAATTTCATGGGCGCCGGGGGTGATTGGTTTTGCCACTGTGTAACAACCATCAATGAGGAACCTGGCAAACTTTCACTCGGAATCGAAAAATCCACAAGGGATACCTGATGATCATTTTGTGAAAAAGTTTGAAGAATGGAACGTCCCCTTTCCTTTGATTCAACCCGAAATAACAAATACGCTTCGGTTTCGGAAATTTTTTCATATTCCGAAACCCATTCAGAAAAAAAGAAATGTACAGCTTCGTCTTTGTTAACTACCAACCAATAAAAGTCATTGGCCGGTTGCAAAAAAGCTGTTGAAAGATCAACCCAATGCAGTATCACATCATTGGTCCCAAATCTGGCAAAGTCATCCTGAGATATTTCTTCCACCTGCACACCGCTCAAGACCAGATCAACTGGGTCACTATAGGCCGGTACGTCGTAAATAAAAAGACTGTAGCCAATTTTAGCCACCGGCTCCTGGCTGCGGAACCAGGCAAATTGGTCATGATCGGCAAAATGAACGCCCTGCAAATTTGTGGCGCTGATGGCATAAATACCGGGCGCGGGATCGTGGGGATAAAACGGCCGTGCCTGGGCATTCATCAAACGCGGCGGGAAACTATCTAGTCCCGTGTAAGCAATGTCATAATACTCAGGCCGGGCTTCCCCAAAATAACTAAGCCATATCTCAGGCACCTGATTTTCGTCCATCCACGGTTTTAAGCCGCCTAAATCTTGACCCCAATCCAGGTTGCTGTCTACCAGATAACGCCAACCGCCATCCGGGCCGCCAGCCAGCCGGTTAAAAAAGGCCAGGAAATCAGGTGCAAGCCATATCGTCGTGACCGCCAGCCAGCCAACCAACGCCACAATCACACCAGCCAGCCAGCGGTGCGGCTTACCGGTTTGGAGCAAGGGAATGAGGGTAACGGCCGTTAATACGCTCAAATAAGGCAATACAGGCAAAATATGCCGGTATCCCAAATTGACATCTGTCGTCAATGCAATGCCAAAGTAGCCCAACGACGGAATAAGCAGCGCCGCCAAAGTCAACGAATCATGTCGCAGCCGGCGCAGAAAAAGGGCAACGGCCGTCCATCCCAGTAAAAACAACGCCGGCAGCGGCGTTTTTAGCAAAAAGGCAGCCGGAAAATAAGTCCACCACCCACTGTCGCTGTACTGACCCCACAAAAATGAGGGGGTACTTTTCTGCAGCCGCCCACCAATATCCAATAACTGCTCCAAATGATGGGACAAGGGCAAAGTCAAACCACTTAATTGAGGGAATGTGGGCAAATTAGCCGGCAGCGTGCCCACTTGAAACCCATAAGCGGCCCACAATGTCAAAAATCCGCTCAACGGATAGGCAATGATAAATTGCAGCAGCGGCTTTGTGGGGAAACGGCCGTTTTCCCGCCACAGCCCCACCACCGCAGCCAAAATCACCAATGCGAATAAAGGCACAAACAAACCGGCCGTAAATTTCGTATTTTGCAGCAGCCCAAATCCCACACCGGCCCAAATCGCCGCCGTCCAGGATGGCTGCCGCCAAAATCGCCATAACAAGTAGCCAGCCAGCAAAGCCGCGGCCGTCAAACCCAAATCGGTCGTGGCCAGTTGGCTGTGGGCTAAAATATTGGGATCCAATGCTAACAACAGCATAGCCAACAAACCGGCCCAGCGGGATCGGGTCAGCTCTTTTGCCCAACGCCCGGCAACGGCCGTTAACAACATCCCCAGAAAAACAGTCGGCAGTCGCGCCAAAAACAGTATCCGCGCCACATCATTGCCAATCTCCCACATAAACAGTTCTGACGGACGATGAAAACTGGTTTGTCCCCAGGATGAATCATCCAACGGCAAAGCAACCTGATCATCAAATGCCAAAAATGCCGCGTTCAAGGCATTTAATCCCAGGGGATGTCCCACCCGCATATGCTGATTCTGGCCACGCACATAGCCCAGGCCGCGGGTGATAAAGCCCTGTTCATCAAATGTGGGTGATTTTTGCCTGAGGCCGGTAAGAGTCAGCACAAAGAAGAGCAGGTATACGGCCGTTGCCACCCACCGCCAATGATTTCTAAAACGATCCAACTGAATTTGAACCTCAATAAAGAAATAAATTTACGAAAAAACCTGCGAAGAGCACATTGGCCTCCGCAGGTTTCTCCATAATCCGACTACCCCGTCAATTATAACTAATCCAAAGGTGTAACCTGGAAATAATCATAGAACCAAATCGACGGCTTGTACTCATAAGTTGAAGCAAATACGCCAAAATAGGGGTCATTAATGTAAGTCGTATCTGAAAAGTGATGTTTAAATATTCCATCAATATACAAATACGCACCATCGGCTCGAACCTCTACACGGTATATATGCCATTCTTTTCTTCTGTCATAACTGATAACATTTCCGATATCATTCGTTGGCCCAATACGCTTAAGTGGCGATCCGCCGCAGTTGGGACACCATATCAGTTGGTCCACCTGCTCATGCAGCAGTTTTATACCGCCAAAATAAATGTAATTAAAGTTGTAGAAATGGTTGAAACAGTTGTCCGTTTGGTACACATTGCCGTATTCAGGGCAGGCATCAAAGTTCCAGTCACCACCAAAGGACATGCCGCCCGACACTTCATTAGCCGGATCATGGACACGAGAGCGATATTCAATGACATAAGGCACCGTTGGCGCCGGCGCCAACGGGCTGGCCACCAACCAATCCCATTTATCATCAACAATAATAATCAAATTGCCAGCTTCGCTGCCTGTCCCGTATTTGACATAGGTTTTTTCCAGGTAACTCATCCTGCGGATCAGCCAATTGGAACCAGCGTCATCAAAGTCATCCCGATAGCCCCCTATCGCCTTCTGTACAGCAGACCAGGGACCAATAAGACCATCGCCCAAGGCACGCACCCGGTAATAATAGACATTATTAATCGAAATACTGTGGGCAAAATTTTGGCTCGTGTTCAAGCCAATATTCCCAGGACTGGAAGATGTCAGACTGCCAAAGTTAGGATCATGCGACTCCTGCAATTCATAACTGGTCGCATTGGCGCCCACACTATTCCAGGAAGCTGTCCATTGATTGGCGCTGTTCGGACGCGAAACGGTCAACGTCGGTTGCGGGAACGGTTTAAAAATAATTGGCATGTACATTATCATAGGCGACACAACTTCAGTCGCTGCAGATGGTAACAATAAGGTGCCGGTTCCAGTAATTTCGGCGGTGTTGGTCAATATTTGACCAACTGGCAGGCTGTTAGCCACTGTTACCTGGAATGTAACGGTTAAACGGCTATTGCTTTCCAATGAACCAGCCCAGGAAATCACGCCGCTGTTTTCACTAGCTGTTCCTCCGGTGCCGCCAACAGAAGACACACTACCAGGCACATAATTCAAATTCACATCTAAAGTGTCTGTCACGATGACATTGCTGGCAATGGTGTCGCCGGTATTGCTGACGACGATCGTGTATTGAATTGTATCGTTCATAGCTGGCACGATTGTGGATCTGTCAGCCGTTTTTGCAGCGCTTAACAAAGCTGCATCACCAGCAGCATTCATCACCTGCGCTGCCAATAAAATGAAAATTAACGTCAACACAACACTGCTAATGAGTGAAGCCTGACGCTTACCAGTCCTAAACATGTTTTTCAACATTCCCATACTTGTCAAACCTCCGAAGTTCCATATCTTGCTTTTCAAACCGCTATTCTACTATTTTTCGCGGCAAACTTGTAATGTTACCAGTTACTCCAATTCCGTCAAAGCCCAATTTTGCCGCAAAATAATGGCGTCACGGCCGTTCCCATCAACTAGACGACGGCCGTTCCCCCGCGTGTAAAAGCCCAATTGCAGTGTAAAAGATTGCCCCGCTGCTATCTCCGGTAAAGGTAAAATGTGGCACTGCACAAACAAATCGCCGGGCTGTAAAGTAAGCGGCACAGCATCCAAACCATCATACTGGGCAAATATAGAACCATCAGCAGTCAGCAAATGGGCAAACGTCGTTAAATCATTGGGCAAAGCGTTTTCGACCCGCCAATAGCTAAACAGTTGCAACGGCCGTTTCGATGTCACCGGCAAAATCTCATAGCCTAAAAAGGTAATAGCCCCATCCAAAACAAGCGGTTCTACTTGCTGGGCAATAGGTGGCTGCGCCGGCAAATCGTAAACAGCAAATGAAGGATGATCCGGACTGCGAAATAACGGCCGTTCCGCCACACCCGCCGCCCGTAACAAATCCGTCGAAATCGCCGCAAATTCCGGCACATACAAGCGTCCCACCCCCGATTCCGCCGGAAAAACGATGGCCCCGGCTACGTCAGGTCCGGTTTGAATCCAGCGCACATCGGTACTTGCGCCCAAATTACGCCGCAGAGAATCGGCGTCTATTGGCTCAAAAAAGCTCTCGGCAACTACCCAATTCTCAATTTCATCGACCTGCCAATGACGCGCCATGTCCAACAAAACGGTCTGATATTTCAATCGTGTCTCCAACGTGGTTGGCCAACGTCGAAAGCCATCATTTACCGTGCGCAATCCGTTCACCAACAAGATGGCCAACAAAATGGCCGTCGTTCCGATTTGGAAAAAGTGTTTCTTTCGGGCACGTGCCCAGGCTATAAATGCAGCCACTGCCGTACCCGGCAGCAAATACACCACCGGCATCGCCCCCACCAGGCGTACGGTACTGGGCGCCTGGGGCGTGATGGCGCTGGGCAGCAGGGTCACCGCCAGCCACACCAGAATCAAGGTATAACGGGGCTGCCGCCAGCGATACAAGGCTAGCAAAAACCCGGCGTAAAAGAGCACGGCCGTTGCCCAATCAAAAAACGGCCGCCCCGGCAGTGAGTAGGTCCAGCGCGGATCGCCGGTGAAACTGAACACGCCTAAAGTCGCCAGCGTCATCTGCCAGATTGGGCCAAAATCGCCCTGGCGCAGCGCATCCAGCGGCCCGGCCAACTGATCGACTCGCTGCTGCAAGCTGGGATCGGCTTGTAATGTCCTGTAAAGGGGTAAAGAAACAATGAGGGAGACGATTAGAATGGTAACGGCTGTTCGTAAACGATCCCGCCTTTTTGATTGGTCCGGAACCGCCAACATCTGAACAATTCCCCACAACAGCGGAATTAAAAAAACAACTCTGGCCCCGGTATAGCTGTACAAACTCAAACCCAGGAATATTCCAGCCAGCCAGGGCCGCCGCCAAAACCAGGCTGCCGCCACCAGCAGCAGCGGCTCCAAAATCGGACGCAAGCCAATCCGGCTGAAGATGATCGGCCACCAGCTTATGGCCAAACCGAATCCGGCAGTAACGGCCGTTACCCCATCAAATTCGCGCCGCACCCAACGCATCGTCAACGCCACCAACAGCATCCCCAAATACACGGCCGGCAGCCGGATCGACAGCACATTATCGCCAAATAACACCTGGAACGGCACCGACCAGTAATGATACAGAGGCTCGTGACCATACCCTTCGCGGAAAAACAGGGCGTGCTGTCCCTGGCGAATAAATGTCACGATGTCGGCGTTTAACACCTCATCCTGGGCCAATCCCGGCGGCACATCGTGCAGCAGCACCAGCCGGAAAACAGCCGCCAGCAGCAACACAATCAATGCCCACCAGCGCCATGCTTTTCGCGAGGGGTTTATAAAATCAATGAACTTCATAAATTAAAATTGAGTGGCCAATCTGGTCGTCTGGCTCGCGGGCACGAAACCAAGCATATACCTGCTTTTCTTCGGTTGCCAGTGGAAATTCCCACAAGCTGGTAGCACTGATGGCGTACAAGCCCGGCACAGGATTAGCCGGATTGAAGGGTAAGTCCCACCAAGCATCAAAAAACTGTGGCTGGCCAACGCCGCCCAACCCAGGTAAGGGGTCGTAGTTGATGCCGTAATACTCGGGAACGGCCGTACCAAACCAGCCCAACTTCACCGATTCCACCTCATTTGCATCCATCCACCGCCGCAATCGAATCAAATCCTGTCCCCAGTCAATGTTGCTGTCAATTAGAATGTTACGGCCGTTGTCCGGTCCGCCCGCCGCCACATTAAAATAACTCAAATAATGGGGGTGAATTGCAAAATCAGCCATAAGCAAACCAACAAACACAAACAAAGGCGTGAAACGTGATATGTGCCACCTGCCACTTGCCACTCCGCTAATCGCCACGTACAAAAACGGCAGTATCGGCAAAAGGTGGCGATAGCCAATATTCAGCGCACTCTGCATACTAAAAAGAAAATACAAGATGGCCGGTAAAAGTAAAAACAACGCTTTTTTTCGAATTCCGCGTTTTTCCGCGTTCGTCCACGTCCTATTCCCGAAAAGCAGTACGGCTGTTACCCCTAACCCTACAATCGTCACCAATGGCGTCTTTACCAAAAACGCCACCGGAAAATAATTCCAAAATCCCGTATTAGAAAAATGACCCAATAAAAAAGCCGGTCGCCCACCGCCGCTGATAAATAATACCTGTTCCAACCCCGCCCAAAACGTCGGCATCGGTCCGCGCCAGCCGTTTAACCAGGCCAATAGACCATCATCCTTAAACAGAAACGCCCCCCACTCAAAACCAAAAATCGCCCACACAATAAAAACAGACGCTATACCCGCCGACAAAAACTGTCCCAATCGCCGCCAGGCTCCTCCGCTCAAAAATCTCTGCGCTCTCTGTGTCTCCGCGGTTCCTTCCCCGTACAACGGCAAAACCGCCAGCAGTCCGAAAATCGGCACAAAAACCAACGTAGATAACTTGCTGCCAAACGCTAATCCCATCCCTATCCCAGCCCACAGCCAGCGCCACCAATGCCACCCATCGGCCTGCCACATGCGCCACAGCAAAAATGTAGCCAGGAACAAGAATGCCGTCCCGCCCAGATCGGTTGTGGAGTAACGGCCGTGTGCCAACACATTCGGATCAAACAACAAAAACAAAAAAGCCCAGATGCGCGAATAGCTGCCCCACAACTGTCTGGCAAAATGATACCCAACCAGCGCCAGCCCCATCGTCAAAAAGACAATCGGCAAACGCGCCAAAAATATCATCCGCGTTACATCATGGTTATAAACCCACAAAAACTGCTCGGCAAACTGGTACCAATACACGTCCGGCGGCTGACGCTGCCAACTGACATCGTCCAGCGGCAGTTTCACATCCGGCAGCATAAGCAGTGGCAGCGCACTCAACGCATTCACCAGCGGCGGATGCTCCAGACTCAAACGCGGATCACCGGTAAACACAAACGTCGCCCCACGCGCCAGATGATTTTGCTCATCCATCGTCGGGCTGTCATCCACCATACTGGCCAACGCCAACCACCAGAACAACAAAATCGCCGGCGCCAACAGCCAGGTTTGCGGCCAACGTCCAAATCGTCTCATAACTGGCCGATTATATGACAACGAACAGGAAAGCAGAAAAATTCAAATCTCATAAACAATTTTCAACAATTCTACCCGGTGACAAAGTGTTATTTTTTGTTACAATGCGTGAAATTGACCAATTCAAGTTTACCGATTCTGGGGAATATTATGTTACCAATCAATCGCCATCAACGAATTCTAGACCTATTAAACGAACAAGGCATCGTCCACATTGGCCAACTCAGCCAGGAATTTGACGTATCCGAAATGACAATTCATCGTGACCTGGCCCAATTGGAAACCGAAGGATACCTGCGCAAAGTGCGCGGTGGTGCTGTGCCGGTTCCCATGCCGCCCCATACAAACAACCAGGCGGCATTACCAGTTGAAAGCTGTTTCATGTGCCATATGACCCCCCGCAGCCAGACCCAAATGACCCTTAACCTGGCTAACAGCACAACCAAGCGGGCCTGTTGTCCGCACTGTGGTCTGCATGGTCTGCAAATGATGGGCGACCAGATCGTCTCCGCTCTGGTTACCGACTTTCTGCGCGGCAATATCATTAACGCTCAGGCCGCCATTTACCTGGTAGAACCGGACATCACCGTTTGTTGTACCCCCACCGTGCTGGCCTTTCAAAGAAAGGATGACGCTAACCGTTTCCAGCAAGGGTTCGGCGGCGATTTAATGAGCATGGATGAAACATTGGATCATCTACAACGCGCTATGGACCTGCACCAATCCAACCGCCATCATCACCATAAGGAATAAAGCTATGTCCCTCTCAAAAACAGTCAAAATATTATGGGTTGTTATTTTTTCCCTGCTGTTAACTGCTTGTGGCGGGCGAAACAGTCAGCAAACCAATAATGAGGATATGCGCATCATTGTTGCCGTTGGGTCCACCAAAGTTGGCCAAACGTCGCTGCTTGTTACCATCACAGATGCAGCGGGAACGCCCATCAACGATGCCACTGTCTCCGTCAAGGGTGATATGAGCCATGCCGGAATGGTTCCGGTATTGGCCGAAGCGACCGGCGGCGACAATGGCGTCTATGAAATGCCGTTTGAATGGACAATGGGCGGTGATTGGGTCATTACCGTAGAAGTAAAACTGCCTGACGGCCGTTCCTCCACCCAACAGTTCAACTTCACCATCAACAGCTAAAACCGGCATGACTCAGCTCCTCCGTTCCCCACGCCCTCGCTTTGATTTACTGCGCGTACCATTGATTGGTCGATTGCTGCGCTGGCGTTGGGGGCGGCTGGTCGGCCAGCTATTGCTGTTATTGGCTGCGCTGCTCCTTATCTACGACGGTTTCACCGGCCCCAAACTGGCTCCAGAGAACCTGGCAACGGTTATCGTTTGGGTGCATTATCGCGGCTTTTTGGTCTTTGCCCTGCTCTTTTTTGGCAACTTGTTCTGCATGAACTGCCCGTTCACCCTGCCGCGTACGCTGGCTCACAAACTCAGCCTTAGTGGTCGCCGTTGGCCAAAACGATTGCGGAATAAGTGGACAGCCGTTGCCGTCCTCATCCTCTACTTTTGGCTCTACGAATGGCTCGACTTGTGGTCCAGCCCCGCCATCACCGCCTGGCTCATCATCGGCTACTTCGTCGCCGCCTTCGTTTTGGAAGCGTTTTTTGTCGAATCGCCCTTCTGCAAATACGTCTGCCCGCTGGGAACCTTCAACTTCGTCAGTTCTACCCTGTCACCGCTGCAAATTTCCGTCAGCAAGCGAGAAACCTGCCGCACCTGTGTTGGCAAAGAATGTATCAACGGCAGCGCTCAAACATTGGGCTGTGGCACACAATTATTCGCGCCGCAAATTCAAAGCAACATGGACTGCATCCTCTGCCTCGACTGCGCCCGCGCCTGCCCCCACGACAATGTCGCCCTGGTCGTGCGCCATCCACTGCACGAGACCAGCAGCCTCAAAGCCTGGCCGCGCCGTTGGGACTTGAATTTCCTGGTCATCATCTTCGCCTTTACCGGCGTCAGCAACGCCTTCGGCATGGTGCCGCCCGTTTACCAACTGGAAACCTGGCTGGCGGCAACCATTCACACCCAAAACGAAGGAATTATTTTGCTGCTCATCTTCACTTTCCTAAATCTGGTGCTGCCCATTGGCTTGGGATTGGGCGCTGCCTGGCTCAGCCGGGCACTGGCCAACAGAAGAGAATCACTGCGGCTGACGCTGGCAAGGTACGCACCTGCGTTTGCACCGCTGGCTTTCGCCGGGTGGGTAGCCCATTACGGCGGGTTTCACTTTCTCAGCAGCGCACTGGCCATTATCCCCGTCTTTCAGAATTTCCTGCTGGATCACAATATCCCAGTTGGCCAGCCCGACTGGTCAAAAGGGCCAGTTTTCCCAATGGCCTGGCTTGATCCGATTGAATTAGTCTTGGTTTTGATCGGTTTTGGCGCAAGTTTATACGTTCTCACCCGCCGCGCCCGCCGCAGCAAGGACGGGCTAGCGGCACAGTTACCCTGGATTATCCTGCTCCTGGGATTGGCCGTCGCCATGATGATTGTCTTTTATTTGCCAATGGAAATGCGGGGATCGGCGTTTTTCAGTTAAGGATTCAAAAACATTGTCAACCAATTCACATCGATGGTCAAAATGGTTTTTGCTGGGGGCAGTCTTCGTCATTAGTCTGTGCGCTATCACATTGCTGCTGACCGTCAATAACAGTAGCTTGGTCCCTAGATTAAGTCCAACTTTTTGTGTAGGGGTGACAACCACACCCCGATGGCAAGCAGGCATCGCCTGGACATCGCCAATTTCCAGCTATTTGCCACCGCTGATGGCTTCTCGCTACAAGTTGTGCCTTGATCTCCCGCCAGGGCTGGCCCCTAAACAAATCAATGGGGAATTTATGCTGCCGCCGTGATAGTTACGGCCGTAACCCCGCCAACAAATGCACCGTCATACGGCCGTTCTCAAAATCAATCTCCACCACCACCTCATCCGTATCCGGCAGGAGCAGTTCCCCCGAGTCACCGCGCACGACAAACACATTATTGGCTCCGGTTTCCATCACCTGTACCAATTCGCCCAAATCCTCACCTTCATCGGTAAAAACTTGCAGCCCCTCCAACTGATACAAATAATATTCCCCTTCCCCAAGCGGAATCGCTTCGCTTTGCGGCACAAGCAGGTATTGGCCGCGCAGTTCCTGAACGATTTCACGGTTGTCATAGCCAGCCAGTTTCAGCAAAACAAACTCGCCATGAAACCGGGCCGACTCCACCGCCACCGGCCGCAAATCATCCTCACCGATGTACACCGTTTCCAACCAGGTAAACCGTTCCGGCAAATCAGTCAGCGGCTTTACCCGCACATCACCGCGAACACTGTGCGGCTTTAGAATCTGGCCAATGACTAAAAAAGAAGGCTCAACAGAGGAATCTGCTGAGCCTTGGTCTATTTTTTTACTATTTGGAATTATTTTTTTCGCCAAATCAGACTCTAACGCCCGTCGTCTTCAATAATCTCAACCGAAACACGCTGGCCCCTTTTAGCCGCAGCCACCTGGACAATGGAACGGATTGAGTTAATCACCCGACCACTTTTGCCGATGACGCGTCCCATATCGGGTTGAGCTACAGAAACTTCGACAATGGTTCCTGATTGGTCATCAACTTCATGGATTTCTACTTGATCCGGATTATCAACCAGGGATTTGACGATAAATTCAACAAGCTCTTTCATGCTTACTCTTCTTCGTCAGCGACAACGGCGACGGCTTCAGCAACGGCCGTTTCATCCACCGACCCATCAATCTCCGCCGCCAATACAGCCAATGTCTCGCCCGCACGCAAACGCGCCAGGCGATCATAGGTGCCCTGTTTGTCCAGCAAACGCTTCACCGCATCCGAAGGCTGTGCGCCCACATTTAACCAATGCAGTGCCCGCGCCTCCGAAATTTTGAAGCTCACGCCCTTTTCCAACGGGTTGTAATTGCCGATTCTTTCCACGATACGGCCGTCACGCTTATTTTGAATGTCTGTCACAACAACCCGGTAACTGGGCTGTCCTTTTTTACCAGTTCGACTTAAACGAATTCGAAGCATCTTTTGTCACAATCTCCACTTTAATTTTTTAATCGTTAATTATTAATTCTAAAATCGGCCCATCAAATTGCCAAGATTACCCATTCCTCGACCACGACCGCCGCGCAGTTGTTTCATCATCTTTTGCATTTCCTGGAACTGCTTCAACAGGGCATTGACTTCCTGCACAGTCGTCCCAGAACCGGCGGCAACGCGCCGTTTGCGGCTGGCCTTCAGAATCTTCGGGTTGTTGCGTTCCTTCGGCGTCATCGATTGAATAATCGCCTCAATGCGTTTCATGTCTTTCTCGGCATTGCTCAGGTCCACACCCTTGGTCATTTTGTTCATGCCCGGAATCATTTCCAGCAGCTGCCCAATCGGCCCTAATTTACGAACCTGCTGCATCTGCTTCATAAAATCTTCCAGCGTAAACTCGCCTTTCATCAGGCGCTCGCCAGCTTTCTGGGCCTCTGCCTGGTCCATCTCCGTCTGCGCTTTTTCGATCAGCGTCATCACATCGCCCATCCCCAGGATGCGATCAGCCAGCCGGTCGGGATGGAACATTTCGACCTCACTCAGCTTTTCGCCGGTACCCAGGAATTTGATGGGAACGCCGGTCACTTCGCGCATGGAAATGGCCGCACCGCCGCGCGCATCACCATCGACCTTGGTCATAATCAGGCCGGTTATGTTCACGGCATTATTAAAGTCAGTGGCGACACGGACCGCTTCCTGACCCGTCATGGCGTCGGCAACCAACAGTGTCTCAATCGGTTCGACTTTCGATTTGATGGCTTTGATTTCATCCATCATCATCTCGTCGATATTGAGGCGGCCGGCCGTATCCAGGATGACAGTCGTTGCCCCGGCTTTTTGGGCTTGCTTCACACCATTGATGCAAACCTTTACCGGATCAGCGTCTGTTCCTTCGGCGTAAACAGGGATGTCCAGCTGTCGGCCAAGCGTTTGGAGCTGATCAATAGCCGCAGGACGATACACGTCAGCCCCGACCAGAAACGGCCGTCTCCCTTCTTTACGCAAATACAAAGCCAGCTTCCCGGCCATCGTCGTCTTACCGGCCCCTTGCAACCCCACCAGCATAATCACTGCCGGTGATTGCAGACCCAGATTCAGACGGCCCGGTTCGCCTAATGTGTTGATGAGTTCATCATGGACAATCTTAACGACCTGCTGCCCTGGCGACAGGCTGCGCATGACCTCTTGGCCAACCGCCCGTTCACGAACGCGACTGACAAAGTTTTTGACAACCTTGAAGTTAACGTCTGCCTCCAGAAGAGCCAGCCGCACCTCGCGCATTGCCTTGTCAACATCCGCTTCGGTCAGCTTCCCCCGCCGCTGCAGGGTATCAAAAACAGATTGTAATCGACTGCCTAATGATTCAAACACAAATACACCTTAAGTTGCTAACTCGCAAGACCACGAATTTTAACGTAGCACCTCTGTACAGTCAAACTTTGTTTTACGAGATTTGAACACGGGACGCGTTTCCCTATTGCAACAAAAACGATAAAATCTACGCGGTCAAATTTATCCGACAGGAAAAGCTATAGTCACCAAACCAAATCACAACAAAATTGCGTCATTTTTTGAGGGGGAAACAGCATGACAAAAACCACAAACAGGCAAAATGATAACGTAAGCCAAAACGACACAAATATTGGCGGTGATTTTGTGCAGGGCGACAAGGTGGGTGGCGACAAGATTGAACGCGATAAATTTGTTATCACCAATCCAACAACCTACAAATATCTATCCCGTAAAAGTGTATCTATTATTCTGATTGTGATAGCGCTGATTGCGCTGGGAACCGTCCTGTTTTCCAAACTGTTACCCGATAGAATTGCTTTCCCCACAGCCGCCCCATTCAAGCCAGCCGCCGAGGGTGAAGCGTTAATTGTTGTGCTGCCTTTCCATGTGACCGCCAGCGGCTCTTCGAACGCACATACGTTGATTCGTGACGCGATTGAGGAGCGGCGGCAAGAGTTAGGCCTGGATTATGTGCGGGTGGAAATTGATCCCCACACTGTATTGGAACTGGCTGACCGGGAAGCGGCGCAGGCGTTGGGAGAACAGTACAATGCGGCGGTGGTGATTTGGGGAACAGAGAGCCGCACATCGGTGAAAGTAAATTTCCTCAACATTAAAGAGCCAGAGGTTAGCGGAGGGAATGAGCAAGTGCAGGTAATTGCCCCCGATACATTGGTGGGAGCAGAATTTATTGAAGGCCATTTACCGGGGCAGCTTACCTTTTTGTCCTTGTTTGCAGTAGGGCAGGCGATTGTAGCCGAAGGGGAGTTGGCAACAGCGATTCCGATAATGGAAGCGGCTGTCAGTAACATTTCAGAGGAGATGATTGCTGAGGAATTAGCCTCACCTGCAACAGCAGCAGCAGCTTATTTCAGGTTGGGATGGCTCTACTATTTACCACCAACACAAAAATTTCGACAAGCGATTGAGGCTTATGAACAGAGTCTTGGTTATGAGCCAAT
>JBNKZT010000120.1:0-15934 GCA_050301775.1 Promineifilaceae bacterium (SeqCode)
GGACAACAACGAAGGGGGAGGGTACGGCCGTTAAACTATTTATCAACCCGGTCAGCACTATTTCTATCGGGGGTGACTGCGGCGACTGAAGCGCAGCCTGGACATCCCTACCCAATTCCGGCTGAAGCGATTGCACCGCAGCAATAAAGTATGCCAGGAAACGAGCCGGATCATTGTCGCCTTCGTCAATCGAAAACCAGGCAGCCGCTCTTTTCAGGGACTGAACCCACTCAGTGACCAGCGTCGTTTTGCCAAACCCGGCCGGAGCACATATGAGGGTCAACTTGTACCCTTGTTCTGGCCCCTGATTCAACAAACCAGTTAAGCTAGGACGAGGAATGATGTGTGGTCGTAATCGGGGAATGTATAACTTCGTTTGCAGAAGTGAATAGCCCACGTTTTCATTATAAACGAAAAAGTTGTGTTTAGGGGAGACTTGTTTTCTCGCATTCCTTTCGGTGGTCAACCTGGAAAGCCAAGAAATTTACGCGTATCGTTCAAAAATTGCATCCGAGCCCAATTACTCGAGGGAATAAGTCTCTGCCTGACTCTTTGAGAAGCTGTGCTAAAATCATAACTCATCTCATTTGGAGCACTCATTTTTCATGGCTTGGTTCATTCTGTCACAGATATTTTCAACGATCTTGACCTTGTTTCGCCTCGGTCGCACATCGGCTAGAGACAAGGATTTAGAAATCCTAATTCTGCGCCAACAGTTGGGCATTGTGCAACGGCAGATTGACAAACCTATCAAATCTAATCGGGCGGAGAAGTTGACGCTGGCCGTACTTTCAGCCAACCTAAAGAAGCAAACCAATCGACCCGTCAAACAGTTCCGTAGCCTGATTCGTATATTCCAGCCGGAAACAGTCTTTGGCTGGCATCGGGCGCTTGTTCGGCGTAAATGGACTCATGCCAAGAAAAACAAAGTTGGACGGCCACTGACCAAAGATAAAATCAAAGCCTTGGTCGTTCGTCTGGCTCAGGAAAACAACTGGGGCTACGGCAAAATCAAAGGGTAATTGCTCAAACTGGGCATCAATCTCAGCTTAACAACTGTGGGCAACATCCTCAGAGAAAAAGGCATCATTCCCGCACCTGTCCGAGCTGGTTCCATCGGCTGGAAGGTCCTCATGAGCCATTATCGGGAGCAACTATTAGCGTGTGATTTCTTTCAAGTGGAAACCATTTGGCTCAAAACCTTGAGCGTCTTCTTTTTCATTGACATCGGCACCCGACAGGTCTACTTCGCTGGCATCACCGACCATCCCAACGGCCCTTGGATTACCCAACAAGCGAGAAATCAAGTCTGGACTATCCAGGAGCAAGAAGATGATTTCTGCGCCTTGATTCGTGATAATGACAAGAAGTTCCCCCAGACATTTGATGACGTTTTCGAGTCTGAAGGCATCCACATCATTCGTACACCCTATTTCGCTCCCAATGCCAATGCTTTCGCTGAGCGATTTGTCAGGACGGTTCGTGAAGAAATATTGGACAAAGTCCTGATTCTCAATGAAGCTCATTTACGGCGCGTGCTGACTGAGTTTTTAGACTATTACAACCGGCGGCGTCCTCATCAGGGTCTCGAGCAACAATTACCCATTGAGCGGCCTGAGCCTTTGACCGAAGGGCTTATCCGAAAACGACCGGTTCTTGGCGGCATCATCAATGATTACTTTCGGGTACCGCCTCTGAACGCTGTTGCCCAACCAGGTTAAGCTGCGTAATTGACATCGTTTTCCAGCCTTTGATTCTTCTTCATGGGTTTCTTCCCCTTGACTGATCGCTGGCTCTTCCCCTTCAAATTCGGCAAATGAATGAACAATGGCCGCTTAGCTGGCTGATTTGGACCGCCGTTTCTTAATCATTTAGCTCGTTCCAGTATGGCTAGTCAACCTTATTGGCTCCTTGACCTTTTCCAAATCCTTCTGGTCGAGTTTTTGAACGATACGAGGCCAATTTCTTCATAGTAACGAATGGTTTTTGCTGACAGGTTTGTGCGGCTGGCAAATTCTTTTATACGCATGGGTCACCTCATAGGAAGCATTATAAACCCTCTGGTTGCTGGAAGGTCAAGGGTGATTTTAGCTGATTCGGTGGGAATGGGGATCAGGGAGGGGTAGATACGGTAATCTGTTCTGGTGAAACGAGTTGGCCTTCCGGACCACAGACGGGTCGTTCTTGAATCTGTGACGGGTTGAAGAAGTCGCTAAACCAAGCCTGCCAACGAGCGACGCCCTTTCTATCGACGCTGTAGTAGATCCAACGGCCGTCTATCCGATCTCGCCGTGAGTTAACCAAACCGGCTTCGTTGAGGACACGAAGATGATGAGACAGTAGATTGGCAGGGAGGGCGAGGCTCTCTTTTAGTTCGCCATTGCAGGAATCGCCACGCATCAGTTCGGCAAAGATACGTAGGCGGTTGGGGTCGGATAAGGCCTTGAGAACGGCCGTTAACTCTTTAATTTCTGTTTCGCTTTCAGGCAGCATACCATTTGCTCCGTGTTATTATCCAGTCTAATAATTCAATCTCGGTTGAAGCATAAAGGGGGTTGGGCAAACTGTCAAGTAACGGCCGTTACGTCATCAAAATTCATCGAACAACGATTGCCAGGGGGGACGCCAGACCTCTGGCAGCAGTTGGATGATAACCCGACCACCAGTCGGAAAAAGCGCCTGTAAAGCACGTTGAACTTGGGTCAATGCTGCTTCTCCTGCCGGGCAGCCAGGACAGTTTATCACCAGGTCCACTTCAATACGCTCTGGAGCTAGGCGAATGGCCCGCACCATTTGCAGCGTGACCAGCGACATGCCGTAGGTTGGATGGATGATCGCTTTGAGCGCGGCTTGAACGTCAGCTTCAGTCAGCATGGGGCTGCACGCCCAGTGTGTCCAGGTGGCGGCGAATGGCGGGCATAGAGAGTTTGCCGCCGCTGCTGACAAGTTCACCATTCACCAACACCAGGGGAAGTTGGGCGTCTGACGGCAGGAGTGGGCAGTTAGGGTCGAAGAGGTCGTAATAGGTGGTGGTAACAGCTCTGCCATACCGCGCCTTTAATTTTCCGGCCAACCACCCGGCCAAATCACGCCAGGTCTCCTTAACGCCCTCGGCGCAGGCTACTGGCGCGCCAATGATGTGGATGGTTGTTGGTTCGTTCATCCGCAGCCGCACCCACCGGAACCGCAGCCGCAAACGGGGCCGCTTATGGGTAGGGGCAGGGAACTGCCGTCATCTGCTGCCGCCTGGCCGACAAAAATCCCCACCGTTAACACCTGCTGTGTTTCAACGGCAAGGCAAACTGGACATTCCGGCTGCAAACCGGCATCCTTCTCCTTAAACGAGGCACGCACCGTAAATGTGTGACCACATTGTTTACAGCGAAAATCATACATGGGCATAGTTGCTTCTCCGCTTTACCAACTCCAAGTCTTTAGATCCTAAACGACAACTGGCTCATGATACATCTGCTCGCCCAGTTCCACCAACATTTCCAGCCCTTGTACCTCCTGCGGCAGCAAGGGGATGGTGAGGACGGGCGTGTCGAAGCGTTCCTGGATTTCGGCCAGGTAGCGGGCCTGCATGGCGCGGCGGGACTGAGTAAACGGTGTATCCGCCTGCTCGGCGGGGATAACGAAGTTGGCCACAGCCAGCCCGGTGGGGATGTCCAGCGTGGCCAGTTCCTGGCTGGCGCGGTACGCTTCGAGGATGGGCGTGGATTCGGGATACATGACGAAGGCGAAGGTGCTGCGCTTTGGACTGCGCATCATGTCGATCACGTCGGCAAAGCGCTGCTTGGCTACGTCGTCAGCTACGGCCGTATCCACCGAGGCAAACGCCTTCACCTCTATCTGCTTGCTCCAGTCCATCGGCAGTTCCAACATACGCAGGGTATGGCCGGTGGGCGCAGTGTCAAAAACGACACTCTGCCATGGACCATCGGAGGCAAATTCGATAAAACGGTCGAAGGCGGCGATTTCTTCGGTACACGGGGAGTCTAACTCTTCGGCCATGGCTTTGATCGCGCCTTCGGGACGGCCGCGCTGGCGGGCGTCGTCGAGAATGTGCTTCTTGTAGGCTTCGCCCATCACTTTGGGGTCAATCTTCACCACCCACAAGTTGGGCAGGCCGGCCAGCGGCGCCGGTTCGTCGCCGACTGGTTCGCCCAAGACGTTGCCCAAGTGGGCGGCCGGATCGGTGGTCAGCAGTAGGGTTTTGATTCCCTGATTAGCCAGCCAAACGGCCGTGGCGCAGGAAGCGACCGTCTTGCCCACACCACCCTTACCGGCGAAGAAAATAGTGCGTCGGTGGCCATTGGGCGTGATGCGCGGCATAAATTCAGATGGATGGGACAGTTTGAAGGCGGCGGGAACGGCCGTATGACCGTTGCTGCTGAATGGGGCCGTTTCCTCTCCATGCAACAGGGCGGCGACAGTGCGTAAGCGCTCAATCCCCTTAATCTCGCCGTCCATCAAGAACATGCGCCGTGCAGCGTAGGGTAAATCGCGTTCAATCTGGCTCAGATAGCCTGCCTGCATGTCGGCGCGGGCGGCAAAAAGGGCATTGCTGGTCGCTTCTGGCGGGATGATGCCGTTGATGATCAGCTCGTGGGTGTGAATGTCCAGCTTGCCCAATTCGCCGATGGCCCGCCGTGTTTCATGGATGGCGATGGCTTCCGGGTGCAAGACGAAGGTGAAGCGCGTTTGCGCCGGGTCGCGCAAAATTGCCAGGGCGCGTTCGTATTTGAATTTGGCGCTCTGGATGGCTGCTGCCGGGCCGATGCAGGTTTGGCCGCTGCCCTGTTCGGCGGCGCTGATGGTGTTGGCCCATTCGGCGGGCAGTTCCAGCAGGCGGATAGTGTGGCCGGTGGGCGCGGTGTCGAAGACGATGACGTCAAACTGCACTGGCCGGTCAGATTCGTTATCCAGCACCAGAAAGTCGGTGAAGCGGTCAAAGGCGGCGACTTCGGCGGTGCAGGGGCCGCTCATTTGCTCGTCGATCACGTCCACTATTTGCGGCGGAAAGGCGGCACGGAGCGGAGCCAGGGCGCGTTCTTTGTACTCTTCGGTGGCAGAGTCGGGGTCAATTTCCATGGCCCACAGGTTGGCAATGCCGGTCAGTGGCGTGATGTGGTGGCCGATGCGTTGTTCAAATACGTCGGCCAGGTTGGCGGCCGGGTCGGTGGTGATAATCAGGGTGCGTTGTCCGGCGTCGGCGTGGCGTATGGCCGCGGCGCAGGCCATGCTCGTTTTGCCTACGCCGCCTTTGCCGGAGAAGAAGCTGAATTGGGTCATTTTATGCCCCTGTTCAACGCATCCCGCAGTTCAGCCAGAGTGGGATAAGCGCCGGTTTTGATGACCTGGCCGTGAACGGCCGTTATTGGCAGTGCCGCCATCTGTTGTTTTCGTACCAGGCGCATCACCTCGTTATTGTTCATGAACTTATGCGGGTAGCTGGTCATCTGGTAACGCTCAACGGCAACGCCTTCCGCTTGCAAGGTCATGATCATCTCGCTGACATCCAGCAGAGTCTGGTCCAATTCTGGACCACACAGGCCGGTGGGGCAGCACATGGGGGGATCGAACAGTTCGATAACGGCCATTTTGCCAACGAAATTATTTTCGTCAACGGCCGTGTTTGGGGTTGCGTCAAAAAGAGAAATGGAGTCAGTCATGGTAGTTAGGTTTCCTTTTTTACTTCAAATATTCTTGAACTAATAGCGCAAAAAAATATTAGCCAACGACAATGTCGGCCATTGGCACAATCGATCCTTGTGGCCCACAGGTGGGGCGGCGTGGTTGAATGCGATCGGCATCAAAAAATGCGCCAAAAGCGTGATTTAGTTCTGCCAAAGCCGTTTCGTTGATAGAAAAATAAACCCAGCGGGCGTCTACGGCATCCCGTTCCATGTTCACTAACCCAATATCTCGTAGAATGCTCATGTGGTGAGAAATCAGGTTGGACGACATGTCTAGCGCCTCGCCCAGCTCGCAGTTACAGTGAATTCCTTCCATAAGTAAATGCATAATTTGCAGGCGCTTAGGATTGGCAAGTGCTTTAAGCTGTTTGAGGAGGAAGTCTATGTTGGGGAGGGTAGCAACCGTTTCTATCATCGTTTGGTAAATTAGTTCAAATTTTCTTGAAGTATACTCCGCAAAAAAACTCTGTCAACAAGGCGTCAGGTTGAAATCGCGAGGATGGGCACGGCCGTTTCCTGCACACAATGATAAGCAAACACATACATCCCGGCCGACCATGCCTGGTGCGGATACCCCATTGGCTGCCCGGTACGGCCGTGACACCACTCGTTAAATTCCCATTCTTCGGCCACGCCCAGTCGATTGACCTGAGCCAGCTTCTCCAACTGCTGCCGCGCTTCATCTAGCCGCCCCGCCTTGACCAGCGCCGCCACGTAAAAACCGCCGACAAAAGGCCAGATGCCGCCGTTGTGGTACTGCTCCGGTAGGTTCAGGTTGTTGTTGCGGTAATACTCGCGCCAATCTTTATTGCCAGGATAGATGACGGGGTGCAGCACGCGCACCGGATAAGGGTCGGCGATACCCACCTGGTGCAGGTAATCCAGGATGCGTTTTTCCTGCGCCGGATTTGCCACGTCAAACAGAATGGCCAGCAGGTTGCCGAAGACATCACAGTAATCGCCAAAATCACGGAAGGCCACGTAGGGGAGGAAGTACGGCCGTTTCACCAGCACCGGTCCCACTTGACTCAACGTATGCGTCCATTCCGTGTGGCCAGGGCAGTTTGGTCCCCATTCGGCCTCGTTCTCCTGCCCCACCCAGAGGACAATACGAATCTTGTGGCGCACGTCGTCGGCCATGTCGGCAAAACGGGAACCGTCGCACCCTATTGGCCGAGCCATTTCGGCCATGCCGCGCAGCGCCGCATACCAAAGCACGTTATCGTAAAGGATATTAAAGCGGTTGGCCAACAGGTCAGCCCAGTCAGCCGCTTCATGGACTTCCAGCAGGCCACAGCCATTGGAGTCCTGATAGCGCAGCCAGAGTAAGGCCCGTTCCAATGCCGGCCACTGCACCTGCAAAAAGGCCGCGTCGCTGGAGACGCGGTACTGGAACAGATGCCCCAGAATAAACCAGAGATTTGAATCGACCGAACCGGCGTTGGTGTGGTCCAGACGACCGGTAGCCACGCTGACGTTGTTGGGAATGGCCCCCAGTTCTGACTGCTGTCTGGTCAGGGTTAGCAGGGACGTTCGCAAACAGGCTTCGTGCCCCGGCGACAGCAAAGCGCCGAGGGCGGTGATCACGCTGTCCCGCGCCCAGACGTGGGGGTAGCCTTCCGGTGAGGCCATCAGACCGATGGGACTGCATTCGCTTTTGAGGATGGTTTGCGCTTTTTCCAGGGCGGTGTTTATCAGGTTGGCCATAGGTATTTCCTTTTATAACAGTGCAGCTAATGTAGTACGCCGATCAGCGAAGGCCGGGTCTTGAATCAATGTGGGACATTCCGTGATGACACGGTTTTGCTGGATAAGACCAAAGGCAAAGGCCATGCAAGTGGCTTCGCCACACTGCTTGCAGTTGGTTTGCGGCAGCGAGGCATAAACGTCAAGCGGTCGAGGGCGGTGACGGGCGTGGGATACGGCCGTTAACTCATCCCGATGTTCCCAGGTGGCATTAACCGCTTCAACCAGCGCCGCCAGCAGCGCCAGACCTTCATCCGCATCCCGTACCTGGGTGATCGTCACCCGGTTGGCATACAACGTCAGGAATCCAGACTGGCGGCGAAATGTGAGGGTAGGTGCATCCGGATTATAGGCGATAACGTTGGGCAACGTGGCCAGATAAGGGATGACGTCTGCCAGTGAGCGGGCGGGTTTACCATCCACGATGATCTTGCCTGGTTCGGCCAGGCAGGGGTAGGTGCGCGTCAGGGCAATGCCGCTCAGGTACATACTGCCCTATCGTGGGCGAAATAAATCGCCGTGTATGGGTGTGGATTGTGGCAATCCGCCGATGCCTGCCCCAGGCACCTGGATCATCACCTTTCAACCTCCTTCCAGCAGATCACGGGCCTTGCCCTTGAAATGCTTTTTCAAGAAGGTCAGGGCAGCCTCGGCGTCATCATCCATGAGGATGCGCATCAACTCAATGCTCTCTTCATCATCGAGTGCCACGTGCATACTTTTTTTCAAGTTTCCCTCATTGCTACCACAACTTTCAACCGCTGCTTTCTATGGGCAAAAACTGCTCAATGGCGTCCAGGGCATGGGCCGCATAAATCGATCCTGACCCTCCAGCCATCAACACGGCGACGCCAATGGTTTCCAGAAGCTCGGCGCGCGTGGCGCCGGCTTTGATGGCGTCGTGGGTGTGGTAGGCGATGCAGCCATCATAGTGGACGACGATGCTGATGGCCAGGGCCATTAACTCTTTGACCTTGCCAGGCAGGGCGCCATCGTCCAACGCTTTGCGGTGCAGGCGGGTAAAGCCGCCCATAGGTCCGGGCAGTTCTCGCCCTAACTGGCCCAGCCGTTCTTCCAGATGTTGATAATAGGTGACGTAATCTGTATTCATGAACTGTTCTCTAACTTTTTCTGCATGGCATCCATTTTTTCTTTGGCGTTTGCAGCGGCGTCATAAAAGAGTTGGGCCAGGGCCATTTCCTCTACTGTGACCATGGGCATTACCCGCCGTGCTTGCCTGGTGAGACGCAAGCGGGTAACGCCGCACGGATGACGGCCGTCATGCCACCGCTAGTGCGTCGGCTACCCAGGTCATGACCTCGGCATCACTGGGGATACGGCCGGCGGCAACCAGCTTTTCATTGATGACCAGTCCCGGTGTCGCCAGAACGTTGTAGGCCATGATCTGGGCGTAATCGGTGACTTTGGTGATATCAGCCTCGACACCCAGGTTGGTAACGGCATTTTTAGCAGCTGCTTCCACTTTTTGACAGTTGGGGCAGCCGGGTCCTAATACTTTGATGGTTAACATATTGAAATACCTCCAAAAATTTACAGTTTAATTAAGGACATTGAATGACTCCCTGTGCCCAGAGACAGCCGCCGCAGGCCGGGAACTCATTGCCAAAACAATCTTCTTCATTCGCTTCTGACAGATCACAGCCGCCGCAAAAGGTACAAGGGGCAAAGCCGAAACTTTGTACCTGCTGACGGTAAGTCACGTAGTCGTCGTCCAGCCAGATGTCGCGCAAGTCTCTTTCATGGACGTTACCGATGACGTGCCGCCGGGATAGGTGTGGTTTGCCATGCAGATAGCTGGTGTGCGTGTGCATCAACGGCCAGCACGGACTGACGCCGCCATCCCAGGCAATGGACATTGTGCCGCTTTCGATAAAATTGCACACGTCAGTGGCTCCACCCAGGCTGTTCCCGGCAAAGTTGACATTGTAGCCGCTTTGTAGAGCCTGGAGAAAGGCGTTCCGCGTTTTTTCGTTGATGTCCATGCGCGGCAGGCTTAATTTGCTATGAGTCGGCGAGGACATGTAGGTGACATCGCGCAGCGTGCGAGTGTAGAGCATTTCCGGCTGCATGTCGGCCGTGTAAGGCAGCACATTGCTTACCGAGAAATATTTAGCGCCCACGGAATGGCCGATCCGCAGCACTTCCGGCAAATCATCAATATTGCGGGCCATAGCCACAAAGGCAATGCCAATTTCCGGGCGGGGGTAGAGGCCGCCGGACCGCATCTTGCGGAAGCGGGAGAGATTTTCCAGCACTTTGGGTAACTGTGCGCCCAGCCGCACGTCGGCGTAACTTTCCGGTGTGGAGCCGTCAATGGAAACCCAGAGAACATCCAGGCCGGCTTCAATGATCTGGCGGGAGCGCTTTTCAGTAAGCATCGTGCCATTGGTGATTAGTTCAACCTGTGCACCAATTGCTTTTGCCTGAGCGATCCAATCGACCGTGCGTTTGTGAAACAACGGTTCGCCCAGCCCGCCAAAGAAAACGGTCGGCATGGGCGACATCTGCTGCACACCTTTCAGGGTGCGGTCAAAGGTTGCGTCGCTCATGCGTCCCAGGCTCTCATCCCAGCCGTTGCGAATGCAGGTGCGACAGGCAATGTTGCATTGGTCGGTTGGCTCAACGTAGACCTTGGTCAGATGGGTGACAGGGCGGTGCATTTGGACGCGGTTACCGCCGTTTTCCAGGCGGAACCTGGCCCCCGGCTGCAAGCCAAACTGGTTCGCCATCTCCGGCGGAAAAACAAGGCGTCCCTGTTCATCTACTTCTCCCCAGAGCGTCAGTTTACTATTCATGCGATGATCTCGATGGTGGGTTCAACGATAATTTCGGATTTTACCGAGTTGGCAACCAGACTGTACTTTTGTGCCGATTGCAGCCCTTTTTTGATGCGAGCCTCGACAACGGCCGTTTTCTCACCATTGGCTGCGACGCGGATGTGCGGCCACAGCTTGACTTCCGTGAAGATTTCAGTGCGGTCGAGTTCGATGAGTTTGGTGCCTTCGGCGCGGCATTCGTAGCTTTGTAAATCGAGCTTAAAGCGCTCCGCTGCCCAGAGGAACATCATCATGATGCAGGTGTTGACGGCGGCAACGAAGGCGTCTTCGGGGGTAAAGACGTCGGGATGGCCCTGGGCATCAGGTGGGGCGGAGAAGGGCATCTCCGGCCCGTTGCCCATGACGATGTGGCCCCAATGTTCGCCTTTCCATTGGACTGTTGTGTGGTAAACGGCCGTATTGCTCATTTGATTGGCTCCATTTTTTCCCAGAGGGCGGTATATTCACGTGTTAACATTTCTTGATAGGCGGCCTCGGCTTCTTTGGGCACAGGGTTGTAGATTTTTACCTGTTCCAGTAACTCGGCGGCGGTTTCGAGGGACGGCCGTTTCCCCATTTGCTTGAACTGTTCTAACAGCGGCGGCAAGGCAATCAACGTTACTTCTTCGCCATTGACCTGCACCGTTTGCACCGGAATACCGGAGCCGCAGGCACAGGCGGCGGCTTTCGGCTGCTGCGCGCCCAGTGTGATGGCTTCTGTTTCAATGAAGCGCCCATCACGGCGGCTCCATTTTTTATCCAGCAGGGTATCTACCAGGTCGGCGACGTGAACGGCCGTTTCCGCCACTGCCTGCTGTCCCGCTTCATTCAAACGCCGCAGTCCAGCCACCTGACCAATCCCGCATTCAGCCACTACATCCGTCACCACCACGCTGGCCGCTGGTTTGCCAGAGTGCTCTTCAGTGGCGCGGGCGGCGCAGCGTAAGTCACAGCCATCCACGGCAATGGTTGGATAAAAACGGGCAAAGGCGCGGTCACCCTCACCCCCGGCCAAAAAGAGCGGCAGGCAAATCGTGACGGTATCTTCCGGGCGCAGTTCTTCCAGGACTTTGAGCGCCGCCAGTCGGGTCACGGTGCCCTCGGCCAGCTCTTCGCCAGAGCAGGCGACAATGCCGACTTTCTTTTGGGGTAAATTAGGCATCTTCTTCCCCTCCTTGCAGGCTGTCGATGATGGCGCTGACTTCTTCGGCCAGCGCATGAGCTAACTGCAACCCGCCTTCGTTCAATTCGGCGATACCCTGAGGCTTGAACTTTCGGTAACGGCGATAGACATCCAAAACGGCAAAATCCTGGGCCACTTGGCCGCCGCTTTCCTGGACCATTTTGGTGGCGCAGGCCAGTTTACAGCCGTCGATGGTGATGGCCGGATTGGCGGCCACGGCGGCACGGGCGTTTTCTTCGCCCAGCACCAGCTTGGACAGCGCTACCAACTGCGAGGTTTCTGGCCGCATCTCTTCAATGACTTCGTAGGCGGCTTCGCGGCTGACGGTGCCATACGTTTTGCCGATGCCGCTGCAAGGGACGATCACAACTTTGGTTGGCTCGCTCATTTTCCTGCCTCTTTTTGGGCCTGGGCTTTCATATGTTCAAAGTACGCTTCGGGCGTCATCAGGTCAGCTTGATCGGCGGCCCAATCGGTGGCTTCGATGACGGCCAGCCAGCCCTCGCCGTAAGGGTCCTGGTTGATGACTTCTGCTTCCAGTTCCAGCTTTTCGTTGAGGGTGGCAATCGTGCCGCTGACGGGGCAGTGGAGTTCGATGTCTACTTTGATCGTTTCGATGGTAACGAATTCGTCGTTGGGGGAAACGGCCGTACCCACTGCCCATACTTTAGCAAAAGCCACGTCTCCATTGTGCTGCTGGAAAAAGTCCGACACGCCAACAGTCACCCGGTTGCCCTCTGCTTTCGCCCAGACACCTTCCGGGTTGTAAAAGCGGTCGGTGGTAACTTTGAAGGTAAATTTGTCCAGGGTAAATTCTAAAAATTCGGCCATAAGATTCTTCCTCCGGTTTGCCTAATCCGTAAATTACTTCAATGAATGTTGAATTATAACCCACTCTTTCTCAGCCTATTAGTGACAAATGTCATACAATCCGGGTGACGTTTGCTAAGAGACACCCTTGCATCACGCATAGGACCAGTTCTTTTAACCTAAGGTGGGCATGTCAATCATGATTTCTTCTAACTGCCCGCGCTTGTCTGCAAAATCTGGTTCCATTAATGGCAGGCAATCCGCCAGTTGGCGCTAGCCCACGCTTAATTTCAGGGCAAAAATATAACAGGTTTCTTCGCCACACTGTTTGCAGTTGGTCATAGGCAGTAGTTGGTAAACCGCCAGAGGTAATGGGCGCTGGCGCTTTTGGTAACTGGGGGTGAGTTCTGATCGTCGTTCCCAGGTGCGGTTCACAAGCTGGACCAATCCGTCCATCTCTTTGATGGCGTTCCCTTTTTAGTTAAATGGCTGTAGGGAAAATCCCGACATTGATGGCGGCAACTATCAAGATTTTCCTGCTACTGCCCGCCCTCTTTCTCACCTACACTGTGTTGATATGATGCCCTGAGTGGCGGGGAACGGCCGTTTCCGTTCCCCTATGACATTGTAAAAGGACTGAGAAGGAGGTCTCCCTATGTCCCAAGTTAAAAAGAAGGATGGGACTACGACAAGCTCCAACCGCCGAGAATTTTTGAGAAATTTCATCGGCTTAAGCGGGATTGCCGTGGTCGCCGGTGCGCCGGTAGCCGGGAAAGTGTCTGGCGCACTAACAAAGGCACCAGCCCTTAATCCAAAGGCATTGCAGGTGACGGCCGTTGCTGGCCCCCAAGACCCCATCGAGCGTATGCGGGCTGACATGGCCCGCGCCATGCAAAAACCAGTTGACGAACGGCGCTGGGTGATGGTAATCGACCTGCGCAAATGCGTGGGCTGTAACTCCTGCACCATTGCTTGCGTGGCCGAAAATCATTTGCCACCCGGCGTAGTTTACCGGCCAGTGTTGGAGGAGGAAATTGGTACTTTCCCCAACGTCACCAGACGTTTTCTGCCTCGCCCCTGTATGCACTGCGACAACCCACCTTGCACCAACGTATGTCCCGTCGGCGCTACCTACAAAGATGAAAGCGGCGCTGTTGTTATCGATTATGACCAGTGCATCGGCTGCCGCTACTGCATCACCGCCTGTCCCTATGCGGCGCGTACCTTCGATTTCGGCGAAACATACAATGCGCCGGTCGCGGTGAACAATGCTGCGGTGGTAGGCCAGAGCACGGCCGATCAATACGAACGTGCTGCCAGTTTTGAATACGGCGAAGGGCGCGGACGGGATGGTCATACAGGATCACCCATTGGCAACGTGCGTAAGTGCCATTTCTGCCTGCATCGTTTGGCGGAAGGCATGCTCCCGGCCTGTACCACCACCTGCATGGGCCGCGCCACTTATTTTGGCGACGCCAATGATCCCGACAGCCTGGTTGCCGAGTTGGTTGGCAGCCCTAACGTGATGCGGCTCAAGGAAGAATTGGGCACTGAGCCTCGCGTGTATTACCTGACCTGAGTCTGAGGAAATATTAGGAGGTTTATCATGCTCAAAAAAGTCTTTTATGTTCTAAGCGGCATTGCCCTCTTGATTGGCATTTGGGGTGTTTACGGCCGTCTGACGACCGGACATACCCAAACCAACTACGGCTCTTACGTTGTTTGGGGCCTTTGGGTATCCATGTATCTGTTTTTTGCCGGTGTTGCTGCCGGTGGCTTTATGATGGCTGCATTGGAGTATCTGTTCAACATTCCGATATTCAAAGGGACCGGCAAGATTGCCCTCTGGGGGGCGCTGGTCAGCCTGGCAGCCGGGCTGCTTTCTATCTGGTTTGATTTGGGACACATGGAGCGCATTTGGAAAGTATATTTTCAGGGGAACCCCTCTTCCGTGATGTTCCAGATGGTGTGGGGCTATACGCTTTTTGGCCTCATCATCGCCGGTTCGCTTTACCTGGCGCTGCGTAATCCGCAAAGTCGTTGGCTGAAGATCTTGATGGCCATCGGCCTGGTTCTATCTTTCTTTGTCTCTGGGGCTGTGGGGGCGTTGTTGGGGGTCCAGGCGGCACGGCCGTTCTGGCATGTTGGCTTGTTCCCGGTTCAGTTCCCCGTCTTTTCGCTGGCTTCCGGGGCAGCTTTGCTGCTGGCTATCCTGGGCCTGTTCGGGCCACGCAACGATCCCAACCGGGAAAGGCAGCTTTGGGCTCTCAGCCTGTTAAGCGTCGGCCTGCTCCTGGTCAAACTGTATTTCATGTGGGCCGATTACTCCCAAAGCATTTATGGCGGCGTCCCCATGAACGTCGATGCAGTGAACCAGGTGCTTTTCGGCCAATACTGGTGGGCTTTCTGGATTCTACAACTGCTCATCGGTTCCTTTATCCCCCTGATCATCCTCGTGCAGCCCAAACTGGCCAAACACAATGGCTGGGCCGGCTGGATGGGTGTTCTGCTTCTGGTGGGATATGCTGTTGCCCGCGCCTTAATCATCTTCCCCGCTCTGGCTATCCCAGAGATTGAAGCGCTTACCAACGCTTTTGGCGGATTGCACCTGACTTTTGATTACTTCCCCAGCCTGATGGAATGGGCTGTTACCCTGGGAACCATCGGATTGGCGTCGCTCGCTTTCCTGATTGGCAGTGATCGTATGCCTTTGTACGCCCAGGCGACGCAGGAGGCCTGAAATGATTGATAAAACACAGACCAAACAACCGGAAACTTGCGGTTTGAGCCGCCGCGAATTTTTGAAAATCTCCTCGGCAGGCGGCACGGCCGTTCTGCTTGGCTCACTGCCTTACGTGCAGCAGGTATTGGCCCAAAACAATGGGGCATCTTACCCGTTGAGTTCACCGGAACACGTTCTGTACAGCATCTGCCTGAACTGCCACAACGCCTGCCCCATCAAGGCCAAGATTCAAGATGGCGTGCTGGTGAAAGTGGATGGCAATGCTTACACGCCCCAAAACATGCTGGTGCATCTGGCCGAAGATACGGCGCTGGAAGAAAGTGCCTGTGTGGACGCGCCGATATGTCCCAAAGGACAGGCCAGCGTCCAGGTGGTTTACGACCCCTACCGGCTGCGCAGAGTCCTGAAACGCACCGGCAAGCGCGGCGAGAATCAGTGGGAAAGCATTGATTTCAACCAGGCAATTGATGAAATCGTCAACGGTGGTGACCTGTTCGGCGAAGGACACGTCGATGGTTTGAAGGATATCTACAAACTGCGCGATCCCGAACTGTCCAAGGAGTTGGCCGCCGACACCGACGCAGTTGTGGCGGGCGACATGACTATTGACGAATTCAAGAGCAAGCATGATGCCCACCTGGACGTGCTGATTGACCCGGATCATCCTGACAAGGGGCCAGTCAATAACCAGTTTGTCTTTTTGGGCGGCCGAATTGAACACGGCCGTAAAGAACTGACCAAACGATTTCTATACGACGGCTTCGGCTCCGTCAACTACTATCTGCACACCACCATCTGCGAACAAAGTCACCACGTGGCCTACAAGATGATGTCCGGCGATAAGGATCATATGAAGGCGGACACGATGAACAGCGAGTTCATCATCTACTTCGGCACCAGCCCCTTTGAAGCCAAC
>JBNKZT010000121.1:0-15823 GCA_050301775.1 Promineifilaceae bacterium (SeqCode)
CATGAACGAATGCTTTTATGAGAAATTTTATCAATTTTCGCCCCTTTTTTCGCATATTTGTGTGGGGCGGTGAGCCCCGTAGGTCTAAAGAAAAAATAATGAGTTAATAATGAGTTCGCCGAAAAAAGTTCAACTTTTTGTCATTAACTGAAAATTTCTGTCGAGACGAAAAGTTGAACTTTTGGTCTTGAAGTTGTTGTTATCAACGGGCGTCGTGCTGAGGCAGCACAATCAAAACGACCTAACCACGCCAACCGCAGAATGGCTGGCCAGTTACGATGTCAATGTGCTGTCGATGGTGCGCCTGATCCAAAAAGTTCTGCCTACCATGCAAGCCCAAGGCTGGGGTTGGCTCATCAATATCTCCAGTGGGGCTGCGGTACGGCCGTTGCCGGGTATGGGCGCTTACTCAACCACAAAAGCGGCCGTGAACAACCTCACTGTCAATTTTGCCCAGAGTGTGCAGCACGTTGGCGTCACTATCAACACGGTTAGCCCTGGCGCAATAATCACTGATACTATGATTGAGATGGGACTGGCACAAGGCATCGGCGAGATGCCGGATGCCATCGTAGCGGCCATGGACCAGATGATGGGCGATATGGCCTCCTTCAAACGCATGGGACGCGTAGACGATGTCAAATTAAACCCGTAAATGTACCGGGTTACACCCATTATGATCCACCCATTTACGCCCAAGATGTTGTGCCAATTGTTTACAATCCGTGGGACACACCTACTCCGGCAGTTTGCCCGTTGGCAGCGGCGGCAGCAGCACGGACATTGGCCGGGCCATTACCATTGCCGGGGAAACCTTTGCCGGCGACTTCCCAGTACTGAACGCCACGATGGGCCAAAAACCGGGCAGCAACACGATGAACACCGCCTTCATCACCCGGCTGGTCAAGCAAGGCAGCAGTTACCAGATTGGATTCAGCACTTATCTGGGCGGCAACGGCTCTACCTGGGCCACTGGCGTGGCGATGAACAGCGCCGGGCAGGTTTTTGTGGCCGGTGGGACCGGCGCGGCAAATCTCCCCATGGCTGCTGCCTGGCAATCACAGCTTGGCTCCGGCGTTTGTTTTGGTTCCACCAGCCGCAACTGCTATGATGCCTTCATGGCCCAGTGTGCGGCAACCAATTCGATGCCGGTCAGCACTTACTGGGGCGGCACAGATGATGACGTAGCTGAAGGAGTGGTGCTGGATAGCAGCGGCAATCTGATTGTCGTGGGTTCCACAAAATCGCTGACCTTCCCGGTGACGGCGGGCGGTTTCCAGCCCAACGATGCAGGGCAAAGAGGCACTTGTGATGAAGTTAATCACCGGTCAGACCAACCCACCACCGCCAGATTTGCCAAACAAGGTTTATTTGCCGATGGTAGTCCGATAGTGATCGGTAGTCCGATAGTAAAGAATGCGCCAGGTACAATCAAACGTACCTGGCGCATTAGAGGCACTGGCTGTGACGGGTCGTGTTGCAGTAATCGGAAGCTACCTTCCCAATACCTCCGATAAAATCAAAATAGACACTGGCCTGAGCAAAGGTTTGCACTAAAAACGTAACATGTAAATAGTTGATGGGTGGTTGCCCAGAAATAAAAAAACGGATACAATTTATTGCGAAGATTTGCAATAACAATTTTTTGCAATAAATTATGTCACACGATCAACTAAACTACGTCGAACGCGTTCACGAACAGGGCGGCCGCATGACGCCGCAGCGCCAGATTATCCTGGATACGATTTGCAGCATTGGCCGGCATGTCACGGCCGGTGACATTTATGATCGCGTTCACGCTGCCGCGGCTCACATCGACCGGGCCACCGTGTACCGGACTCTGGCCTTTTTTTGTGACTTACAGGTTCTCGTTTCGGCCGAAATTGATGGCCAAACTGTTTACGAAATCGCTGCCCCCACTCCACATCATCATTTGGTCTGCCGCCAGTGTGGACATATCACGACACTGGCCGACCATCATCTCAATCAACTGGTGCAACACTTGGTTGAAGAGCACCATTTTCAACCAGAAATTAATCACCTGACAATTACTGGCCTTTGCGCAGGGTGTCAGGAGTAAACAAACGACGAGTAGTGCCAGGTACATGACGAACGTCTCTATTCAACAGGGATCTTACGCCTTATGCCTGGCACTGCCCAACTCAACCATTGGAGGATGTTATGTTTTTCGCTTCCGTTCAAGCTTTGCATATACCGGACGGCTTTTTAAGTCTGCTGATTGCGGCCGCCGCCTGGGTATTGGCGGTTATATTCATCATAATGGCTATACGAAATTCACAGGAGTCGTTTGATGAAAAATTGGTTCCACTGGCCGGGATTATGGCTGCTTTTATTTTTGCCGGACAAATGATTAATTTCCCGGTGGCGGGCGGCACGTCGGGTCATTTTATTGGAGCGGCGCTGGCGGCGGTGGTGTTGGGGCCGTGGCTGGGCATTTTGGTGATGACGGCCGTTATCGCACTGCAAGCCTTGCTCTTCCAAGATGGCGGCCTGGTGGTGATGGGGGCTAATATCCTGGCTATGGGCGTCACCCCAGCGCTAATTAGTTACGGCTTCTATCGTGCAGTAGCAAACCGGAGCCGGCGCACGCAGTTGTTAACAGTGGCCGGTTCATCCTGGCTAGCTGTTATGGGCGGAGCGCTGCTGGTGTCGCTTTTGCTTGGTTTTAGCGGTACCTCCAGTTTCCGTATTGCTGTGCCGGCGATGTTGGGCATCCACGCCCTCATCGGCATTGGTGAAGCGCTGATTACGGTGGCTGCGTTTAGCTTCATCATGAATGCGCGGCCGCAGCTTTTGCAGACCAGCGCTGAAGCCGGCGGGCGCGGCTGGATTGTGGGCGGCATTGTCGTCACTCTGCTGGTCATCCTGGTTTCGCCGTTTGCTTCAGGCTTTCCCGATGGGCTGGAATGGGTGGCGGAGGAGAAGGGATTTTTGGATACGGCCGTTGCGGCGCCCTTCCAAATTCTGCCGGATTACACCATCCCGGCCCTGGGTGAAACCGATCTATCTACGATTTTAGCCGGCGTGATTGGCGCATTGCTTGCAGCCAGTATCGCCTTTGGCTTAGCCCGAATCCTTCGTGGCAAGAGATTAGAGACTAAGCGATTGGAGACTGGAGACTAATCTTGCACGTCAGCACCTTTGACCGTTATCAAGCGGGCAGCAGCCTGGTTCATCAGCTTGATCCACGGGTCAAGGTGCTGGCAGCGATTCTATTCATTTTATCCAACGTTTTGCTGCCTGATGGGGCCTGGCCGGCGTTTGCGGCGGCCTGGGGGGTGGTTGTGTTGGCCGGATTCCTGGCTCAATTACCCCCCGGTTACCTGTTCAAACGCTCGTTTATCGCCCTGCCCTTTGCGCTGGCAGCGGTGACGGTGTTGTTTACGGTTCCGGGAACGGCCGTAACCACTTTCACCCTCTTTTCCCACACCATGACCATTTCCGATGTTGGGTTGGTCCGCTTTGCCAGTATCGTCATCCGCAGTTGGCTTTCGGTGCAAGGCGCTATCTGGCTGACCGCTACCACCCAGTTTCCCGATTTGATGCACGCACTGCGCCATTTGCGTGTACCCCGTTTGCTGACGGCCATCATCAGTTTTATGTACCGCTACCTGTTTGTCCTGGCTGATGAAGCGGGACGGCTGCTGCGGGCGCGAGAAGCGCGCAGCGCCGCGCCCGCAGGCGGCAAAGGCGGCGGCCGGCTGCTGTGGCGGGCTAAAGTTGCCGGTGGTATGGTTGGCCAGCTTTTTCTGCGCAGTTTTGAACGCAGTGAACGGGTTTACAACGCGATGCTGGCTCGCGGCTACCGCGGCCAACTGCTGACGATGAATCCCCACGTCATGCTTACACGGGACTGGCTGGGCTTGGGAACGGCCGTGTGTCTGATTGTCCTCGTCCAACTTGTGGGTTACGTTTCATAGGATCGATTTTTTCATGCCAATTATTCACAAATCCGACCAGGAGCTGCTCCGAACTGACAACGGCTCCGGGCCGCCAACATTAGCCGTTAAGCAGCTCAGCTTCAGCTATCCCGATGGCCACCAGGCGCTCCATAACGTTTCATTGGCCATTGCCCCCAGCGAAAAAGTGGCCCTCGTTGGGCCTAACGGAGCCGGTAAAAGCACGCTCATGCTGCACCTCAATGGTCTGCTCCAGGGGCAAGGAATCGTTGAAGTTGCCGGTTTACCGGTGGTCAAGGAACATTTCCCGGTTATTCGGGGTAAGGTGGGCATGGTTTTCCAAAATCCGGATGACCAGCTTTTTTCACCAACCGTGTTTGACGATGTTGCTTTTGGCCCGCTGCACATGGGCCTGCCTGAAGGGGAAATTCGCCAACGGGTGGCTAAGGCGTTATCGCTGGTGGGCATGGACGGTTTTGAAGACCGGCTCTCCCATCACCTGAGCCTGGGACAGAAAAAGCGGGTGGCCATCGCTACGGTTTTGTCGATGGACCCGGAAATCCTGGTCTTGGATGAACCCTCGGCAGGATTGGACCCCCGCGCCCGCCGCTCGCTTATCAATTTGTTACGTGAATTACCTTTGACGATGCTGGTTTCCAGCCACGACATGCTGATGGTGCGTGAGTTGTTCCCGCGCATGATTATCATGGACGAAGGGGAGGTGGTGGCTGATGGGGAAACGGCCGTACTCCTTGCCGACGTTGAATTGTTGGAACGGCATGGGTTGGAACGGCCGTATTAAGGAATAATGGGACTAATTTCAAGAAGGGCTTCCATTTTCATGTTATGATAGATGCTGGAAAATTGACATCAAAGAATTGTAATAAGGAAGCAGTCATGTTACCAGACATCTTACAGAAAAAATTATCCCAGCACTTTAATTTCCGCGATCTGAATAAAGACGGCTATGTGGAGCAAAGTGATTGGGAACAATGTGCCCAAGACCTGGCCGCTATTCGTGGCTGGGAACCCGGTTCGCCCGAATATGAAAATCTAATGGCCCGCCACGTGGCCATGTGGCGGCTTTTTTGGCAGCCGGCCGATCTCAATCAAGATGGCAAGGTCACCTTACCAGAATATCTGCATCTGGCCGAAACGCAGCGAAAAATGGGTTTTAATTATGAGATGGAACAGGTCAGGAAACTATTCGCCGCCATTTTCGACACCATTGATCTGAACGATGACGGAGAAATTTCATTGACAGAGTACAAGCTGTTTTTTCGAGCCTGGAAAATGGAAGATGCGCTGGCCCAAAAAGCATTTTCTTCCCTGGACCTCAACCATGACTCCCGCCTTTCGCGGGAAGCGTTCCTGCAATATGGCGTCAATTTTTACGTCAACGATGAACCTGATGTCGCCGGCAATATGATCTTCGGACCTTATGAATAGACCAGGTTACAAAAGTCTGGCAGACTTTTGTAACCTCTCGTCGGCAACAACTTGAAATTGCCATTTGCGTACTGCTTAAAGAATTCGCTTGTTATTGGTTGAAAGGGCCGGCGTAATATGCTCACTACATTTTGGGACATTCTCCTTCTTGTTATTGGGTTCGGTACTTTTTTGTGCATTCCTATTTTGTTGCTTGCTATCATAGGTTTGTTTTTAACCATTGCAATAAAATCAATCACTCCAGCGCCATCACCCACTAAATCGGCGAATCAAGGATGGAATATTTTTGAAGGGGAAGTATCATCCCCCGATGACTTACTGACATTCCTTCAAGATGAGGCTTTTCTACCGCCCACCGCCAACAATGTCCGATTTCCTGAAAAAAATGAAAGCATACCAGTTTCAAAAGTGCCAACGGTCTTACAAAGCACTCTTCGCTGGATAATTGTTATTTTGATTTATGCTATCGCTTTTGGATTATCAATAGCTATGATTCAAGCCGCGGCTGAGAGTTTACAGCCAATAACAAGAATCCTCCTGCCTGTTTTGATTAATACGATTATCATTTTTATTGGTTTAGTAGGGATGCGAACAGCAACTAAAAGAGAATTTACTGATTTTCTGTTAGTGGGCTGGTTTATTAGTTTTATCGTGAGTATTCTGGCAGGTTCAATAGCAGGTATATTTACCTGGACGAACGAGGCAAAGTGTGTTGATCCTGTTTGTGTTTACTACAGTGAAGTCTTTGGTTTGACAGTTGGTGCTGGGGTACTTTTATCTCTCATTTATCTCGTGGAATGGTGGAGTGTTTGGGGTGAAAAATACCGTACAGGGCGTTGGTTAGCTGGCTTCCTAGTTGGATTAAGTATTGCTATCTTGTTATCCGCAATTGGATTAATGCAATTTGCCATCGTCTTTGGTTGGATGATCTGTGCTCTAATTGTTGCCAGTGGCGCCAGGGGTGACAGTTTCTATGAAAGACGCTTGGGGGGGGTTGTGCCAGCGGCATTTGTAATGGGATACACTGTAAGCATTGTCAGTACATTAATTGCCGCGCCCCATTGTTTGTGCGTTGATGATATAAATGCACTTGCGTGGCGATGGTTAGCATCCGGTGCTTTCGCCGGTGGCGTAAGCGGAATTGCGTTGCTTTATTCCTGGCAAGTCTCGCCAATAAACGCAAAAGCCGTGACTGTATACCAATTACGCTTTGATAAGAGAAGGCTTACCAAGTAGTTTTCGCTATTTATTGCTTGGTTTCCATGTAATCAATTGTCACGATACGTGATGCGGTGGGGCAGCATTATTGGGGGAAACGGCCGTAAACCGCCACCCTCTTTCCCTCAATTTTCCGAATTCTTCTGAAAACCACTTGACAACCGAATTCTTCTATTGTATATTGCTAACACGATTTAGTAAATCGAGTTAGTAATCGAAATAGCATTTGATCTCTGATACAGTAAAATTCGGGCATGGCTAAAAAAACCTCTAAAACTAAAAGACCTTCTATGCAAGACGTAGCCGAACTGGCCGGCGTCTCCCGAACGACTGTATCCTTCGTCATCAATAAAGTCCCCGATGCCAATATCCCGCCGGAAACTCAGGAACGAGTGTGGACGGCCGTTGAAGAATTAGGCTATCGCCCCAATGCACTCGCCCAGAGCTTGCGATCACAGAAAACACATACCATTGGCTTTATTTCTGACCAGATTGCCACTACCCCGTACGCCGGTTTCATGATTCAAGGTGCTCAAGACCTGGCCTGGCAGCATAACAACATAATTTTGTTGATCAATACGGGTGGCAATCAGGAAATGAAAGAAGCATCTGTAAACATTATGCTCGACCGTCAGGTGGATGGCATCATTTACGCGACGATGTACCATCGAGAAGTTCATCCGCCAGAAGAACTGCGAAAGATTCCCACCGTTTTACTCGACTGTTTCGACGCCGATCACTCTTTCCCGTCAGTTGTCCCTGACGAAGTAACCGGAGGGCGGGAAGCCACGCTGCACCTCCTGCATAAAGGGCACCGCCGGATTGGTTTACTCCTTGATACAGCTGATGTTCCGGCAAAACACGGCCGTTTACAAGGCTACAAAGAAGCATTAGCCTCATTCCAAATACCATTCGATGAAAAACTGGTGCAAACCGGAGAAAGCCTGCCCAACGGCGGCTATGATGCCACGATGGCAATTATGGACCAGCTATCTCCTCCTACCGCCTTGTTCTCCTACAACGACCGCATGGCCATGGGTGCTTATGATGCTTTACGAAAACTCGGCCTTTCTATTCCTGAAGATGTGGCAATTGTTGGCTTTGATAATCAGGAATTGATTGCCGCCCATTTATATCCATCTTTAACAACAATGAAACTGCCTCACTATGAAATGGGACAATGGGCCGTCGAGTATCTTTTGAAATTAATCAACAAAGAAGACCCAATAGACAAACATTTACAACACATTATGAATTGTCCATTGATTGAGCGTAATTCAGCTTAAAAACAGAAACGCTACAAGGAGGTGGTCCTTTTAATACAAAAAAGACGAAACATTCTCTGAACTGTGTAAAAGAATTTAATTTTATTAACCTTTATTGAGCTTAACTTCCTGACAATTTCTTAAATTAAATAAGGAGAGAGAAAAAATGAAAAACCAGCGTAAATGGTGGTTTAGTTTAGCTTGCCTGTTGATAGTAGCGATGGTGTTGGCTGCCTGTGGCGGTAGCGATACAGAAACCACAGAAACAGATAATGCAAACACTGGCACTGTCCAAGAAGAAACCGTTGCAGAACCAGCCGCAGAGGCCATGGCAGATCCTGTCGCCCTCACCATGTGGTATCACGGCGCAGGCAACGACACCGAACGCGCCATTTTACTCAACATCATCAACGACTTCAACGCCTCCCAAGGCAATTACACAGTCGAAATCCAAGACTTCCCGCAAGAAAGTTACAACGAATCCATTGTTGCCGCTGCCCTGGCTGGTGATTTGCCCGACATCATTGACGTAGATGGTCCTGTCATGCCCAACTGGGCATGGGCAGGCTACATGGCCCCCCTCGATTTATCAGCAGGCGCATTGGATGGCTTCCTACCTGGTGCTATTGGCACATGGGATGGTCAAGTTTACTCGGTCGGGTTGTGGGATGCAGCCATCGGCATGTACGCTCGTCGTTCTGTCCTCGAAGCCAATGATATTCGCATCCCAACGTTGGACGACCCGTGGGATTTAGCGGAATTTGATGCCACACTGGAAACATTGCAAGCAACAGGTGACTATGAATATGCCTTCGATCCCGGCATGGCCTGGACCGGTGAATGGTATCCTTACGCATTCTCCCCACTGCTGCAAAGCTTCGGTGGCGACATCATCGACCGTTCCACCTACACCACCGCTGAAGGTGCGATCAACGGCGACGAAGCCATCGCATTTGGCGAATGGTGGCAAAGCTTGTTTGAACGCGACCTGGCTCCAGGCACCTCCCAAGATGGTGCAGACCGCGACACCGGCTTCATTGACGGTAAATACGCTTTGCAATGGAATGGCAACTGGGCTGCAATACCTGCACTCGACGCCTTTGGTGATGACATGCTGTTTTTGCCCGCGCCTGACTTTGGCAACAGCAGCCGCATCGGTGCCGCCTCCTGGCAGTTTGGCGTCTCTTCAAACTCTGAACACAAAGAAGGCGCAAACGCATTCATTGAGTTTGCCATCCAAGATGAATATCTGGCTGCATTCTCCAACGGCATTGGCCTCGTTCCTTCCACCCCTAGTGCCACTGCCCTCACCGAAAATTACGCGCCTGGTGGCCCGCTGGAAGTCTTCTATGAACTGAGCAACCGGCAGGGCACCCTGCGCCCACCAACGCCCGCTTACCTCTCTGCTGCACTCACCTTCGAGAAAGCATTGGCCGACATTGCCAATGGCGCAGACGTGTTGGAAGCATTGGACGCCGCAGCCGACGAAATCAATGCCGACATCGAAGCAAATAATGGCTACGGTTTTGACGGCTCCGTGGTTGGCCCATCCATTCAGGAAGATGCGATTGCCACAGGCCAAATTTCAGCCGCACCAGCCGACAGTGGCACAGCCGAATCTGGCGACGCAACCGCTGTATCCATGTGGTATCACGGTGCAGGCAACGAAACCGAACGCGCCATTTTGCTGAACATCATCGACGACTTTAACAGCTCGCAAGGCGCTTGTTCAGTCTCAATTCAAGACTTCCCACAAGAAAGCTACAACGAATCTATCGTAGCTGCCGCTCTGGCTGGTGACTTACCCGACATCATTGACGTAGATGGACCTGTCATGCCTAACTGGGCGTGGGCAGGCTACATGGCTCCCCTCGAACTGTCAGCCGGTGCATTGGATGGCTTCCTGCCCGGTGCCATTGGCACATGGGATGGTCAAGTTTACTCAGTCGGTTTGTGGGACGCTGCCATCGGCATGTACGCCCGCCGTTCTGTCCTCGAAGCCAATGATATTCGCATCCCAACGTTGGACGACCCGTGGGATTTAGCGGAATTTGATGCCGCACTGGAAACATTGCAAGCAACGGGAGACTATGAATATGCCTTCGATCCTGGCATGGCCTGGACCGGTGAATGGTATCCTTACGCATTCTCCCCGCTGCTGCAAAGCTTCGGTGGCGACATTATGGACCGTTCTACCTACACGACGGCTGAAGGTGTAATCAATGGCGAGGAAGCTGTTGCGTTTGGCGAATGGTGGCAAAGCCTGTTTGAACGTGGCCTGGCTCCAGGTACATCCCAAGATGGTGCAGACCGGGATACCGGTTTCATTGATGGCAAATATGCTTTGCAATGGAACGGTAACTGGGCCGCATTGGGCGCGCTCGACGCCTTTGGCGATGATATGATGTTCCTGCCTGCTCCTAACTTTGGCAACGGCAGCCGCATCGGCGCCGCTTCCTGGCAGTTTGGCGTGTCCTCTGCGTCTGAAAACAAAGAATGTGGCTTCGATTTCATTGAATTTGCGATTCAGGATCAATACTTAGCAGATTTCTCCAATGGCATTGGCCTCGTTCCTTCAACACTAAGCGCAGCTGCTCTCACCAAGAATTATGCTCCTGGTGGTCCGCTGGAAGTGTTCTTTGAACTAAGCAACCAGCAGGGAACACTACGACCAGCAACACCTGCTTATCTGTCTGCCGCGTTGACTTTTGAAAAAGCATTGGCTGACATTGCCAATGGCGCAGATGTAATTGACGCGCTTGACGCCGCAGCCGATGAAATCAATGCCGACATTGAAGCAAACAATGGGTATGGTTTTGATGGTTCGGTGGTTGGCCCATCCATTCAGGAAGATGCTATTGCCACAGGACAATAATAAAAGACTCCTTTTCTATTCAATTTACAAACCGCAACTGGTGATAAATAGCTCGGTAGGTCAGCAAAAAGCTGGCCTACCAGCTAACAACTCGCCAGATATGGCAAAGGAGGACTTACTTATGACCACACCTAGTTCATCCCAATCAACGGCCGCTTCCGCAGCCAATGTGTCCACTTCACGCAGGCAGGCCCGTATGCGCAAGCAAGAGTCGCGGGCCGGCTACGTCATGATCGCGCCTGCGGCGATTTTGATGCTCATGTTTTTAATCATTCCATTTTTTATGGCGTTTGGGTTTGCGTTTACCAATCAACGCCTGATCTCACCCAATCCAACAGAGTTTGTGGGTATGCGCAACTTTGAGCGGCTGTTAACCGTACGCGTCTTTCCCATCGAGGCAGAAGTCGATCCTGAAACAGGTGACTATATTCTGGATGAAGAAGGCAACCTCACCTTCCCCCGTGCTCGTAACTTTACGCGCAACAATCCCGATTACCCGGAACTGGATGGATTACAAGAATCGTTCTCTTGGGTGCGCAATGGCACCCAGTACACCGTGTTAGCAGGAGATTCGGTTTTTCTGCGATCTGTGCTCAACATCCTCTACTTTGCCGTCGTGATTGTGCCGGTACAGGGTGGGCTTGGGCTGGTGCTGGCATTGATGATCAATCAAAAGCTGCGCGGTATCAATATTTTCCGTACGATTTACTTTATACCCGTCGTTATTTCAATGGTCATTGTCTCGATTTTGTGGCGCTTTATTTATGACGCGGACAATGGTTTACTAAACAATTTGCTGGGCATGATCTCTTTCGGGAATATCAAACCCATTGATTGGCTGGGCAACGAAAAAATGGCTATGCCCGCGATCATCATCATGTCTATCTGGCAGGCGGTTGGGTTTCATATGGTGATTTGGCTGGCGGGATTGCAAACGATTCCCGGTGTGTTATATGAAGCTGCGGCTGTAGCCGGCGCAAACACGTGGCAGACGTTCCGGTATGTGACGTGGCCGGGGTTGAGAAATACGGCCGTTTTCGTTCTCATCACCATCACCATGGCCGCCTTTAGCCTGTTTACCCAGGTAGACATCATGACCAGGGGTGGCCCGCTCGATGCCACTACAACCGTTATTCACCAGGCGGTACAGCGCGGTTTTCAAAAACAAGACATCGCTTATGGGTCTTCCATCTCTGTCTTTTTCTTTTTGATGGTCTTAACCGTGGCTCTGATTCAACGCTTTTTAACCAGGGAGAACGATTAAAATGAATAAAACAGTCTCTTTAATCGGCCGTTATGCCCTTTTGAGTATCGTCGCTTTAATCTTTTTGTTTCCAATTGTGTTTATGTTGGTTTCCTCGTTGAAACCCGACATTCAGCTTTTGCGAGACTCTAGTTCGCTACTGGCCTTTATCCCCTATGGCGATCTTTCCTTTGACAACTACATCGAGGCATTTCAGCGTGTTCCCATTGCCCGCTTCATTTTGAACTCCGTGTTCATCACCGGCACAACGACCATCCTGAGCATATTTATCAATTCGATGGCGGGGTTTGCCATTGCCGTGCCGCGTTGGAAAGGCAAAAACATTGTGCTATCCGTGATCATTGCCACGCTAATTGTGCCATTTGAAACGATTGCGATTCCATTGCTGCTGATCGTCAGCAAGCTGCCCTGGATCAATATTTCCGATTGCGATACGGGTGCTGTTCTCTGCATTTCGTCAAACTGGCTTGATTCCTATCACGTACAAATCATCCCCTTTATAGCCGGTGCGTTTGCTATTTTCTTGTTTGTGCAATTCTTTAGATCATTGCCGTATGAGCTGGTGGAAGCGGCACGCATTGACGGCGCAAGCTGGTTCCAAATCTACCGCCAGATTTACCTGCCAATTTCTGGCCCCGTATTGGCAACCGTTGCCATTCTCACTTTCCTGGCTAAATGGGGTGACTATTTGTGGCCAATCATGGTTGTACAGTCGGAAGAACTGCGCCCGGTGCAAATTGGGGTGTCATACTTCTTCCAGCTTAATGTGGCCTGGGGGGAAATTATGGCCTATCTGTCCATCATCACCATTCCCGTGTTGATCCTCTATCTTTCATTACAACGTGCTTTCATCGAAAGTATTGCTGCCAGTGGTGTGAAGGGGTAATCCTTTTTGTCATACATAGAATGGTCCAATCTTAAAGATTGGACCATTCTGAAGCCAGCAATCTCATGAAACTTCATAAGCTGTTGCTGCCTGCAATAGTTGTTACGCTCATCCTGATTTCAGCGGGAATATTCTATATGCACAATCCTCGACCACTCGATTTATTATCACTCACACGCAATGAGGCATATCGGCCACAGTTTCACTTTACGCCCCCCGAAAAATGGATGAATGACCCGAATGGCATGGTCTACTACGAGGGTGAATACCATCTTTTTTATCAATATCACCCTGATAGCACGGTTTGGGGTCCCATGCATTGGGGTCATGCAGTCAGCACAGATTTGGTGAATTGGCAGCATTTGCCCATCGCACTCGCACCCGATGAGTTGGGCCATATCTATTCTGGAAATGCGGTGATTGATTGGGAGAACACGGCCGTTTTCGGCAAAGAAGCCTTGGTCGCTGTCTACACCTACCATGACCCGGCAACGCATCAGCAGAGCCAGGCCATTGCCACCAGCAATGACAAGGGTCGCAGTTGGACAAAGTATGTAGGCAATCCGGTTATTCCCACCCCACCCAACGCGCACAATTTCCGCGATCCCAAGGTGATGTGGTATGACGATGGTGAAGGAAAAGGCCATTGGGTGATGGCACTTGCCGTGGGCAACGCCATCCTGTTTTACACATCGCCCAACTTGAAGGAGTGGCAGCCAAGCGGCAGCTTCGGGTTCGGGTACGGCGCAACAGCAGCGGTATGGGAAACGCCCGATTTGTTTAAACTGCCAATCGATAATGGGTCAGAATCACGGTGGGTGCTCACCGCAAGTATTGGTGATGGTGCAGCGGCCGGCGGCAGTGGCATGCAATACTTTGTCGGCGATTTTGATGGGCAGACTTTTACCAGCGAGAATGGTAAAGATACGGTTTTATGGGTTGATTTTGGTGCTGACTTTTATGCGGCGCAATCGTGGAACGATATGCCCAATATCGGGCAGCCAAACGGCCGTTTCATCTGGCTGGCCTGGATGAGCAATTGGCGTTATGCCAACACCATTCCCACGTCAACTTGGCGTGGTTCGATGACGATTCCGCGTGAATTGAGTTTGACTGAGACGGAGGATGGGATTCGGTTGGTGCAAACGGCCGTTTCCGAACTCACCCAACTGCGCAACATCCAATATGCCTGGCAAGACCTGACCATCAACGCTGAAACCGTTCCCCTGTCAATGGCACGCGGCGCAGCATTGGAAATCATTGCTGAGATAGAAACGCCTACTGAAGCCGACAGCCTGGGCATTCGTGTACGCGTGGGTGATGATGAAGCAACGACGATTGGATACGCACCAAAAAGCCAAACCATATTCGTGGATCGCACTCATGCAGGGCAGGCAGATTTTGATGACGATTTTGCTGCCATCCATGTCGCCCACCTCAAACCGATGGACGGCGTGTTACGGCTGCATATTTTTGTAGACAGCTCATCCGTTGAAGTGTTTGCCAACGGTGGATTGGTTTCGTTCACTGAGCAAATTTTCCCGAATGTGGACAGTTTGGGTGTGGAATTGTTTGCAGAGGGAACGGCCGTTACCGTTCGCAATCTGGAAATTTATAAGCTCAACCCAGCCAATTTTTACGTTCCACCAGGAAGCTCTGAATCATAATAACCAGCAGAAGTGGGCCTGATGAACAAAGTTAAAAAACACGAAAGGCTCAAAACCGTTGGCGTGGCGGTTGGAATTTTGGTCTTACTCTCTATTCTCTGCATGGTGATAAGCATAATAGGGTCTGTCGCCACGATCCGCACGACTGAGCCATACAAGCACACTGTTGACCTTGCCCTAAGAAGTCAAGAGGTTCGCCAAGCACTAGGAGAACCTGTGACAGTCGGATGGTTTACACAGGGAGCCGTAAATGTTTCAAACGGGGGCGAGGCTCAGTTGTACATCCCGCTCCGTGGCCCAAACGCCGGCGCAACAATTCGCGTCAATGCCACAAACAAAGATGGCACATGGAAGTATTGGGCTATCCGGGTAGATACAGACCAGGGAGAACACATTGATCTGCTAGAACCATAGGTTGGTCTCAATGCAAAGCCAAATTGCTTGAGTACTCTGTCACTTCTCTTTGTTTTCCAACGAACTTTTATCAAGAGCATTAACACGTCAAGTTCCATAGGGTAATCATGACTTTAAAATTAGAAGACAAATGGGTTTGGGATTTCTGGTTTGCACAGGATGGACCAGACACCCACATTTTTTACTTACAAGCGCCGCGCAATCTACCCAAAGAGGTGATGCGCCACTGGCATGTCTCTATCGGTCATGCCGTGTCACAGGATTTAGTTAATTGGGACGTTTTGCCTGATGCGCTGCGTCCTTCCCCCAAAAGCGAAGATGTCTGGGACAATGCCTCAACCTGGACCGGCAGCGTTTTTCATCATGATGATACATGGTATTTGTTTTATACCGGCGCGAAGGTTCAAGAAAAAGGCCTCATTCAACGAATCGGATTAGCAACATCGAAAAATCTAATCGACTGGCAAAAGCACCCTAAAAACCCGCTGATTGTGGCGAACCCGCAGTGGTATGAAATGCTCGATTTGGAGATGTGGCACGATCATGCGTGGCGCGATCCGTGGATTTTTGAGTTAAACGGCCGTTTCCACGCCTTCATCACCGCTCGCAGCAACCAGGGACACAAATCTGAACGGGGTGTCATCGCCCATGCTACCTCTGACAATTTGATCGATTGGGAAGCAGGTGCGCCTGTGGCCGCGCCGCGCGAGTTTGGGCATATGGAGGTTCCGCAGTTGGTGGAGATGAACGGCCGTTACTACTTGCTCTTCTGCGTCGGCCACCGACAATACGCTGAGTCCCGCCGCCAACGGCCAAATATAAAACTGGTTTCTGGAACCCATTACATGGTCGGTGAACATCCCCT
>JBNKZT010000122.1:0-15780 GCA_050301775.1 Promineifilaceae bacterium (SeqCode)
TTTTTTGCCCACGAAAGTTGCGGCAAATGTTTCCCCTGCCAGCTTGGTACGCAGCGCCAAATGGAAATTTTGGATCGCATCGCCCACAACGACGGACCGAAGCCTGCCGACAAACAAAAGCTGCTCGATTTAGGCTTTACGATGACGGAAACCTCGCTCTGCGGCCTGGGCCAGACGGCGGGGTCGGCCGTGATGAGTGCGATTAAGCTGTGGCCGGAATTGGTGGAGTAAAACGTAAAACGTGAACAATCTTCACGTTTCGCGTCAATGACTTATGACTGGCATAAAACCTGCTCAATACATCAGCCTGAACGGGCAAGGCCCGCAAACCATCGACGGCGCAGTCGTCGAAGAGGCGCTGGCCTGTATTTCTGTCAACGGGCAGGAATTGGCGACGTTTATGTGTTCGCCGCACGATTTGGATAAGCTGGCGTTGGGCTTTTTGTTCAACGAGGGTTTGATTCAGAGTGCGGCGGATGTGCGGCAGATACGGCCGTCTAAAAGCAAAACGTGCGTCGATGTGTGGCTGCAAGATGTCAAGTTGGAACTGCCCAAGCGAGCCATCATCACCGCTGGCTGTGGCGGCGGCGTGACTTTTGATGATTTATCGCAAAAACACGAGCCACTTGTCTCTGATTTGGCAGCGACGCCGGAGCAGCTTGTTGATTTGATGAAACAGCTTCATTTGGGAGCTGAAACGTACAAAGAGGTGAGAGGGGTGCATACGGCCGTTCTCGCCACCCACGATCAAGTTTTATTGCAAGTCGAGGATGTCGGCCGTCACAACTGCCTGGACAAACTGGCCGGGGCCGCTTTGCAAGCCAACGTTGTCACCCAAGACCGCATCTTACTCAGCAGCGGCCGTATCAGCAGCGAAATGATCAACAAAGCGCGGCGCATGGGCATCCCCATCATCTGTTCCCGCACCTCGCCCACCAGCCTTTCCGTCGCCCTGGCTGAAACGTGGAACATCGCCATCGTCGCCTACCTGCGGCAAGATCGGATGCGGATTTACACGCACCCAGAAAGGATTTTGGGAGATTAGAGATTGGAGACTAGAGATTGGTTCAGTCTCTAGTCTCCAATCTCCAGTCTCCATTTCGGAGAAATTATGACCAAACCCATCACCCTCACCATCGACGGACAAGAAGTGACTGTACCGGCTGGTACGACGATTTACAACGCGGCCAAAGAAGCGGGGATTGATATTCCCGTGATTTGTTATCATCCGCATTTGTCGGCTAATGGATTGTGCCGTTTGTGTTCGGTGGATGTGGGCTGGCGGGTGCAGGCGGCGGCTTGCGTCACCGAGGTGGCCGAGGGAATGGCGGTCAACACCCAGAGCGAAGATGTTCAGCGCGGCCGTCGCACCATCCTGGAAATGCTGGCTTCGACCGTTAATCTTGAAGAAGCGCCAGAGATTTTGGGGTACATGAAAGAATATGGTGCGGACACGTCACGGTTTGAAGACAGCGAAAAGCGCACGGCTCCGGTTTATGACGACAATCCTTTTTATTTGCGCGATTACAACCAGTGCATCAACTGCTGGCGCTGTGTCCAGGTTTGTGCTGAGGATGCCCAGTACACGTTTGCTTTGAGTTTTGACGGCCGTGGCTTCCACACCCAAATCGGCACCTTCATGGGCGATGGCATGACCGACACGACCTGCGTCTTCTGCGGCCAATGTGTCGGTGTTTGCCCGACCGGCGCACTCAAACCCAAGCGCCAGGCCATGCTGGAGCAGGGGGTCAGCCCTGACGAAATTTTTCAACAAACCCGCCGCAGTCGGAAAAGGAAACAATGAACAACAATCAAGAACTCATCACAAAATTTTACACGGCCTTTCAGCAAAAAGATTACGCCGGCATGATTGCCTGTTACCATCCCAACATCCATTTTTCTGACCCGGTTTTCACGGATTTGCACGGTAATCAGGCCAAAGCGATGTGGCATATGCTCTGCGAGAGAGGCCAGGATTTGCAAGTTGTTTTTAGTGATGTGGTCGCTGCGGCTAGTGCGGATGAGCAGAACGGCCGTGCCCATTGGGAAGCAACCTACACTTTTTCAACCGGGCGCAAAGTTCACAACGTCGTTGATGCCGCTTTTGAATTTCAGGATGGTCTGATCATTCGCCATCAGGACAGCTTTGATTTGTGGCGCTGGACGCGGATGGCGTTGGGGCCGATGGGGCTGTTTCTGGGCTGGACGCCGTTGGTGCAGAAGCGTGTCCGCAAGACAGCGCTGGCCGGGTTGGAGAAGTTTATGGTGAAAAGGGTGACAGGATAAGTAACAGGTCTTCCAAGTAAATTTTATGAAACCTCGCAATCAATTACCCAACTTGTTATGGCTATCATTTGCCATCTTTGTTTACGCTTGGTTGTCTATTTGGGAAGTGGTTGAACTTGTTCAAAATGGATCCAGGATGTGGTGGGAATCTACTTCGGGCGAAATTGTAGTATCTCATCCAGAGGTATTTATGAGCAAAGGTCCAGTTTATCGGGCTAGAGTTCAATATAGGTATACTGTTGATGAGGTCGCATATGAATCTGACAAAATCACGGATTTTACAAGGTATTATGACCCTGAAAAAGATTATGTTGGAAATTACCCCATCTATTTCTGTAACGAAAATGATATATACAAATTCTATGCTCCCGGCAAACTGGTAACTGTCTTTTACAATCCCCATACTCCGAATAATTCTGTCCTAGAGATAGCGTTCTTCCCCGCCTTTAGAAATTTTGTCATTACTCAGATAATTGCTATTGGCGTATTTCTCTTCTGGCGTTCAAATAAGAAGGAGAGTGCAAATGTTGCGACGCAGGAACACAGTAAAGCTTAATTACTTTCCCTTGGAGGCAAGAGATGATAACCCCAGATAAGGTTGTACGAGCAACATGTCCTTACTGTGGGGTGGGCTGCCAGATGAATTTGAACCTCAAAGACGGCACCATTTACGCCGTTGAAGCGCCGTTTGATGCTGCGCCCAACTACGGCATGTTGTGTGTCAAGGGCCGATTTGGGACGGATTATGTCAAACATCCCGGCCGGGTCAAAAGACCCCTCATCCGCGCTAACCGGGACGAAGGCCGCAGCGCCAAACCGGTCTGGCGGGAGGCCAGTTGGGATGAAGCGCTGGATTTGGTGGCCGACGAACTGGTGCGCGTGGTTAAGAATCAGGGCGGTGATGCCATCGCCACCTACGCCAGCGCTAAAGCGACCAATGAAGACACCTACCTTTTCCAAAAGATGGTGCGCGCCCTGCTGGGAACCAACAACGTCGATCACTGTGCCCGGCTGTGCCACGCCGGGTCGGTGACCGGTTTGCAGTTGTCGTTAGGAACCAGCGCCATGTCCAACTCCATCGCCGAGATGGAAAATCTGGACGTCTTCATCGTCACCGGCTCCAACACCACCGAAACCCATCCGGTCATCTCCAACTTTTTGAAGCGGGCGGTGCGCCAGAATGGGGCCAAACTCATCGTCGTTGACCCGCGCCAGATTGGCATGACCAATTTCGCCACCCAGTGGCTGCGGCAAAAACCGGGCACCGACGTGGCCGTCTTCCAGGCGATGGCTCACGTCATCGTTAAAGAGAAATTGTACAATCCCGACTTCATCGCCCAGCGGACGGAAGGATTTAGCGAATACATCGAATCGCTGGAGCCGTACACGCCAGAATGGGCTGAGGAAGTGAGCGGCGTCCCGGCGCAGCAAATCCGCGAGGCGGCGCGGCTGTATGCCGGAGCCGAACGGGGCGCGATTTTCTGGGGTATGGGCATCAGCCAGAGCACACATGGCACAGACAACACGCTGACGCTGGTTAATCTGGCAATGATGTGCGGTCACATCGGCAAGGCGGGCACCGGGTTGAATCCGCTGCGCGGCCAAAATAATGTACAGGGCTGCTCCGACAGCGGTGGGCTGCCCAACGTTTACACGGCCTATCAAAGCGTGGCCAATCCTGATATTCAGCAGAAATTTGAGCAGTTTTGGGGCGTGAAGCTCAGTCCCACACCAGGTTTGACAGCCACGGAAATGGTTGATGGCGCGGCTACCGGATCGGTAAGAGCCATGTTCGTTTTGGGCGAGAATCCGATGATGAGTGAGCCGAACCAGAATCATTCCCGTCACGCGCTAGAGGCGTTGGACTTTCTGGTTTGCCAGGACATTTTCATTAACGAAACGGGTGAAATGGCCGACGTGATTTTGCCGGCCGTGAGTTTTGCCGAGAAAGACGGCACGTTTACCAACACCGACCGGCGGGTGCAGCGCTGTCGCAAAGCGGTGGAGCCAGTAGGCGATTCACGCCCCGATTGGGACATCATTTGTGATTTGGGTCGGCGCATCGAAAAGCGGCTGGGGGTGACGATGACGGCCGGTTTTGATTACAGCCATCCGTCTGAGATTTGGGAGGAGATGCGCCAGTTGACGCCCGATTTTGGCGGCATTGACTACGACCGGATTGACCGCGAGGGTGGCGTTCATTGGCCCTGCCCCAGCTTCGATCATCCAGGCACGCCGTATTTGTTTGAGACGAGTTTCCCGCGCGGCCGGGGCAAGTTCTGGGAGGTGGAATTTGGCACGGAATCGGAACAGCCGGACGCGGAATATCCGTTTAACATGAGTACGGGGCGGGTGTTGTATCACTGGCACGGCCGTACCATGACCGGTCGCTCTTCCTTGGACAACATCTACCCGGAAGCCACCTGCGAAATGCACCCCGATGATGCTGAGAAGTTGGGACTGGAGACTGGCGACTGGGTGGAAGTGAGTTCGCGGCGCGGGGCGATTAAGCTGCGCGTGTTGGTGACCGGTCGTTCGCCACAGCAAACAGTGTTTATCCCCTTCCACTTTGCCGAAGCAGCGGCTAATTTGTTGACGACGGTCCAGTTGGACAAGCGGGCGAAGATACCGGATTATAAGAATACGGCCGTTAACGTCCAAAAAATCGCGCCACCCAAAGGCTGGGAAGTGACGCCCCTCTTCGACCAGGGCGCAATTAAAGACCCGGTAGAAATTCATTGAACCTTCGCCTATGAATGAAATTCATAGGCTGCCATAGAAAACGTGCTCAAGCACGTTGCCAGAGGCGCAAATGAACAGGCTTGAGCCTGTTTCCTATTGCAGACGCCGATTTCAATCGGTGGCGTTAGCTGAAGTGTAAGATGAGTGAAGAAAAATCACCTTCCATTCATCCCAGTGAAATCTTGCTGGAAGAATTCCTGAAACGGTGTATGCATCGGCTTGATGAACGGCCGTTAACGTCTAAAAAATCATCCCACCAGCAGAGTGGGAATCAGAGCCTTTATTTGACCGGGGCGCTATTAAAGCCCCGGTGGAGATTCACTGATGTTTGCGATTCGCACGTATGAACCTGATGAAGATTTGTTGCAATTGCATAAACTATTAACGGTCGTTGAAGCTCATGATGAGGACGGCGAAGATGTATCTGAAGAGGCTCTCCGCCAACAACTGACCTGGACCAATTACGATCCTCGTTTGGATAGCTGGGTTGTTGACAATCCTAATCAATCTGGTGAATTGATTGGTTACGCTTCTGTCTCTGGGCGGGCCGGTACGCGGTGTACGGGATATGCGGCCGTTCATCCCGCCTGGCGGCGGCAAGGATTGGGGTCGAGACTACTAGACCAGGCGCTTGAACGCGGCCAGACTACCGGCGCCGACCATTTTATCGTCTATGCCAATGCCCGAAATGATGGCGCTGTCACTTTTCTTCGTCAGCGCGGATATGAACCGGTAGGCGCTTCATGGATTTTGGGCGCTCCGAAAACACAAGTATTTGCCGAACCAATTTGGCCGCCTGGTTTTACGGTACGAAGCCTTGCTGAGGTGGGGGATTTTGCTGTTCTGGCGGCAATCGCAAACCGTAGTTACAGCGATATGTGGGGTCACTCGGAAAACGAAAAACCATCAACGCCAGAAGTAATGGCGACATTAATTCCTACCCGTTGGCAGCCGGAAAACATTTTCCTGGCCTTTACGCCTGATGGGGATGTGGCAGGTTTATGTTTTGGTGTTTCGAGGGAGGCGGTGAATGTAGTAGACAGTCCCGGCGCGGCTCCGGAATATCGCCATTTGGAACTGCAACGGCCGTTACTGTTGACCGTCGCCCGTCATTTACAATCAGAGCATCCAAAAGAAATTCAACTTTTGTCTTATGGCGATGATGAGCGAACGATTGCCATATATCAGGATGTTGGCTTTCGTCTGGATTCACACTACATTGCTTATCATGGAGAAATGTGAACGTCACTACTTGATCGGGGCGCGATCAAGGACCCGGTGGAAATCCATTAAAAACCTATAAAATCGCAGAGACGCAGAGAGCACAGAGAAAAACTCCACGTCCTCCGCGCCTCTGCGGTTAATTTTAAAAAAGGAGAAAAAAATGACAGTAAGACAATCAACAGCAACCTGGAAAGGCACCTTAAAAGAAGGCAATGGCTTGATGAAATCGGGCAGCGGCCATTTTGAAGGGCCGTTTACCTTTGCCTCTCGGTTTGAGGAAGATGAAAAAGGAACCAACCCGGAAGAGATGATTGGCGCGGCGCACGCCGGCTGCTATTCGATGTTCCTCTCGGCCTTGTTGAGCGGAGAAGGCTTCAATCCTACCAGCATCGAAACGACGGCGACGGTTCATTTGGGCCGCGATGACAGCGGGCCGCTGATTACAAAGATTGAACTGGTGATGGAAGCGGCCGTTCCCGGTCTGGAAGAAGCGCAGTTCCAGGAATTGGCCCAAAAAGCGAAGGCCGGCTGTCCTATTTCGCGGGCGTTAGCGGCCGTGCCCGAAGTCACGCTGACGGCGACATTAGCCAGTTAACTGAATGAGTAGGAAGACGGCCGTTTCGCCAGGAACGGCCGTTACAAAAAGGGTGGGCTTATGAATTCCGACGAATCCATCGATAACGCCTTGACGCAAATGTTTTTGCAAATGCAGGCGCAATTTGGTGATGCAGTTAAATCCTATTGGTTCAACGACAGCGGCATTTGTCCCGGCTGCGGCCAGCAGGTAGGCAAGGTCCAGTACAAGAGCAAGGATGTCGTGTCATTGAATGCGTTTATCTATCGCGAGGTTGGCGTTTTAATTGGTTATTTTCTTTGCCAGCGCTGCATGAAAGAGGTGTTTCGGACAGCCAAACAGACGCCGGGACAGCAAGGACCGCGCCACGATGCCATCGAGGCCAACCTGGTCGCTGCCTATCAGCAGCATGTAAGTGCGATGGAATCGTGATGGTGGTGATAAATTTATCTATACAGGCAAAGGACGTAATCTGACATTTTAACCAGAGGTGGCGCGGTTAGAAAGCAGCCACAGCCAGTGTGAACGTGAACTGCCGTTTCCCCCGAAACGGCAGTTTTTTATTACCTCTTTGTCGCGTTTAGTACGTGCCGTTTGTCACACAAATCAAATGACATCTCACACTGACTCTTTTGTGTCAAAATAACGATAATTAAAATGGGTTGTGAATAATGGCGATTCATAAATTGATCGGTAATCTACCCAGTCGTTGAATCGCTAAATGAACCTGAGGTGTGTTTTGGGCGTTTACCGATTTAATTTTCTCAGGTTCATAATTCTCAAATTGAACAGAAGACGGAGCCATTTTGAGATCTGTCTTCTGTTTTTACGCAAATAATTTTTTGGAGATGACAATGGTTCCACGTGAAAAACTTGATCCCCCCAGTGATGATAAGCGGTGGCGGATTGTCCAGGCCACGATGCGGCGCAATGGTTTTGCCCGGCATTCACTTATCGAGACACTGCACTCGGTGCAGGAAACTTTTGGCTATTTGGACGAAGCTTCACTGCGATATGTATCCTACTCGCTGCGTGTATCGTTGAGCGCCGTTTACGGCGTTTCCACCTTTTATCATTTGTTTAGCCTGAAACCAGCTGGAAAACATACCTGTGTTCTATGTACCGGAACCGCCTGCTACATCAAAGGCATACCAGGGCTGCTGACCAAAATGGAAGCTGATCAGGGCATTAAACCTGGTGAAACGACAGAAAATGGTCAGGTCTCCTTGTTAACTGCTCGCTGCGTAGGCTCCTGCGGGTTGGCGCCAGTAGGTGTATTTGACGGTGAAGTGGTTGGAAAGCTGACCCCACAGGAATTACAGGCCCGGCTAGAAAAATGGAGCGACAACGATGTTGCATGAACAGTTCGATGAAATTACGGAAAAAGAGAGAGAATCCAATCAGTCTGCCCGCCATGTTGTAAAGGTATGTGTGGCCGCCGGTTGTCTATCTTCGCAAAGTAATGATGTCAAAAGCGCCCTGGAAGAAGGGGCTGATGGGCACGGCTGCAAAGTAAAAGGTGTTGGCTGCATGGGCCTGTGCTCGCAAGGGCCGCTGGTGGAAGTAGAAGGGCATCACGAAGATGGTCACATGTCCAAAGTGATGTACCAAAATGTGAAACCGGCTGATGCCCCCGAAATTTTGGATTCGTTGGGTAAGGAAGCGGTGGAACGGCTGGTATGTCCAACTGATGTGCCTTTTTTCCAGCGGCAGACCAAGATTGTACTGGAAAACAGCGGCGAAATCGATCCGGAGCGGATTGAGGAATATATTGCCGCCGATGGGTATCAGGCTTTGTTAACGGCCGTTACCGAAATGAGTCCCAACGCTGTCATCGACGAAATCATCAAAAGCGGCCTGCGCGGGCGTGGTGGCGGCGGTTATCCCACCGGCTTGAAATGGGTCACTGTGGCCAAAGCTGACGGCCCACTCAAATACGTCATCTGCAACGCCGACGAAGGCGATCCCGGCGCATTTATGGATCGCAGTGTGCTGGAAAGTGACCCGCACCGCGTTCTGGAAGGCATGGCCATTGCCGCCTATGCCGTAGGCGCCAGTGAAGGTTACGTCTACGTGCGCGGTGAATATCCGCTGGCCGTGGCCCGGTTAAAGATAGCGATCCGGCAGGCGCAGCGGATGGGTCTGCTGGGCAGCAATATTGCCGGTACTACCTTCAGCTTTAATCTGCACATTCGCCTGGGCGCGGGCGCGTTTGTCTGTGGCGAAGAGACGGCCTTAATTTCGTCCATCGAAGGCCGGCGCGGCCAGCCACGTTCGCGGCCACCCTATCCGTCTGAGTATGGTTTGTGGGGGAAACCAACCCTCATCAATAATGTGGAAACGTTTGCTAATGTGGCTCCCATCATCCGTAATGGCGGCGAATGGTACGCCAACATCGGTACGTCAAAGAGCAAGGGCACCAAGGTATTTGCCCTGGCTGGCAGCGTACAAAACACGGGCCTGATTGAAGTGCCGATGGGCATGTCGCTGCGCGAAATCGTGTTTGACATTGGCGGTGGCATCACCGACGGCGGCGCGTGCAAAGCGGTGCAGACGGGCGGACCCTCCGGCGGCTGTATTCCGGCCGATCATTTTGATACGCCGGTCGATTATGAATCGCTGCGGGCGCTGGGATCGATCATGGGTTCCGGCGGCATGATTGTCATGGATGAAAGTTCGTCTATGGTGGACGTGGCCCGCTTTTTCATGGAATTTTGCATGACGGAATCGTGCGGTAAATGTGTTCCCTGCCGGGTGGGAACGGTGCATATGTACAATATCCTGACCAACATTTATGAAGGCCAGGGGAAGCCGCGTGACTTGGAACTGCTGCAAGAATTGTGCGATATGGTGCAAAATACAAGTTTGTGCGGTCTGGGCCAGTCGGCGCCCAATCCGATTATTAGCACACTGCATTATTTCCGGCAGGAGTATACGGATTTGATTGAAGGGCTGGATGATGAAGGGACGGCGACAGCGACTGCCGATGCCGTTGCCCAAACCGAGGTGCAATCATGAAAAGACATTCCAACGTACGCATCAAGACCTTAAAAATCGACGGGATTGACGTTGGCGCCCGTGAAGACGAGACAATATTGGAACTAGCCGAAGAAAACGGCATTTTCATTCCTACTCTGTGCCACATGGAAGGGCTGTCCGAATGGGGCGGTTGCCGCCTGTGCATGGTGGAAATCAAAGGCAGCTCCCGCCTACTGCCGGCTTGCATGACTTATGCCGAGGAAGGGATGGATGTGTCCACGAATTCGGAACGGCTGCATAAATATCGCCTGATGATTTTGGACATGCTGTTTTCGGAGCGGAATCATGTTTGTTCCGTTTGCGTCTCTAACGGCTACTGTGATTTGCAATATATGGCCAGCAAGTTGGGCATGACTCATGTCGGCGTGCCTTATCTTAATCCGGTACTGCCGGTCGATGCCTCCCATGATTATTACATCATGGACCATAACCGCTGCATCCTGTGCCAACGCTGTGTGCGCATTTGCCGCGAGGTTGAGGGGGCACACACCAAAGGCGCGATGGGGCGCGGCGTGGATACGCGCATTATTACCGATTTGAATGAGGCGTGGGGCAGTTCCAAGAGCTGCACAAGCTGTGGTAAATGTGTGCAGGTATGTCCTACCGGTGCGCTGCTGCAAAAAGGCAAGTCGGTGGCCGAAATGAGTAAACGACGCGATTTCCTGCCTTACTTAAAGATGATGCGAGAGGATTAATGATGAGCAAACAAAAAAAAGCAAAGCTGGCCACAGTCTGGCTGGACGGCTGCTCCGGCTGCCATATGTCTTTTCTGGACATTGACGAACGGATTCTGGCCGTCGCCGAACAGGCGGACCTGGTTTACAGCCCGTTGGTGGACTTGAAAGTGTTCCCGGAAATGGTAGACATAACCCTGGTTGAGGGGGCTGTGAGCAGTGAAGAAGATTTCGAGAAAATCCAAAAAGTGCGGGCGCATACCAAGGTTCTGGTATCGTTGGGCGACTGCGCCGTGACGGCTAATGTGCCGGGGATGCGTAACCCGTTCAAGGTACAGGATGTCCTCAACCGAGCTTACCTGGAAAACGCGGCTGTCAATCAGCACATTCCGGTAGAAGTTATCCCGCCTTTGCGCAAAACGTCGGTGCCCGTGCATCAGGTGGTAGACGTGGACGTATTTGTCCCTGGCTGCCCACCCTCGGCGGATACCATTTTTTATGTGTTAACGGAACTGTTGGCGGGACGCCAGCCTGTGTTGGACGGCCGTACCCGTTTCGGCGCTTAAGGATAACCTAATGGGAAAACAAATCACAATTGATCCAGTGACCCGCATTGAGGGACACAGCAAAATTACGATTCAACTGGATGATGACGGCCGTGTCGAAGACGCTCGTTTTCATGTGACCCAATTTCGCGGTTTTGAGAAGATGACCGAGGGACGGCCGTTCCACGAAATGCCATCCCTCACCGCCCGCATTTGCGGGATCTGCCCCGTCAGCCACCTCATCGCCTCGGCCAAAACCTGCGATGCTCTGCTGGCCGTTACCGTGCCGCGCACGGCGCGCAACCTGCGCCGTATCATGAACCTGGCGCAAATTACGCAGTCCCACGCCCTTAGCTTTTTCCATCTCTCATCACCCGACTTGGTACTGGGCATGGACGCTGATCCGGCGAAACGCCACCTTTTTGGCGTCGCTCAGGCAGCACCCCAGTTGGCTCAGGACGGTATTGCCCTGCGTAAATTTGGCCAGCAAATCATCGAACTGTTGGGCGGCAAACGCATCCATCCATCATGGATTGTGCCCGGCGGCGTCAGCCATCCGCTGTCGCAAGAAGATCGAGACACCATTCTGGCCATGATTCCCGATGCTCTAAAGCGAGCGCAGCGCACCATTGATTGGTACAAAGGCACGTTCAGCCAGTTCAGCGATGAAATCCGTACCTTTGCCAATTTCCCCACCCTGTTCATGGGCATGGTTAACCCCAAAGGCGACCTGTCTATGTATGCCGGCCGCATCCGCATCATGAATGCGGTAGGCGAGATTGTGGCTGACCAGCTTGAACCGGCGACCTACCGGAAGTGGTTGGCTGAAGCAGTCGAACCGGATTCGTACCTCAAATCGCCTTATTACAAGCCGTTGGGCTACCCGGAAGGCATTTTCCGCGTTGGGCCGTTGGCGCGTATGAACATCATCGACCGCTGCGGCACGAAAATTGCCGATCAGGAATGGGCGGAATTTCGCTCCTTACAGCGCGGCGCGGTGTTGAGTTCGTTCCACTATCACTATGCCAGGTTGATCGAAATCATTTACTGCATTGAGCGCATCCGCAACCTGCTCAACGACCCGGACATCCTGAACGACCATGTACGTTCGTTTGCCGAGCCAAATGCGTTTGAGGGCGTGGGTATGTCGGAAGCGCCGCGCGGTACGCTGCTGCATCATTACAAAATCGATAAGCAGGGGTTGATCACATGGGTGAACATGGTTATCGCCACCGGCAACAACAATCTGGCGATGAACAAGGGTGTTTACCAGGTAGCCAAGCAGTTTGTGCGCGGCGAGAAGATTAAAGAAGGGATGCTGAACCGGGTTGAAGCGGTGATTCGGACCTTTGATCCCTGCCTGAGCTGTTCGACCCACGCCGTGGGTCAGATGCCGCTGCAATTGCAGCTTCTCAGCCCGGATGGGACTGTGCTGGACGAGAAATTTCAGGGAAAAAAATAATTAAAGATTGAAGATTGATGATTGACCTATTGCCATCATCAATCTTTAATCATCAATCATCAATCCCATGGTTCTGATTATTGGCTACGGCAATCCGCTTCGTGGCGATGATGGTGTTGGCTGGCGTGTGGTGGCGGAGATTCAAAAGCAGAAGGATGAAGGCAGAAGGCAGAATGACTCCGGGGAATCATCCATCTTTCATCTTGAATCCGTTGAGGCGGCAGCTTACCACCAACTGATGCCGGAGCTGGCGGAAACGATTAGCCGGGCGGAGCGGGTTATTTTTGTCGATGCGGCGGTAGGAAGTCCGGCCGGTGCGGTCATGGTGCGGCCGGTGCAAGCTGCGCCGCCACAGCCAGGGGCGTTTACCCATCATGTCGATCCGGCTGGATTACTGGCTTATGCGAAGTTGTTGTACGGCCGTTCCCCCTCCGCCCACCTCGTCACCATCAACGCCGACCGGATGGGCTACGAAGAAACCCTCTCCCCAATAATCGAAGCTGCTTTGCCTGATTTACTGGCCGAAATCGAAAAATTGATTTTGTCGTAGGGGTAGGCCTTGTGCCTACCCAATTGGTGGCCACAAGAAATTGGGCGACCAATTGGGTCGCGCCCTACATGGTCCGAGACAAAGTGTGTCGGCTTTTTCTATTTTTCCAAACTCCTGACAATCGACCTACAGAAAAGATGACATCTGTTACTCCACCTTCCGGTGTTCTGGCATAGAATAAGGCTAGGGCAAGTGTAGGGGATGTATTTCCCATTGGAGCTGAGGAGAACAGATGGAACCACAACTTGAGGCAATTTTAGCGGCCCACCCCCACGAAAAAGCGGCAATTTTACCTATCTTGCACGAGGTTCAAGGCGTCTACGGTTACTTGCCGGAAAACGTGATGCTGCAAGTGGCCCGACATACGCGTGTGCCGGAGAGCCGCGTTTATGGAGTGGCCACCTTTTACGAAGAATTCTATACTGCGCCGCACGAAGATGCGCCGACGTTGGTTTGCGAGGGGCCGGTCTGCCAGCATCGCGGCGCGGCGGCGGTGATGGCGGCCATCGAAGCGCAGGCTGGCTCTCAGGCTTACCGGCGGGCGCCCTGCCTGGGCATGTGTGAACACGCCCCAACGGCTTTGCACAACGATCTGCCGACCGGCAGCCTGACGCCGGCCAACGTACCCAACCTATTGGCCGGCAAGCAACCAGAGCCAACGGCCCTGGCCTATGGTGAACCGCGATTCATTTTGCAGCGCGTGGGAAAAGTAGACCCGGCCAACCTGGCCGATTATGAAGCGCACGGCGGCTATTCGGCTTTGCGGAAGGCGTTGGCGGTGTCGCCGGAGGAAGTGATTACGGCCGTTACCAATTCCGGTATTGTTGGGCGCGGCGGGGCCATGTTCCCGGTGGGAATGAAATGGCGCTTTACCCGCGAAGCGCCAGGTACAGTCAAGCACGTTGTGGCTAACGCCGACGAGAGCGAACCGGGCACGTTCAAGGATCGGGTGCTGCTGGAAGATGATCCCTTTGCCGTGATTGAGTCGGCAACGCTGGCCGGGTATGCGATTGGGGCGCAGAAGGGCTGGATTTTCATTCGCGGCGAGTATCCGAGGGGATACGGCCGTCTCCACCACGCCATCCAAGAAGCACGCAAAGCTGGTTATCTGGGCCAAAACATTTTGAGCAAAGATGGCTTCCATTTCGACATCGAAATCCGGCGCGGCGCGGGGGCTTACATTTGCGGCGAGGAAACGGCGCTGTTTGCCGCCATCGAAGGCGAGCGCGGCTACCCGCGCATCAAGCCGCCTTTCCCGACGACGCACGGCCTGTTCCGCCAGCCGACAGCCATCAATAACGTAGAAACCCTGGCCGCCGTGATGACGGCCTTTGACATGGGCGTGGCCGAATGGCGCAAGCTGGGCACGGAAAAATCGCCGGGCACGAAGCTGTTCTGCCTCAGCGGTGACGTGGCCAAACCGGGGGTGTACGAACTGCCCTTTGGCGTGACGATTCGGGAACTGATTGCGATGGCCGGCGGCGTGGTTAACGGCCGTTCCGTCCAGGCAGTTTTGATGGGCGGCGCAGCCGGTAAATTCATTGACCCAGACAAGCTGGATATGCCTTTGACCAATGAAGATTCCCGCGCCTGGAATGTGCCGCTGGGTTCAGGTGTGGTGATGGTGTTGGCCGACACGGCCGATTTGCGCCGCGGCCTCTACGACATCGCCCACTTTTTTGCCCACGAAAGCTGCGGTCAATGTTTCCCCTGCCGGATGGGCACCAACCAGCAGGCCGACATTCTGCGCCGAATCGCCCAAACCGGCGAAGTGCGGGCCGGCGACAAGCAAATTTTGCTCGACGTAGGTCAGATGATGACGCGCATCTCGCTTTGTGGTCTGGGAATGACGGCGGGAACGGCCGTGATGAGTGCGATTGAGTTATGGCCGGAACTGGTGGAGAGGGACGCGGAGTGACGCAGAGGTGCGGAGAGAAGAAGGAGATGAATCTTTCTCTGTTTCCTCTCCGCGTACCTCTGCGTTTTCTTTGCGCAACTCCGCATAGTAAAAAGGAAATCAATATGGACAAAATCAAGCTAACAATCGACGGGATGGAGATTATGGCCGATGCCGGTGCCAATATCCTGGATGCGGCGATGGACAATGGGATTTACATACCCCATCTGTGCCACCATCCCGATTTGAAGCCAGTGGGGGCCTGCCGGATGTGTGAGGTGGAGGTGAACGGCCGTACCACCATGTCCTGCCTGACTCCCGTAGCCGACGGGCTGGACGTGAAAACCGACACACTGGCCATTCGGGCGGCGCGGCAGATGAATGCCGAACTGCTCATCGCCAACCACCACCAGGAATGCCTTTCCTGCGGCTCCAGCCATCACTGCGAACTGCTGCACGTGGCCGATCACGTAGGCGTCAACGGCGACCGGCTGATGCACCTGGCACCGCGGGCCGAACTGCTGCCGATAGACACGTCAAACCCGTTCTTCAAATATGACCCCAACAAATGTATCGCCTGCGGCATTTGCGTCCGCACCTGTGACGAAATCGTTGGCTTGGGCGTGTTGAGCTTCATCGAACGAGGCAATCGCACGGTCATCGGCACGTTTGCCGACAAGCCGTTCATCGAGTCGATTTGCGAATCGTGCGGCGAATGTGTGGTGCGCTGTCCGGTGGGGTCGTTAGCGCCAAAACGGTCGTTACGGCCGTCCCACGAAGTCCAAAC
>JBNKZT010000123.1:0-15590 GCA_050301775.1 Promineifilaceae bacterium (SeqCode)
GAGGGACGATGTACGGCCGTCAAGACCAATTTGAATTAGCCATGGCCGATTTTGACAAGGCCATCGAACTCAGACCTGATTATGCAGCAGCTTACAATAACCGGGGCTTTGCCCTGTACGAACAGGAGCAGTTTGATCAGGCGCTCGTTGATCTCCAACGGGCCATCCAACTGGACCCCAATTACGTCCTGGCCTACATCAACCAGGCCAAAGTGCGGTTGGCCCAGGGAGAAATAGATAAGGCATTGGCCGTTCTGGCTGCTGCCGAATCCATTAACCCCACCGACATCGGTATTTACCTGGTGCGTGGCCAGGTCAAAGAGGCGCAGGGAGATTGGCAAGGCGCATTGGTCGATTACGATAAAGTCATCGCGTTAGATCCCAATCATGCTGGCGCTTACCACAGCCGTGGCCTGATTTGGGGTAAACAAAACGATTTGCAACAAGCGTTGGAAAACTTTACTCAGGCCATCACCTTAGTGCCCGATTATACGAAGGCTTATTACAACCGTGGCTACACCTATTTACAACTGGAAAACTTCGATCTGGCCCTGACCGATTTTAACCAGGCCTTACAGCTAAATCCTGACTATGGACTGGCTTATAAAAATCGGGGAATCGTTCACCGCACCCAGGGCAATTGGAACCAGGCTGTGTCTGATTTTCAACAATACCTTGTGCTGGAACCGAACGCCCCGGACCGTACGGAAGTTGAACAATGGCTCAGTGAACTGCAAACCGACCAAAACAGCTAATCCCAGGAGAAAATTCATGAAACAATTTGATTTAACCGGCAAAGTCGCCCTCATCACTGGCGCGTCACGCGGCATTGGGCTGGCCATCGCCCAGGCCTACGCCGCTGCCGGAGCCAAAGTGGTCCTGGCCAGCCGCAAGCAGGAAGCGCTGGATGCGGCCGCCAACCAAATCCGGGCTGCCGGTGGTGAAGCGTTAGCCATTGCTGCTCATACCGGCAGCGAGGATGCGGTGCAGGCTCTTGTGGAGCAGGCGGCAGCCGCTTTTGGCGGGATCGACATCGCTGTTAACAACGCCGCCACCAATCCCCATTTTGGTCCCGTCCTCACCGCCGAGGAAAGCCACTGGGACAAAATCCTGGACGTGAATGTGAAAGGTTATTTCCGCGTAGCCAAAGCGTGTACGGCCGTTATGAAAACGCGCGGCGGCGGCAAAATCATCAACGTGGCCTCAATAGCGGGCAAGACACCGCAGCCGGGGATGGGCGCCTACTGTGTCAGCAAAGCGGCCGTTCTCATGCTCACCGAAGTGTTAGCCGCCGAACTGGCTGCCGACAACATCCAGGTCAACGCCATCGCCCCCGGTTTTGTCAAAACCAAGTTCAGCAGCGCCTTATGGCAAAATCCGCAAATTTACGACACTGTCGTGGACGCCATTCCGCAAAAGCGCATGGCCGAACCGGAGGAATTGACCGGGATCGCCCTGTATCTGGCTTCCAATGCTTCCAGTTTCACCACCGGCGCGACGTTTGTCGTGGATGGGGGTCAGTTGGTCGGTTCGCCTGTTGAATTTTAGAAATCACAAAACTTTTACAATTCCTTCTTGAGAGACATTTATGATTGGAACACTAGTCAATGCACTCACCGTTTTCATTGGCGGCACACTGGGTACATTTTTGGGCAGCCGCTTCCCGGCCCGCATGCAGGAGACGATTTTCGCTGCGCTGGGTTTGTTTACCCTTTTCATCGGCATGAACAGTGCTTTCGCCACCGGCAACGCCCTCATCGTCCTGGGCAGTTTGCTCATCGGCGGCTTGATCGGCGAAGCAATTCAACTGGAGGCCAAGCTGGAACGGTTTGGCGAATGGCTGCGCGACCGGCTGGTTAAGGGCGGCGATGGCGGCGCGGCTTCCCGTTTCGTCGAAGGATTTGTAACGGCCAGCCTGGTTTTTTGTGTCGGCCCGTTGACGATTCAGGGCGCGATTGAAGATGGTTTGGCCGGCGACCCGACCAAGCTAATCGTCAAAGCCATGATGGACGGGTTTGCGGCACTGGCCTTTGCCACAACGTTGGGGCCGGGTGTCCTGGCGTCGATCATCGTCATTTTGGGCTTTCAGGGGGGAATTTCGCTGCTGGCCGGATTGGGAACCAACGTTTTCACCGAACCCATGATCGCCGAACTGACGGCTACCGGCGGGGTGGTGCTGCTGTCGATTGGTCTGCGGCTGCTGGAACTAAAGCAAATCCGGGCGGCTAATTTACTGCCGGCATTGTTTGTTGCGCCAACGGCCGTTGCCATTATGGACGCCCTCAACATCACCTACTACCTTTAATCCCCCTTGACAAAACAGATTGAAATATTGTATTATTTTGAAACTAGTTTGTTTTTCAAACTAATCTATAAATAATACTTATTTGCAGAAGAGGTGGCAAGATGACACAAAATATCAATTTTAAGGAACTCCGCCAGAAAACCTACCTAGCCTATCATCAAGATGGATTAATCGACACGCTGGTCGGTCTGGGTATCCTGGGCTTTGGCCTCAACATGATGACCGAAAGCAGCGCCCTCATCGTGTTATCGTGGATACCATTCATCTTGTACGCGCCGCTCAAAAAGTTCATAACCATCCCCCGATTGGGCTATGTCAAATTTGACAGCCAGCGCACAACATCCATTCGATTAACAATGATGATGTTAGTTGGCTTGTTAACGTTATCTTTGTTTTTGGGCCTGTTCATTTTTATGCGCAACGATAGCATGCCGGCCGATGTGTCCGCTCTGCTGCAGAAATATCACATGCTGCTGTTGGGCACATTCGTTGCCCTTGCTTTTGTCGTTGGCGGCGCGTTAAGCGGCATCAAGCGGTTCTTCATTCAAGCTGTAATAGGCGAACTGATATTGATTGCCGGCATTGAATTAGGCGTTCAGCCCCCCGTTTACACTATGATTTGGGGCGGCGTGGTCTTCCTGATTGGGGCCGTGCTGCTCGTGCAGTTTTTGCACCAACATCCAATTATCAAAAAGGATGGAAACGATGTCATCTAAAGAGCCGGGCAACGAGGATTTGCAGCGCATCGCCGACATTGATCGCTCCATCCACGCCCCGGCCCGTTTGATGATTTTAGCCCTGCTGGCCGTGATCGACAGCGCTGACTTCACGTTTTTATTAACGCAAACGGGGCTGACACGCGGCAATCTCTCCACGCATCTGAGTAAGTTGGCGGAAGTAGGCTACGTCGCTATTCAAAAAGAGTTTGTGGAAAATATTCCCCGCACGCTTATTCGGCTCACGGATGAGGGGCAGGCCGCTATTGTTACTTACCGAGAAAATATGCAGCAGGTTGTGGAACAGTTGTTGGTTGTTGACGGCCGTATTCGGCAGCAAAGGAATTGATGGTGGTTTCGACAAGCTCAACCAACGGGGTACGGCCGTCTACGCCAAAACAGCACTTTCCCTTCTTTGTAATATAGCTATCATCCGCCGCGAAGCGGGCGAATTATCCAACGGCTGATTGAGGTCAAAGTCGCCGTGCCAGCCCACTACTTTTAGCCCACCAGAAAGTTCGGCCAGCAAATGAATTTCTTGGGGCAGCAGCAGCCGTTCGCGAGCCGCATCCTGTACCAGGTATTCCTGGCCATGATCCTGGATGTGCATTTGCAGCTCCACGTAGGCAATGCTGGTTATCAGATCGTAATGGGGATTATTGGTAGCCCAATCAATATCTACTTTGATGCCGTCCCGTTCACCGGAGTAATGAAAAGCGCCATAATGTTCGTAGGAGCAGTCGCGAGGATGAGTCAAATCGACGATATAAAGGCCGCCAGGGGTGAGATTGCGGGCAACTGTGCGAAAATGGCGGATGAGGTCTTCGTTGCTGAGCAAGGCATCCAATCCATCAAAGGCAGCCAGGGCGACATCAACGGCCGTATCCAACTCAAAATCACGCATGTCGGCCGGGATAAGCGTGATGGAAACGCCGGCAGCCACGTCCTTTTCATGGGCAAAGTCGATCATCTCCGGCCGCAGGTCCAGCCCCACAGCCCGCACGCCCCGGCGGGTAAAAGCGCGGGCATGGTAGCCGGGGCCGCAGGCAATGTCGAGCATACTGGTCAATTCGCCGCCGGTATAGTGACGATAAGCCGCAAAAATAAAGTCAACTTCCCGGCTCACGTCACGGTCAAAAATAACATCGTAGTAACGGGCCTGCTGATATAAATTGAGATGTTCAGCCATCTTTTTCATTCCTTGAGAGATTGCGGGGGGGGAGGGGGGATAAAATAAAGGACAACCCCCCAATCGCCTAATCCCCGCCAAAGTTATAGTACATCGCCGGCGCCGGACCGGGATGCGGGACTGATGTATGCTGTTTCGATTTCTGGCGGTTACAGCCGCCCAGTTTAAGGTGTGGGGAAATAAGGATTAGTATAATGGATTAACGGCCGTATTCAAGTAGCAAAACTTGGGATTTGATGAGGAAATACGGCCGTCAGGCACATTAAACCTTACGCTAACGTTGACCAGACTTCCAGCTTGCTTTTCACCCGCCGGATGACCTCATTGGTAAACGCATCGGTAAAGCTTTGACCCCCCAAATCGGAGGTGCGCACGCCTTCGTACACCGCTTCCAACGTGGCTTCATAGATAGCCCGGCTGGCTCGTTTGGCCTCGCTTTCCTTCATGTGGCCCAGCAGCCCGGCCGCGGCCAGAATCATCGCCATCGGATTGGCCACGTTGCGCCCTTCCAGCGCCGGGGCTGTACCGTGCGGCGCTTCCGCCATCACGCAGTCTACCTGGCCGCCATCATCCACCGAGATGACCATTGATTCCGAACCGGCGATGGAGCCGAACATTTGCAGCACCATGTCGGAGAGCAGGTCGCCGTCCCGATTGAGGCTGGGGATAACGAGTGGCTCACCGCTGGTGGCCAGGAGCAGGGCAAACGTGGCGTCAATCAACTGCGGCTCGTAGCGCACGTCGGGGTAGCGCTGGGCGGCGGCGTCTAATTCTTCCTTAAACATACCCTCATAGGTGGGGCTGACGGTGTATTTGGAGCCGCCAAACACTTTCGCCCCGCTGTTTCGGGCATGATAGAAAGCATAATCAGCCACAGCGCGGCAGACGCGGCGCGATACTTTTTCGGTACGGAAGGCCCTTTCGTCCGGGCTGCCGGCCTCGCCTTCGCGCCACTCTTTGGCCCCGTAGGCGTCGTCGCGGGCCATGCGCACCACGCTGATGGGTGAGTAGACGCCGCCGATGGGGCGAACGCCAGGGATGCGCCGTCCCGTGCGCAGGATGACTTCGGCGTCGATTTCTTCGCGTAAGATGGCGTTGGGGCTGCCTACGTCGCCCTGGGCTTCCGGGGTGATGGTGGCCGCCTTCAGGCCCAGCCGGTGCTGCCGGATGGCTTTACCGGCGTCGTAAACAACCTGATTCTTGGTCTTGCGCCGGTTTTCCAGGCTGAGATCGAAACGCAAAAAGTCCAGGTCAAAGCGGATGACGTTGGGCGCAAGGACGCGCAGCGATTCTTCTAATAGTTCTTGTCCAGTTTGATCGCCTTCAAGGACGACAATTGTTCTACTCATAATTTTTCACCTGGTTCACAAATAGTCGATTCCAGACTATTCTGTGCATTATTTGCTTTTGTACTCGATGTTCCATCCCCTTTCTTCAAGGAGATGTTTCATCAGCAAGTATAGTTCGTTTTTCTCTTTCACCCTCATCCAGGTAGCGATTTGCTCTGTGCGTCGGCCGGTGACCCCAAAAATTTGGTCTGTGTAGGCGATATACAGGCTAGGCACAATATCCATGCCATCACCTGTGCCAAATCTTCCAAACCATAACCCTAAGACGCGTTTTTTCTCAAATCGTTTATTGTAACCGGATTGGTTTATGACAATCTCGGCATCCGAAATGATTACGGTTTCTGTACTGAGTATTTCCGACTTCAGTGCGATTGGTAGGCGGAAAACAAGCCACCCAAATCCCACAAAGAAAAACCAAACAAAAAATTTATTCCATAATGGGATGCCCGCTATTTCTCCAGTTAATAATGCGTATGCAATTCTCCCCACTGCTGCGGCGGAGCCTAACCAGAACAGGGGAATTACAAGGAGAGAGATGATGCTTTTGGGAACGTCTTTATTGGTCCAGGTAATCGTATCTGCTTCTTCACCAGGCAGTAATTTGACGCCACGCGGTAATTGGAAAGGTGGAATAACATTCACTTCTCCGTCTTTTTGCGTATTGCCACTGTCCCCCAAGAAAGTCATTTTATACTTGCCTTGAACGTAACAAATCCAAATACTTGGGCAGGGCAGCCGTGTAGAGCCAGTACCAGAACGGCCGTACCACAAAATCCCAGGCCCCGATGTGACGAACGACCTGGCCGTTGAAGCCATCTTTGAAGCGCCAGACGCCCCACATCCGGTCGGTTTCGACGAATTCGTCGGGAGCGCCCCAGAAGTCGTAGATTTCCGCGCCCTGGGCCTGTGCCCAGCGGATGGCTTCCCATTGGAGCAAATGGTTGGGCATCCGGCTGCGCTCTTTGTCGGTAGAGGCGCCATACATGTAAATGACGCGGCTGCCATAGCGCACCAGGACAACGGCGGCTACCGGATCGCCTTCGTATTCGGCGATGAGGGGCTGGGCCATACCGGCGTCGTAAAAAGCGTGCCAGATGTCCAGGTAGTAGTCAAGGGGACGGATGGCGAAACCATCGCGCACGGCCGTTTCCCGGTACATCTCACCAATCACAGTCCAATCAGCGGCCGTACCGGGGCGGACGACGATGCCTTTGCGCCCGGCCAGGCGGATATTGTAGCGGGTTTTCGATTTCATCGCCGCCAGCAGGTCTTCTTCGGGGCGTTGGGCAGCTATCTCAACGGTGTTGCGGAATTGAATTTGCTCGGCCGAAAAACGCCAGCCCCGCTGTTTGAGTTCCTGGACAAATTTGGAGCCGATGGGTGACGGCCGTTCCGGTTCCAATCCCCAGCTTTTGACTACTTCCGGATCAATCTTGATGAAGATCGCTTTTTCCCGTCGAGCTAAACTCTCCAACTCTGCCAAGACAACTCGACGCAGAGAGCCATCATTGTAATCCAGCATCGGCCCCTTAGGTACGTACAAAACCGAAAAAGGCAGGCGCGGCAGTTTGCGTTTTAACATCTGGAAGGCGGCCAATGGTTTGCCTTCAATCTCCAACACATACCGCGCCGCCGACCAGCCCCAGCGAGACTTAAATTCGCCCCAAACCCAGCTTTGCAGCGCATGGGCATTGGGCAGTTGGGTCAAAACATTCTCCCAATTTGAACTGGTTGTAACTTGAGAGAATGTGTTTGAATTTAATTTGGATTGATGGGTCATAAAGCAGTGACAGTCAGACAAAGACAGCAACTGGCACTGAGCGCGGTTCTGCAAATGATTGCCGATGAAGTTTGATTCTCTCAATTTCGTGTAAAGTATCGGCTGTCAAGTAGCTTTCGCCGCAGTGTGGGCAGCTTATCACAGGCACATTTTCAATAACGAGCAGCTCTTCTTTCTGGCCATAGCTGCGAGAGACGTAGCGAACTTTTGCACCTTCTTTACCGCAAACGTCACACACGAGGGATGAATTTTTAGTTTGATTCATTTTAGTTTCCAAGATACACCGTAATAATCACTAATTTGTCAGTAACACTCAATTTGGCGACGACGATTATCAATCTCTCATCAATGGCCGAACCAGCTATTAAATATTTCCATTCTTCGGTATGGTGGTCTTTTTGCCGTTCGATAATTTTTCCAGTAAGAACAGCCCTTTCAACATCGAAAATAGTGAGACCATCATTATTCATCTCTTCTTCGGCATGGATGGTCATTACATATTGCCGTGTCCGAATCTTTTCCCGCATTATAAGCAAAACACGTTTATGCATGCCACCCTCCCGAAAAATCGTTCTTACTCCGGTTCAAGTATTATAACAGTTTGGTCAATTGTTTGTAGCCGAACATGCACCTGGCTGCTTATCAACGTAATGAAAAGCTAGCGGTTTTTACGCCACTGGTAGAGTTTGTGGACGCGCTTGTTATAGATGCGATCCACTGCGCCGACGGTGCGTTTGTTTTGGCCGCCGAAGCCGCGTTTAAAGCGGTAGACGCCCCACAAGCCATCGCTGCGTTCGGTGAAATTGGCTTCTAATTCGTCTTCCGGCGCGTCGGGGATACCCCACAAATCGTATTCAGTGCAGCCGCGTTCTTTGGCCCACTGGATGGCCGCCCACTGCACGGCGTAGGCGGGCATACGCTGCCGTTCGTCGTCGCTGGATGCGCCGTACAGATAAACGGCTTTGTTCCCGATGGCTGAGACGATGATGGCGGCTAACGGCCGTTCCTCAAACTCAGCAATAAACATGGCTGCCTGCTCCGGGGCAAAAATCTCCCAAAAGGCTTTGTAGTAAATGGGCGCATGAACGCCAAAGCCATCCCGCTGGCCGGTAATTGTCATCAATTGGTTGAAGAGGGGCAGGTCAACGGCCGTGCCCTGGCGCACCGTCACCTCTTTTTTGGCGGCCAAACGGATGTTGTAGCGGGTTTTAGATTTCATGTTGGCCAGGATGTCATCGAGGGACGGTCGTAAATCCAGGATCATCGTTCGTGGCGGCTGGATAGTGTCTGTTTCAGTCAGCATCTTCGTTTCATGCTGCCGGCAAAAGGAGGGCCACTGTTCTGCGTCCATCTCATCCTGCCACAAAAGCGGCTCCATCTTGACCAATCCGGCCCGGTTTTCGTAGCAAGCGATATCGATCTGATTGAATAGTACGGCCACTTGCTCTTCATTCTGCCAATCAACCAGCGGCCCGTGCGGGATGTAGCCCATTTTGAGAATGCCAAACGCCGCCGAACGGAACAAAATCTGCGCCCCGGCCACCAATTGGCCGTCCTGCTTCAGCCAGACGCGCTGCGCCGACCAGTTGAAGCGGTTCTTGAGCCGGGCCCAGTTGGTGGTTTGCAAAATGCTGCCGTTGGGATGAGCAGCCACAAAAGCATCCCACTCGGCGTCATCGGCCGAGTAGGGCTGCTCGCCTAATTCAAATAGTTTATCAAGCATGGGGCGATTATAAGCTAGAGCGAGAGATAGAGCGAGAGGGGAATGCGGGAGATCGGAGATTAGAGATTGGAAACTGGCCAGTCTCTAACACTTCGGCTTCGCTCAGCACAAGTCTCCAGCCTCTTACTGATCCAGGTTCAAAACAATGTCTTTGAAGATTTGGACTTCGACGTTGTAGGTAGCCGTGCCGGTACAGGTGGCCACGGCCGTATCCTGACTTTCCTCGGTCGCTGCGAAATTAAAATTGACATCGTAAACGGCCGTGCCGCGCAGCTTCCATAATGGTAGATCAGTAGGCATAGATTCCAGCCCTACTGTCGGGATCGTCTCCCCACCCAGGTATTCCAATTCAGTAAACTGCATGTCGGTTTTGACTGTGCCCCACAGGTTAAAACCGAAGCCGAAACAGCCAACAAGGAGAAAGGTAGCCAGAAATAGGGGGAGGATAGCGTATGGTTTCTTGCCCTTTCGCCAGCCCCACACCCCAGGCACAACCATAGCCAGCCCCAAGAACAGCGGCGGCCACTGCGGCTGGGCAGGAGCCTGACTGGTGGCCCGCAGCCATTCCGTTTCCATTTGTACCTGCACTTTGTCTACCGTGGGTAAAGCCGCGCCGGAAAACTGTAACAGCGAATGGACTTCCGCGGCTGCCTCGCCGGGGATACGGCCGTTGTTCCATTCCCAGGTCAGCCCATTGCCGGCCGGATCGGGCCGAAAATCACCCATAACGCCGATAATCGTTGGCAGGCTGATGGGCAGCTCTTTATTGGCATGAATCGTCACTGATTCGCTTTCGGAGGCCGCCGAAGCATCCTGGCAGACGATGTTGTCGCTGACCGGTTCGCTGGGAAGGATGATCCAGGCCCCTTGCAAATCAATCTGGCTGACGGCGGCCTGGAAGGTTTCGCCGCCGGCCTGGCCCAGGGCCACCAGCCGCATGCCGGGCAGACCCATCGTCAAATGGATGGGCTGCAAAACCAATTCCTGGCTGCCATCGTTGAATTGGGGCGCGTCGCTGCCCACCCGATACCAGAAAGGCGCACCCGGCTGGATGGTTAATTTGACGGGCAGACCGGGGTTACGGCCGTCAAACCCGCTGGCAACTTTTAGCGGATATACACCATCCTTTTGTAACGTTGCCGCAACCTGGATTGTCTCACCCAAGGCGTCGCTGCTTTTCTTCATCTGAGCCGACTCGGCGGGGAAAACGAGGTCATAATCTGATTTAGTGGTCTGGCGGATTTCGACAAATTCGCCGTAACCGCCGCCGCTGGCGACCGGATCGCCTAACGGTATGGCGACGTTGCCGCTGCCCGGCGTGACGCCCAGCAGATATTGGGCATAGGCATCCAGGTTGGCGCTCAATTTGCTTTGGGCACTGGCATCATCGTAGGGATAGGTTCCGGCGTTAATAGCGGCGATGAAGGATTTTTCACTGAGGGGGCATACGGCCGTATCATTGCACATATTCAGCTTGACCAACTGGGCCTGGACGTACAAATCGCCCGGCCACTGGTACGGCGACAGCTGCAACGCCAACTGGCTGCCCGCCGTGACGGGGCCGTAAGCGGTGAGATTTTGCGGAATGTAGGCCGGATCGTGCAGCATGACCATATTTTCAGCGGCCGTTTCCAGCCACCACGTTTTGCCGCCCGACCAGTAAGCCCAGGCCATGTTGTATTCCTCGTCCTGAATCCAGTGGGCCATTTCGTGCAGCGTGTCGTGGACGTCGCCGCCAATCATCCCTTTGGCTGCGTCCACCGGCAGGTAGATGACGCCGTTGAGCGATTTGTAACGCGGGTCGCCGGAGCGGGTTTCGACGACAACCTGCATAGGCGATTGAGGGGTGAGCTTGGCTGCCGTGAATCCTAATTCATTGCCGTAGCGGGCCATGGCTGTGGTGATGGCGTCGGCTAACTGGTCGCCATTGTCATCGCTAAAGTCGATGCCCCAGAGAAAAGTCACCTGGACTTTGCCGTCGCCGCTTTTCCGGCAGTGAGTAATGCGGCCGAAATTGGGGTCCAGATCGATGCCACAGGAACGGCCGTTGGCCAATGCCGGCTTGCTCAGATGACTCTTGACGGACGCCGCTGCCAGCGGGGTGAGAACCGTATACTGCAAACTGCCGCCAGGCGTGAGCGAGCCGACCTGTTCCATCGTGTCGCTGTTGGCTGGGCCGAGGCGTACGGCCGTTGCCAAAAACCCATCTTGCGGCGTCACATCCAACATAGCCAGGTAGGTGTTGTCGATGATAGTCACCAGGCGGGAATCGGAGTTGAGCGCGGGCAGACGCAAAACGGCCCGCCCCTGGCTGTCATTCGCGCCGGTGGCGGCCAGCGAGACAAAGGGCGCATCAATCTTGTAAGACTGTTCCAGCGCCTGCCGCCAACTGGGGTCGATCTCCCAGGTGCTTAATTCGGCGGTCGCACCTTCGGCCAGCACATCCGGCCCGATTTGGACGGTCACGCTATCTTCATTAGTCACCGCTTCGCCGGTGGCTGGGATGGGTATTGTCGTTTGTACGGCGAAGCTCAATTCTGGTAAAGGTGCGGGTATTGGTGTAGAGATGGGGGAGGGCACGGCCGTTTCCACTGCCGGTTCAGGAAACGTTTCTGATTCCTCGCCGGATGGGATTGTTGGGGATACATCCTTCGCTTTTTGACAGCCGCTCAGGAGCAGAAAAACGATCAAGAAGAAAGTTTTAACCAGGGAAATTGGGGAATTTTGACGAGACATGAGGCTCCTCCTGTAGTCGCCAATTGTTAAGCATTTTTTGATAAAACGTTTAGGTCAATTATAAAAGGGAATCAGGCGGGATCAATCATCTTACGGTACCGGTTTTGTAAACAGAGGCGTTTCCCTTCGCGCTTGCTTCTGCTCCGTGCTACAATTTTGTCAACGTGCGTTACCAAGCAAGGAGCAAGCGATGAGTCAGGTGCAGCAGCTTTACCAGTTACAGCAAATTGATACGGAAATCCGCGAGAAGAAGCAGCGTCTGGGCGAGGTTTTGCGGGCACAGAAGGAAACAGAGGCGTTGTTGGCGGCAAGGGGGAGATTGGAAACGGCCGTTATCAACCTTCAAACCTGGCAAACCCAACGACAAACGCTCAACCAGGAGTTACAAAGCCTCAAAAACAAGGCCAAAAGCGCCGAACAACGCCTTTACTCCGGCAATGTTAAAAACCCCAAAGAACTCACCGACCTGCAAAGTTCCATTGAATCATTAGGCCGGCAGCGGGCCGCAATGGAAGATGATGTCCTGGAAGCCATGATCATGCTCGAGGACGCCGAAACCGAAAAAACGGCCGCTGACCAGGCGTTGCAAACCATCAAGGCCGGATGGGAACAGTCGCAAGGTTCGCTAAAAAAAGAACAAAACGAACTGGCTTTACGCGTTCATGAACTAATGGAGCAGCGAAAAGCACGTTTAAGCTCAGTCACCGCCGACTCTTTGGCCGAATACGAAGCCCTCAGCCGCAAAGCCAATGGGATAGCCGTCGTCAAGATTAAACACAGCCTTTGTACCGGCTGCCGCCTCAATGTCTCCGCCCAAAAAGAAAAAGAAGCTCACCAAGGCAACAAGGTATATTGTGCCCACTGCGGTCGTATTCTGGCCGTCTAATTAACCCCATTCACTTCAATGCCGTTTATGGTGACTTAAAACAGTGAATGGTTTCTAATAGACAGGCAAAACCTGCTTTGGATCCTTGTTGGGCATAGCTATTCCACCGTTCCGGGCAGGATATTATCTGGACATTCCCCCGCCCCCTGAGCTTGTCGAAGGGTGGATCGGTTTAGACAGGACGTTCGGCGATCTCAGCCGAGCCGCTCAACCTGCGGGGGCGTGAACGGTTACGGAGGAAATGATTATGAAAAAGCGAAATCAACCCAATCCGATTAAAGATTGGCAGTTAGCCGCATCTTTGGCTGGAACCAATTTCCAGGAAACATTCGGTGTACAGCCTTTGTTCACCCAGGGCGATGATGGCAAACGAACCGTGCGCACCCAGCGGCGGCGGCGCAGCGACCAGGCTCCCGGCAGCCGCGACAGGGCTGAAGCGCCGCAGCGGCGCAAATCTGAACCGCCGCGCAGCAGCGGTGGCGGCTCACGGCCCCCCTCGCGACCCCCTTCCCGACCACCTTCTGTTGGCGGCCAACTGCCCACCGGCGGCATGAAACTGCCCCCGGCCGCTATCGTTATTCTGGTCATCATCGGCTTATGCCTCTTTTTAGCCATGAATTTGCTTGGCGGCGGTGATGATTCGGGCGATACGACTTCATTCAATCCCCCGGTTTCTCAACCAGTCGATGATTTTGCAGCTGAAGAACCGGCCCCTTTGCCAACTTTACCGGCGGCTGAATTTATCCCGCCGCCGGCCTCAACCGAAGGGCAAACCTGGCTGGTCATGCTTTACCAGGATGCTGATGACAAAATCCTAGAACAGGACATCTACCTCGATTTGAACGAAGCTGAACGGGTCGGCTCTAATGATCGCGTTCACATCGTGGCTCAAGTGGATCGCTTTTCAGGTGGTTACCAGGGAGATGGCGACTGGACTAGTGCCCGGCGCTACTACATCACCCAAAATAATGATTTAGGGCGGGTTGGTTCACAGCAAGTGGTCGATTTAGGCGAAGTGAACATGTCCGATGGCAACACACTGATCGATTTTGTCGCCTGGGCCGATGAAACATTCCCGGCTGACAAACACGTCCTCATCATGTCCGATCATGGCATGGGTTGGCCCGGCGGCTGGAGCGATCCGACCTCAAACGCCTCCGGCGCACCCAATATTCCACTGGCTTCCCGGCTGGGTGATGAGTTGTATTTGATGGAAATTGATGAGGCGCTGGGTGAAATCCGCGCCCGCACCGGCATCGAACAGTTTGAACTGATCGGGATGGATGCCTGTTTGATGGGTCATCTGGAAGTGTTTAGTGCGTTGGCGCCTCATGCCCGCTATGCGGTTGCTTCACAGGAAGTGGAACCGGCGCTGGGCTGGGCGTATACCGGGTTCTTGAGCGGGTTGGTGCGTAACCCGGATATGACCGGCGCTGATTTGGGCCGTCTTATTGTGGACAGCTACATTCAAGATGACCAGCGGATTGTGGATGATGCGGCGCGGGCCGAGTTTTTGCGACAGGGTTCGCCGGTGGGCGGTCTGTTTAGTTTGTTTGGCGGGGGCAGTACGGCCGTTATGTCGGCGGCTCAGTTGGCGCAGCAGTTGGAGAAGGATGTGACGTTAACGGCCGTTGACCTGGCTGCCCTGCCGGCTCTAATGAACAGCGTTAACAACATGGCCTATACTATGCAGTCCGGCGATCAGCGGGCCATTGCGCAGGCCCGAACCTATGCCCAAAATTTCACCAGTGTATTTGGCAGCAACATCCCGCCCTCCTACATCGATTTAGGCCATTTCAGCGCCCTGCTGCGGCAGCAAAGCGGCAGCGGTAGTGTGAGTAATGCCGCCAGCCAGGTGCTGGCCGCCTTGAATCAAACCGTGATTGCGGAAAAACATGGGCCGGGTAAACCGGGGGCAACCGGCATTTCCATCTACTTCCCCAATTCGCAGCTTTTTGGCAATCCTATTACCGGACCAGAATCGTATACGGCCATCGCCCGCCGTTTCGCGCAAGATTCTTTGTGGGATGATTTTCTGGCTTACCATTACACGGGTCGCGGCTTTGACTCGGCGGCAACGGCCGTTGTCGTTCCTGATCGTGGAACCAGCATTACGGCTCCCGGCGGCGGCGGGATCAACGTCTCGCCCATCACCCTTTCCGCCGACGTGACGGCGCCAGGACAACCTATTCTGCTCAGCACCGACATTAGCGGCAACAATGTTGGCTACGTTTTGCTGTCGGTTGGCTACTATGATGCGGCGGCTAATTCCGTCTTGATGGCCGACACGGATTATCTGGAGAGCACGGCCGTACAAGAAATTGGCGGCGTTTACTATCCTGATTGGGGCGTAGGCGATTTCACGATGGAGTTTGAATGGGAACCCATTGTTTATGCGTTGAGCGACGGGGTTAACACAGTGACTGCGCTGCTGACGCCGCAAACGTATGGGGCAACGTATGAAGACGCCACTTATACGACTGATGGCATTTACACTTATGGTGACAGCGGCGAAACACGCTATGCGCGTCTGTTGGTCCAGGATGGCATCTTGCGGCAGGTGTTTGGCTTCACCGGCGAAAACGGCACTGGTTCACCCCGCGAAATTACCCCGCAAACGGGCGATTCGTTTACGGTGTTGGAGAAGTGGTTGGATTTGGATGGGAACGGCCGTGTCGCTCAAACCGCATACCAGGAAGGCGGCACCCTGACCTTTGGCGACCAGATGTTCACCTGGACAGAACTGGATGCGGCCCCCGGCCAGTATCTGGTCGGCTTCATCGTCTCGGATGCCCCCGAGCGTTTACAGCCCTCCCTCATCACTACCCCCCCCCTTAATCCCGTTCAAACCGAGCGTTAACGGCCCTTAATGCCTTCAATGGCGTTAAAGCCATTAAGATCGGAAA
>JBNKZT010000124.1:0-15542 GCA_050301775.1 Promineifilaceae bacterium (SeqCode)
GTTGTCAATTACGTCGCTCACTTCCTCAGCTAGCGCATGGGCTAACTGGATGCCGCCTTCATTCAACTCAGCGATTCCTTTGGGTCTGAACTGGCGGTGGCGCCGAAAGACATCCAACACGGCAAAATCTTGTGCAACCTGACCACCGCTTTCCTGCACCATCTTGGTCGCGCAGGCCAGCTTGCAGCCGTCAATGGTGATGACCGAGTTGGCAGCCACTGCTGAACGGGCGTCCGCGTTGCCCAATACCAGTTTAGACAGCGCCACCAACTGCGCGGTTTCCGGGCGCATCTCTTCTATCACTTCATAAGCGGCTTCGCGGCTGACCGTGCCATAAGTTTTGCCGATGCCGCTGCATGGGACGATAACAATTTTTTTAGGCTCGTTCATTCTCCACTCTCTGCCTGTGCCTGGATTTTCATCTGTTCAAAGTAGGCTTCAGGGGTCAATAAGTTCGCCTGATCAGCAGTCCAATCGGCATCTTCGATGATGGCTAACCAGCCCGCCCCGTAGGGGTCCTGGTTAATTAGTTCAGCTTCCATTTCCAGCGCCTCGTTTATGGTGATGATTTTGCCATTGACAGGGCAGGGGAGTTCGATGTCGACCTTGATGGTTTCTATGGTGGCAAATTCGGTGTTGGGGGTTACGGCCGTGCCCGCCTCCATTATCTCGGCAAACGCCACATCGCCGTTGTGCTGCTGGAAAAAGTCAGACACACCAACTGTAATCTGGCCGCCATCGGCTTTGGCCCAGACGCCTTCCGGGTTGTAAAAACGGTCGGTAGCGACCTTGAAGATAAATTTATCTAAGGTGTATTCCAGATATTCACTCATAAAACAGACCTCCACGATGGCCTTGTGATTAATTCAATATCTATTGAATTATACGGCAAGGACAACTAACTTGATCAGTGATGAATGTCACATATTTTCTGTGACGGCCGTTTCCCTTTTGCCAAAACAGTCTGACCATCTTGCAGTACCAGAATGGGTTTGTTGGTCACCTAATGACTAAATTAAACAAATACCCCATTAAAATAATCGCCACAGCGACAATACCGATGAAAATGCCGATTAACCGGGTCTTGATAACACGCTTGAGGATTAAAATTTCTGGCAAACTCAGCGCCACCACCGACATCATGAAGGCCAAAACTGTCCCCAACGCCGCGCCCTTTTCCATGAGCGCGTAAACGATGGGAATGACTCCGGCCGCATTGGAATAAAGGGGAACACCCAGCACGACCGCTGCCGGGACTGCCCACCACGTATCCCGGCCCATGATCGACGCTAGAAAATCTTCCGGCACGTAACCATGAATCCCGGCCCCGATGGCAATGCCGATGACCACAAACGGCCACACCTTACCTACAATTTCTTTGGTGCTGCGGCTGGCATCGCGGATTCGATCATTCCAGGAAGGTTTGTAAGTTGCGCTGCCTGCTTGCTGGCCTACCTGAATTTGCCAGACAAAATCCTCCACATACCGTTCCGGGCGCAGCCGGCCGATGATGATGCCGCCTACAACGGCTACAATCAAGCCCGTTACCAGATACAACCCGGCAATTTGCCAGCCAAACAGGCCAAACAGCATGGCCAGTGCCACCTCGTTAACCACCGGTGTGGCGATAAGGAAGGAAAAGGTCACGCCCAATGGCACGCCGCTTTCTACAAAGCCGATGAACAAAGGCACGGCAGAACAGGAACAAAACGGGGTAATCACGCCCAATCCGGCGGCCAATACATTGCCAATGCCTTCGCGCCGTCCGCCCAGCGCCGCCCGTGCCTGCTCGGGGCTAAAAAAAGAACGGGCGATGGTGACCAAAAAAATCATCGCCGTTAACAGCATCAAGATTTTGGGCACGTCATAAAAGAAGAAGTTAACCGATTCGCCCAAACGGGTATCATGTTGCAATCCAATGAGCGAATAGCTCAACCAATCGGCCCAATTTTGTAATTGATACCAGATTAAAACCCAGACTGCGCCCAGGCCTAACACCAGTGTTGGTAAGCGCCAGTTGGCTTGCTGGGGAGTGGGGGAAAATGAGCTTTGTGTTGTCATTTGAAAAACATCCTGAATGGTAGCAGTTGATTTATTGCAATGATTGTTGAATTATCTTTAGAGGCAATTTTATACTTGATGGGGAGGCAGGCAGCATGACATTTGTCATCAGGAATGACGCAAAATGTCATATTTCAATGGCTGTTGAATTATTTGGGTTAAAGATTGGTCAAGATTGGTTCAATCTCCGAAGATTGAACCAATCTGCTCGTTGACTGACCAATCTCAGTTTTCAACCGCGGAGAGCGCCGAGAACACAGAGATTTCTCCTTTATTTTTTCTCCGCGATCTCCGCGTTCTCTGCGGTTAGATAAGTTTTGTCAGTCAATCAGCCAATCTGAATAGGTAGGTTAGTTAATATGATGGGGGTGTCATGCCTGAGGCAGGCGGGCAAAATCATAGTGGACGCCGGTCATTTCTTCGGAAACGGTCCACAGTTTGGCGGCGACGGTCTGGTCGTGGGAACGGCCGTTCGACTGCACCACCTTAGGATACCCGACCGATCCGAACCGCCCGCCCGGCCCGTAATACTCACCGCCGCGAACGTCAAGATCTGTGGCCGCCCGTAAAGTCGGCAGCGCGCCCATCGCCGCTGATTGGGCCAAAAAGCGGTTCATAAAATTGATTAGCCCTGAGTTTTTCTGCAAATTAGTGGCGGCCCAGCCGGGATGAGCGGCGACGGCGATAGTGTCGGCTCCGGCGGCGGCCAATTTACGCTGCAATTCGTAGGTGAAGAGCAGATTGGCCAGTTTGCTCTGGCCATAAGCCGCCGACCGGTTGTAACTTTTTTCGCTGTTCAAATCGGCAAAATTAATTTGGCCGCGCATGTGCATCATGCTGCTGACGGTGACGATGCGGGCTTTCGGTGTGCGCAAAATTAAATCCAGCAGCCGGCCGGTGAGGGCAAAATGGCCTAAATGATTGACGCCGAACTGCTGTTCAAAGCCGTCGGCTGTTTTGCCGTAGGGCGGGATCATCACCCCGGCGTTGTTGATGAGCATGTCCAGCCGGTCGTAACGGCCGTTAAAATTCGCCACAAATTCCGCCACCGACGCCAGATCGGCCAGGTCAAGTTGCATGAATACGGCCGTTCCCTTTGGCTTTTCGTTCATAATTTGTTGGGCGGCGGCCTGCCCTTTGGCGGCGCTGCGGCAGGCCAGGATCGTCGTTGTCCCCTTGTGGGCCAGCGCCCGCGCCGTCTCGTAGCCGAGACCGCTGTTGGCCCCGGTGACGATGGCCACCTTACCGCTCTGATCAGGAATGTTGTCTGTTGTCCAATGATTGTTTGAGGTCATGATTTGGTTACTCCTTGTAAATAAACTTCCCGGAAGTTGTCCCAAAGCAAGTTCACCTGTGAGCAAACTTCCGGGAAGTTAAAGATTAAAGGTTGATTAGAGTGAATGTTCGCTCGGCCAAATGGCTAAAAAATTTTACCGTTTGACGGCATCCCAGCAGAGGGCAACGGCCGTTTCCACCATCTCATCCGTCAGCACAAACTTGCCGGCGATGTGGCCCTTGGCCAGCGCGCCCAGCAGACCGACGACGCCTTGAATCAGGAGTTCGGGGTTCACCGGCTTGATGATGCCTTGCTGTTGCCCGTCGTCGATGGCCCTGACCAACGCTTCCCACCAGCCAGAATCGTCTTCTTTGGCCGCCGGATCGATGTAGGGGGAGTGGGCGTACTGGTCGACAAACAGGAATTGGCGGGGGTGGTCCAGGATGAAGCGCAGGGAGTGGGTCCAGAGTTGGGTGAGACGGCCGTGGACGGGGGAATCGGCCGTGTACCGTTCCAGGACGTAAGCGCCCAGTTGGCCCAGCAAATCCTGGTACAGGGCATTGACCAGGTCTTCTTTGCTGGGGAAATGATGGTAAATCGTGCCCATGGCCACGCCTGCATTTTTGGCAATGGCCGACATGGGCGTTGATTGCAGCCCGTTTTCGTGGATGAGGTCCAGTGTGGCCGCCAGGATTTGTTGTCGTTTATCGTCTGTCATCTTACAAAACCGAGTGAGCGTTCATTCATGAGCGAAATTATAAACGGTTTTTGTTGCTCGTCAAATAGGTAGAACCTATAAGGAGTCAAATTGATCCTGAAGGAAGATGCGTATATCATGAGCTTGAGCGTGATCGGGAACCAGTTTTAAGAAATCGTTTAGAACTCTGAGTGCTGCTCTTTTTGTGTAGGATGAAGCTCCTTCAACTGCATTTTTGTAAAATTCAACTGCCAGTTCGGGTACTCCAGCGGCTAGATGATAAAGACCTAAGTTAAACGTAATTCGTTTTTCATGAGGCTTTTTGTCATGTTCACTGAGGGCTGTTGTTATAGCGGTGTTTATGTCTCGTTGGAATTCTGTAGGATGTCCTGTCAGTCGGAACATCATGGCCCGTTCGTAGAGGTCCCAATCATCACCATCAAGTTCAATGGCTTGATTGAATTCAAAAAGAGCTTCTTCGTATCGCTTCATTAGCCGGAGAGTGATTCCGCGTTCGGTAACATTTATCGCTTCGTCAGGCTTGAGTTCTAGGGCGCGATTAAAGTCGCGGAGGGCCTCTTCATACCGCTCCATTCGCTGGTAAGTTATACCGCGTTGGGTAATGACCCACGCATAATCAGGCTTCAGTTCAATGGCGCGATTAAAGTCGCGGAGGGCGTTCTCATATTGTTGCATGTCTCGAAAAGTTATTCCGCGTTTGACGATGGCCCAGGCATACTCAGGCTTGAGTTCAATGGCATGGTCAAAATCGTGGAGGGCATTCTCATACCGCTCCATTAGTCTGTAGGTCACACCGCGTTGGGCAATGGCCCACTCATACTCAGGCTTGAGTTCAATGGCGCGGTCAAAGTCGTGGAGGGCGTCCTCATACCGCTCCATTAGTCGGTAGGTTATGCCGCGCTGAACAATAGCCCACTCATACTCAGGCTTGAGTTCAATGGCATGGTTGAGATCTGTCAAGGCAGCATCGTATTTTTGCATTAGCCGTGCAACCAAACCGCGCCAACCGCTGGTGATAGCTTTCTGGAATTGTTCGATTCCAGGATGATGAAGGAGGGCAGAAAACATAGCAGCGGCCTGCTCATAGTCGTCATTCTCGTAGGCTTGTACACACTGGAGTAGACGCTCTCCCCAATGTTCTAAGTCGTGATGATTCGTATCGATCCCTGCTTGGATCATGGTAGCGGCCCAATTCGTGGCAAAAGTGCGACGTGCTTCAAGTGCATTAAGAAATCCGTTGAGGGCTGGTGTTAACTGTTCTTGCGGAGTCTTACAGAGGTTGTGGTATAGAAGGGTTAACACTGCTTTTTGCCAGTCCTCATCACGTGATCCTTCTTCGATATCCAAACCAGAGCTATCTCTTTGCTGTTGGAAATATGCTGCCAGCTTGGTTTGGAGTTCGGTCCACGTACGGGGAGATTGGCGTCGTTGATGACGTAACATTTGGTTGCGAACTACTTCGTGATATTCCCATCCTGTGTCACCGGATCGTTTTACGACAAAAGGCATATCTATCAGCCAGTTGAAAAGCTGTTCTGAGTTATCGGGGGACAGGAGGGCTAAAATATCCTGGTTGAAGTAGCGAGGAAGCGCAGCATTTAAGGCTATTTGTCTTTGCTGGGGATTGTCAACCCACTTCAGGAACCGTTCGACCGCTGTTCCTGTAGTATCACCAACCTGCGCCGGATCATTAGGACTTTCCATAGCCAGTGTTGCTACCAGAAGCGGCAAGTTACCTGAAAGCTGCAAGATCACCTGGATGACTTCTTCATTGTTAACACCTTTCAAGGCGAGATAATCGCGGGCTTCGGCCTCTGTAAATGGATCGAGGGGAAAGCGTCCCAGTACACCAGCATAAGCGGACCACTGGTTGGGATCGAGCGGTTCACGCCCACCGATGACTATAATAAAGTTTGGCGAAAGGTCACCGAAACGGCCGTCTAAAATGTCGCGCAGCCAGTTATTAAGCATCGTGCAGGTGCGTTCGTAGGTGTCGAACATCAGCACCACAGTTTTATCTTCGGCGATGCTTTCCAAGTCCTTGAGAAATAAAGGGGTAAGCTCGGCTTCCGGTTCGAGTATCAAACGCACTTCATCTTTATTGGCCAACCGGCGCCGGACATATTCGGCCCAATCGCTCACCTGTGTGGCTAACACTTCTTCATCGACCAGATCAAAAATGACACCGCCAACGGGAGTGCGGCGGGCCAGGTGAACCCCTGTTTTGGTTAACGTTCGGGCTGCGAAAGCAGTAAAACCTTGTGGGGCTTCGGGATCGGCTTCTAGCTCTTCCCGTTTTTGGCGATAGACCTGATAGCGTTTCGTAAAGTGAGAGCACTCGTGGTCTTGTTCTTGAAATTGGTGGGCCAGGCGAGCCATCACAGCCGGAATATCGGTTTCGGCCTCGTTGGTCAGGGCAACAACACAATCACCACTTTTAGCGATTTGTTCGAAGCGTTGCAGCAAGGTCGTTTTACCAACCCCACCTTGTCCCCAAACGTTGTAAAGAAATAAACGCTGTTCGTCATCGTAGGGTAGAGTCAGGTTTTGGCGAAATTGAGTGAGTTGTTCAGTGCGACCGACAAATTCTTTGTGCTGGCGCTTTCTGATGATGCTTTGCAAACTGGTTCGTTTGTTTTTGGACACAGTAACCTCCCCAAATCCAACTAATCATGATGGGTGAATGCTTCTTGCTAATTCTAAACGAAGATAGGGAAAGGGAGCAAGGGTTAAACGTCATACTTGTGGCATTGGTGACTAGAAGCCACTTGGAGCCTCAATGGGCTTAATGAGCCAAACAATGTCGCAATACATTTTGCCTAATCCATCATGTCCTGAGGTTTCCCCAGCGCCACGGCCCGCTTTTGCACGTAGTCGTGTAGTTGACCGGCAACGGCCGTATCCATCCCCGGCTGCTCATAACTGGCCAGCAGCTCCCGGCAGCGGTTGGCCGCCCGCTCTTGGGCCGTCGTTTCCCCTTGCTCCTGCCATTGCTCAAACGGCCGGCGGATGCTGATGGTTGGTTGAAAGTGGGCCTCCCGGTAACGGGCCAGCGTGTGGGCGGCGTCGAGAAAATGGCCGCCCGGACCCACCGCCGCAATTGCGTCCAACGCCAGCGTCTCCTCGTCAATCACCACCGGCTGCAAGATGTGGCGCACCATCGCCAGCAGTTCCAGGTCGAGGACAAACTGGGCGTAGCTCAGCGTCAGGTACGATTCCAACACGCCCAGGCCATGCATCAGATAATGGACGCCGCTCAGCGCCGAGGTCAGCAGCGTCATCATGCGCTCGTACTGGCTCTGGCCGTCAGGGCTGGGCGAATCGGTGAGGGCGCCGCCGCCGCGGCAGGGCAGGCCGTAAAAGCGGGCCAGTTGGGCGCAGATGGCGATGCTCTGGGCCGACTCCGGGCTGCCGATGGCCGGATTGCCGTTGTGCAGATCGACGTTGCTGGTGGCCGTGCCGTACAGCACCGGCGTGCCCGGCCGGACCAACTGCACCAGGCACAGCCCGGCCAGCACCTCGGCATTGTGCTGGGCCAGTGCCCCGGCCAGAGTCGCCGGTCCGGTGACCCCGGCCATCACAAACGGGGTGATGAGCACCGGCTGGCCGCAGCCGGCAAAGAGCAGCAAACTTTCCAACATCGGCTTGTCGTAAAGCAGGGGGCTGTTGGCGTTGACCGAACAGTGGGCGACCGGCTTACCGTCAATAGCCGCCTCGCTGCCAAAAACGATAGCTAGCATGTGCAGCACGTCTTCGGCTTCGGCCCGGCCGTAAACAAATCCCGATTGGCCCGGCTTGTCGGTCAGCGTCAGCAGTTCGTACCAGCAGCGCAGATGGCGCACGCGCGGATCGACGTCCTGCGCCTCCACCGCCTTGCGCGCCACCACGTGGACGTCCGGCGAGAGCTGGCTCAGCCGGGCGAAGTTGGCCATGTCGGCCAGCCGGCCCGGGCGGCGCACACCGTCCAGATCAAGCACAAAAGGCGGGCCGCCGCCGGGCATCACCGCCCCGGAACGGCCGCCGATGGTGACCGTTTGGGCGGGATTACGCGCGTGCAATGTGTACTGCGCCGGCGCGCTGGCCAGGCAGTGATCAATCAACTCCAGTTCCAGATAGACGCGATTGCCTTCGATTCGCGCCCCGGCCTGCCGGAAATGAGCTACGGCCGTAGCCTCGTTAAAAACGACCCCGATGTTGGCCAGGATTTTCAGGGAGGCGGCGTGGATTTGTTCGATTTGGTCCGATGACAGCAGGGTAAACGGCCGTTCCGGTAACAGAAACGGCCGTGAGTGTGGTTTGGGCTGGGGCTGTGCTGCCGGTCGTCGCCGATGCCGTCTTTGGCTCATATTGTGCCCGGTTCCTACATATCGCGTGGGTCGCGATAGTAGGACAGCGTCGTGCCGATGCCTTTGGCCAGCGCCTTCTGGTAAGCCAGATGGCCCAACATGATGTCGCTGACGGCGAAGCCCTTGTGCCAGAACAGAATGCGTTCCTGCTGGTTTTCCCGCCCCGGCTTCAAACCGGCCACCACCTCGCCAATTTCGCCGTAAATGTGTTCGCTGCGCAGCTTGCCCGCCTGAATCAGCCCGGCAAACTGGCCGTACTGCGACTGCTGGCACTGGTTCCAGTCATCGACCACCATTTTGTCCACGGAAAAGGGCAGCGTCGGTTCGACGGAAAGCACTGCGCCGTAGGGCTGGATGAGCGCCCCCGGCTTGACCCATTTGTCGGCCACCAAAATCTGGTGTTCGACCAGGCGCGAGGCGTCGATGATGATGTCGGCGTCTTTGACCGTGGCTTCGGTCGTCTCCATGACGCGCACCGGCTTGCCCAACTGCCGGCTCATGGCCTCGGCGAACTGCTCACGGGAGGACGGCCGTTTACTGGTAATACGAATCTCCTCGAAGTCGAAAATCTGGTCCAGCATGGGCACGTTGTACCAGGCCGTGCCCCGCGCCCCGATGTGGCCCAGGACGCGCGGTTTGTCGGCGGCCAGATATTTCGCGCCAACGGCCGTGACCGCGCCGGTACGCATCCAGGTGATCAACGTGCCATCGACGATGGCAAACGGTGCGCCCGTTTCCGGCCGGTACAGCGTAATCAGCGCCAGTTCCGACGGCAAGTTATGCTCGTAATTTTTGTGAAAATCGCCGATCACCTTGACCCCGGCCACGTTCACCGGCTCGACGTAGCCTTTCAAAATGTTGAACAGCTTGTGCGGATAATCCAGCGCCAGATGATCTTTAGACGGCATGATCACCTTGCGCTCGCCGTGCGCCTTGAGTCCGGCCTCAATGGCGTCCATCACCTCCTGCAAACCGAGGTCGAGGGCGTCTACGTCTTCTTTGGATAAAAAAAGGATGTCGATTCCAGACATGGGGATCTCCTTTGCATGTGTCTGCTTCAGGATGCAAACTAACTTGCCGACGATGGCGGGGGGATGGTTGTTAGCCCGTCGTCGAACTGGATTTTAACCCGATCCCGGCTTCCTCGCCATCGGCGCTTGGATATAACAGCAATTCTCAATTTGAAACCCTTGCCGCCATTAGCCACCGATTGAAATCGGCGGCTACGACAAAAAACCTGTTCAAACAGGTTAAAAGTGCTCCAATCAACGTGTTTGAACACGTTTTTGCTGCATTAGCCTGTGAATTCATTCATAGGTAAGCAGGCAAAATGAGAATTGCTGTTAATATATGGCCTGGTCTGGAAACGGGTCAGGGGTGGATGTAACGGCCGTTTCCCTCCACAACTAACCAAACCAACACCTCCATAATTTGTGTACCTAAACCAGACCGGACAATGTCCGACTGTGTTATACTCATCGGCCAGTAATCAATTGATGAGTCTCAAATCGAGTGCTTTGACAGCCAGACCGCCAGGGCATCAATGCCCTGGCTAAAAAGCAATGCCGGATCAATCCGGCTGCAAGCGCGAACAGCCCGATTAATCGGGCGTTGTCGGATAGTATGTCCGCGATAGCCCGGTCGTTATGAAAGTTCAGAAAATAGATCGGTAATGACGACATCGAATGAATTCGACGTCTAAACGCTAGAAACCTGTTTCAAACAGGTTTAATTCTGATAGACCCAAAATTCATTTTGGGGCGAGAGACGAATACCGATTTAATTTCTTAAGGTCCATGACGACTGGGCGGGGTCGGTTGAATAAAGCAAATGAAATAGCGAGGTTCCCGTATGTCTGCTTTATTGGCTTTAGAAGACGGCTCCTTGTGGCCGGGTGTTGGCTTTGGTTCCCCAGGCGACAGCACCGGCGAAATCGTCTTCAACACCAGCCTTACCGGTTACCAGGAAATCCTCACCGACCCCTCGTATCACGGCCAGATTATCACGATGACGATGCCCCACATCGGCAACTACGGCGTCACGCCCGAAGACGACGAAAGCGACCGCGTCTGGGCCGCCGGGCTGATTGTGCGCCGCCTCAGCCCGGTGGTCAGTAGTTGGCGGGCGCGGCAAAACCTGTCCGACTACCTGGCCGAACGGGGCGTCGTCGCCATCGGCGAAGTGGATACGCGGGCGCTGGTGCGCCACATCCGCACCCACGGCGCGATGCGGGCGGCCCTGTCCACGTCTGATCCTGACCCGGAGCGATTGGTGGCATTGGCCAGGAACGGCCGTTCCATGAACAACCTCGATCTGGCCCGCGAAGTCACCTGCGCCGCCCCCTACGAATGGACCGAAGGCATGGGCTGGTGGCGTCCCGACATGGTAGGGGTGGGCCTTGTTTCCGCCCAACCCGTCCCCGCCCAAAATAACGAACAACGCTATCACGTCGTCGCCTACGATTTTGGCGTCAAACGCAACATCTTACGCCAGTTGGCCGGCCGCAACTGCTGCGTCACCGTGGTCCCGGCCACCACGCCCGCCGACGAAGTCCTGGCCATGCAGCCCGATGGCATCTTCCTCTCCAACGGGCCGGGCGACCCGGCGGCCGTCACCTACGCCATCGACAATGTGCGCCAACTGCTGGGCCGGAAACCTATCTTCGGCATTTGCCTGGGCCACCAGATTTTGGCTTTGGCTCTGGGAGCTACCACCTACAAACTCAAATTCGGCCATCGCGGCGGCAACCAGCCGATCCAGGTCACCGATTCCGGCGCGGTGCAAATCTCCAGCCACAACCACGGTTTCGCCGTTGACGCCACCTCGCTGCCGCCGCAGGTCAGCGTTTCCCACCTCAACCTCAACGACAACTGCTGCGAAGGGCTGGTTGCACCGGATCAGCGGGCCTTTTCCATCCAATACCACCCCGAAAGCGCCCCCGGCCCGCACGATTCTGACGAATTGTTTGATCGTTTTATTCAAATGATGAAGGCGTCATGAAGGCATGCGTCAAAAATACGGCCGTACACATGTCATTTCGACGCGCGAAGCAAGGAGAAATCTCGAATGGACACGGAAAAGGATTTCTCCCTTCGGTCGAAATGACAGGGGCGAGATGAGAGGGATAACCGATTACGAGGAAAATTATGGGTTTTCTTGACTTCCTTTTTGGCCCCAAAGTCCGGCAAGTTGGCGTGCGCGAGGCCTATGAACGGCTGCAAGCGCCGGATGCGCCGCTGATTGTGGACGTGCGCCAGCCGGTGGAAACCCGGTCGGGCAGTGTGCCCGGCGCGGTGTTGATCCCGCTGACGGAATTGGGCAAACGGCTGTCCGAACTGCCCCAAGACCGGCCGATTTTAACGATTTGTTACAGCAATCATCGCAGCCCGCTGGCGGCTCGCCGGTTGATGAAGGCCGGATACAAGGTGCTGGACGTAAAGGGCGGCCTGATTGCCTGGCAGCAGGCCGCCCTGCCGCTGGAGAAAAGCGAGAATTGAATGCCAACCAATCCGTCTTACGGATTACGAATCACGGATAACGACCGAATTTATGCCTAAACGAACTGACATCCACACCATTTTAATCCTCGGCTCCGGTCCCATTGTCATTGGGCAGGGCTGCGAATTTGATTATTCCGGAGTCCAGGCCTGCAAGGCGCTGCGCGGCGAAGGCTACCGGGTCGTCCTGGTCAACTCCAACCCGGCGACGATCATGACCGACCCGGAGCTGGCCGACGCCACCTACGTCGAGCCGCTGACGCCGGAAATCGTCGAAAAAATCATCATTGCTGAAAAACCGGATGCTGTGCTGCCCACAGTCGGCGGCCAGACCGGGCTGAACCTGGCCGTTGATCTGGCCCAATCGGGCATTTTGGACCGGTACGGCGTGGCGCTGATTGGGGCCGATTTGCGGGCCATCCGTATCGCCGAAGACCGTTCCCAATTCAAGGAGGCGATGCTGGCCGAAGGCGTGCCTGTGCCGGTGAGCGCCTTTGTCCATTCGCTGGACGAAGCCTGGGCGGCGATTGAGGAAATCGGATATCCGGCGCTGGTGCGGGCCTCGTTTACGCTGGGCGGCATGGGCGGCGGCGTGGCTCAGGGACCGGAGGATTTTGCCGAGGTGGTGAGCCACGGTCTGCGGGCCAGCCCGGTCAATGAAGTGCTCATCGAGCGTTCCCTGCTGGGCTGGAAGGAGTACGAACTGGAGGTAATGCGGGATCGGGCCGATAACTTCGTCGTCGTTTGCTCCATCGAAAATGTAGACCCGATGGGTGTGCATACCGGCGACAGCATCACCGTGGCTCCGGCGCAAACGCTGACCGACCGCGAATACCAGCATTTACGTGATCTGGCGCGGCAGGTGATAACGGCCGTTGGCGTGGAAACCGGCGGCAGCAACGTCCAGTTTGCCGTCAACCCGCAAACCGGCGAGGTGATCGTCATCGAGATGAATCCGCGCGTCTCCCGTTCTTCGGCGCTGGCCAGCAAAGCAACCGGTTTTCCCATTGCCAAGATTGCAGCTTTGTTGGCCGTTGGCTATACGATGGATGAGATTCCCAACGACATCACGCGAGTCACGCCGGCCAGCTTTGAGCCGAGCATTGATTACTGCGTGGTCAAAATACCGCGCTGGAATTTTGAGAAATTCCCCGGCGCCGACACTACGCTGGGGCCGCAGATGAAGAGCGTGGGCGAGGTGATGGCCATTGGCAGGACCTTCCCGGAGGCGCTGAACAAGGCGATTCGCGGCCTGGACATTGGCGTGGCCGGCTTCAGCCGCCAGTTGGCCGACAAGAACGGCCCATCGCTGCGCCTGCCCACGGCTCAACGACTGTTCCAGATTGCTTCGGCGCTGGATGACGGCCGTTCCCCCCACGACATCGTCCGCGAAACCCAAATCGACCCCTGGTTTGTGGTGCAGTTGCAGGAGATTTTGCAGCTAGAGCGGGAATTGGAGACTGGGGACTGGGGACTGGAGATTGGAGACCGGGGACTGGAGACTGACGACCAATCTCCAATCTCCAATCTCCAGTCTCTCTTACGCCGTTCTAAACGGCTGGGTTTTGCCGATGCGGTGATTGGGCGGGCGTTGGGGATGAGTGAAACGGCCGTGCGCCAGATGCGTTTAGAGCTGGGCATCCAACCCGTCTACTACCGGGTGGATACCTGCGCCGCTGAATTTGAAGCGTTCACACCCTACCTCTACTCGAATTACGAGCGCGACTGCGAAGCCGATCCGACCGGGCGGCGCAAAGTCATCATCCTGGGCGGCGGCCCTAACCGGATTGGCCAGGGCATTGAGTTCGATTACTGCTGCGTTCAGGCTTGCTGGGCGCTCAAAGAATTGGACTACGAAGTGATCATGGTCAACTGCAACCCGGAAACGGTCAGCACCGACTACGACACGGCCGATCGCCTTTATTTTGAACCGCTGACCCTGGAAGATGTAGGCAACATCATTGACCTGGAGCAGCCGGAAGGGGTGATCGTTCAGTTTGGCGGGCAGACGCCCATCAACCTGACAGCCGGGCTGGCGGCCAGCGGCGCGCCTATCTGGGGCACGCCGCCCGATGCGATTGATTTGGCCGAAGACCGGGGGCGTTTTGGCGACCTGCTGCGCGAGTTGGCGATTGACCATCCGGCCTGGGGCATGGCCAATTCCGAGGCCGACGCGTTGGCGATTGCGGCTGAAATTGGTTACCCGGTGTTGGTACGGCCGTCTTTCGTCCTGGGCGGGCGGGCGATGGCCATTGCCTACGACGATGACAGCCTGCTGCGTTTCCTGGCCGACGCGACCGAAGCCTCGCCGGGTAATCCGGTTTTGATCGACCAGTTTATTGAGGACGCTTTTGAAGTGGACGTGGACGCCGTGGCCGATGGCGAACGGGTGGTCATCGCCGGGGTGATGCAGCACATCGAGGAAGCCGGCGTCCATTCCGGCGACAGCGCCTGTGTTCTGCCGCCCTACAAAATCAGCCAGTACCATTTGAGTATCATCCGCGATTACACGGAAAAGCTGGGCCGGGCGCTGGGTGTGCGCGGTTTGATGAACGTGCAGTTTGCCATCAAGGACGATGTTGTGTACGTGATTGAGGTTAATCCGCGGGCCAGCCGGACGGTGCCGTTTGTCAGCAAGGCGACGGGCGTGCCGGTGGCCAAAATCGCGGCCCAAGTGCAGGCGGGCAAGACGCTGGCCGAACTGGGTTTCACCGAAACGCCGCCGGTCGATGGTTTTTTCGTCAAGGAGGCGGTGCTGCCCTTTAACAGGCTGCCCGGCGTAGACCCGGTGTTGGGGCCGGAGATGCGCAGCACGGGTGAGGTGATGGGTCATGCGGCTCGGTTTGGCCACGCTTTTGCCAAAGCCCAGATGGCCGCCGGAATGACGCTGCCCACCGAGGGTACGGTTTTAATTACGGTCAATGATTTTGACAAGGCGGCGGCGTTGAAGCTGGGGCGGGATTTGCACCGGTTAGGTTTCAGACTGGTGGCGACGGCGGGGACGGCGGCGGCGTTACAGCGGGTGAATTTGCCGGTAACGGCCGTGCCCAGATCAACGAGGGCGGCCATCACACCGCGGCCATGATAGCCGCCGGGGAGATTGACCTGATTATCAACACGCCGTTGGGCCGCCACGCCTATGACGATAACCAGGCGATGCGGGCGGCGGCCATTCGTCACAACGTGCCCTTGTTGACGACGTTATCGGCGGCGCAGGCGGCGGTTAATGGCATTCAGGCTTTGCGGCAGCAGGCGCTGCAAGTGAAGCCACTGTAAACATAGCGAGTAGGGGCGGGATAACCGGGGTGTATTTTGGATTGACGAACGACGTTCCGCCACAGTTATCTCGCCCAAGTCAGACAATTTGGCGCTCAAAGGGCGAGATGGCGCGGAGCCAACGCTGTAAGTTTTGCTGATTTTAACCCGCGCCATCCCGCCCCTACTCCAGTTTATTGGCAGTAAAGCACGGCCGTGTCCGCCAAAATCGCTGCCAGGATTACTACCGATGGAATGTCCACCCACTCTTCGGCGCTGTGCAGCCCTTCGCCAATGGGGCCGATGAGCACGGTTTCCATCCCGGCTTTGGCGAAAATTGCGGCGTCAGTCCAGAAAGTTTGGCCTCTGTGGGGCCGGGGGCCGGGTAA
>JBNKZT010000125.1:0-15521 GCA_050301775.1 Promineifilaceae bacterium (SeqCode)
GGCTCGCGCCCGCCGGTTTAAATCCAGAGCCACGTAAATGGCAAAGATGATGGCCAGCATGATGATGAATTGGGGTAAGGTCAGTAACGGCCGTTGACGCAAAAATTTCTTACGCATAATACCTAAATCTTAACTGTGATTAGCTTCATGGGCAATAAGACATTTTATCTAAACTAACGGCGTGGCCATTTCGCCCATTGCCAGATGCTATGTTAGAATTCAGCCCGCATGGAGCAATTAGATTATCTGGTAATTGGACACGTTACGTGTGATTTAACCCCGACCGGCAAACGAGTGGGCGGTACGGTTTCCTTTTCCGGGCGCACAGCCCAGGCGTTAGGCTGTCGCACGGCCGTTCTCACCAGCGCGGCTCCCGACTACGATTTGCGCCGGGCGATGGCCGGGATCACGGTTCAAAATAAGCCGGCGCCGGTCACTTCTACATTTGAGAATATTTATACACCGGATGGGCGTATTCAGATATTGCATGACCGGGCCGAGCCGTTAACGGCCGTTGACGTACCGGAAGCGTGGCGGCGGGCGCCCATCGTACATCTGGCTCCGCTGACGAACGAGTTAGATGCTGATTTGGTGCATACGTTTAGCAACAGCTTGATTGGTGTGACGCCTCAGGGTTGGATGCGGCGATGGGATGAAAACGGCCGTGTCTATGCCCGTGAGTGGGCGGAAGCCGAAAAAGTACTGCCCCTGGTCGCGGCTGTCATCTTGAGCGAAGAAGATTTACCGTATCTGGCCATGCTGGATCAATTTGTAAGCCAATCCCACTTGCTTGTCTTGACCCAGGGGGCACGCGGCTGTACTGTTTACTTTGGTGACGAAACCCGCCAGATTCCCGCCCCGCAGGTGACTGAAATTGAACCGACCGGAGCCGGCGATGTGTTTGCGGCGGCGTTTTTGGTTCGACTGTATCAAACCGGAGGCAACCCCTGGGAGGCGGCCCGGTATGCCAATGAATTTGCCGCCCACTCGGTGACGCAGGTTGGGTTGGAAGCGAAAATCAAACAGGTTAGCGAGTGTGCCAGTTTGCAAGTAAATTGAGTAAGACCTACTCGCACACTTGCAAACTTACGAACTTTTCTTATGACTAAAATTTATGCAGTTGCCAATCAAAAAGGCGGTGTGGGTAAAACCACAAGCGTCATTAATTTAAGTGGGTTTTTGGCTGCCAGCGGCCGCCGCGTACTCCTGGTCGATATGGACCCCCAGGCTAATGCTACCTCTGGATTGGGCTATGATAAGTATCAACTAGCGCATTCTACTTACGATTTGCTGATCCAGCAGTCGTCTTTGGATGAGGTGATATTGCATCACGGAGATCATCATCTGGATATTCTGCCGTCGCACCCTGGTTTGGCCGGCGCGGAAGTGGAGTTGGTGAATGTGATTGGCCGGGAATATCGGTTACAGCAGATTTTGGAAAAGGTTAACGGCCGTTATGACTATATCCTCATCGACTGCCCACCCAGCCTTAGTTTGCTTACTGTCAATGCGCTCACCTCTGCCCGCGACGGTGTTCTCATACCGGTACAGTGCGAATATTTGGCGCTGGAGGGGTTGAGCCAGTTAACCCAGACCATTGAACTGGTGAAGAAATATCTCAATCCCAACCTGGCGATTCGCGGTTTGATCATGACCATGTATGACGGCCGTACCAACCTCAGCCGCCAGGTTGTCGAAGAAGTGCGCACTTATTTTCCCGGCAAAGTATTCAAAACGATTGTGCCGCGCAACGTTCGCCTGAGCGAAGCGCCCAGCTTTGGCCAGCCCATTCATGAATACGCACCCAGTTCACCGGGCGGGTTGGCTTACAAACTGTTAACGGCCGAACTCGTAAAAGGCGATATAGCCAAGGAAGCCGCTCATGAGTAAAAAACAAGCTTTGGGGCGCGGGTATGGATCACTTATTCCCACTGGAGAACCACCAGTCGATGAAAAGACCGGCTTGCAGATGATACCTCTGGCACAAATCGTGCCCAACCCGCACCAGCCCCGCACGGTGATGGATGGAGAAAAACTGGCTGAATTAGCTGCTTCCATTAAGGAACACGGCCTCATCCAGCCGCTCATCGTGACGCAAACCGGTGATGGCTATACCCTGATTGCCGGCGAACGGCGCTGGCGGGCCGCTCAGTTGGCCGGACTGAAAGAAGTGCCGGTTGTTGTCAAGGAAGCCACGCCTCAGGCAATGCTGGAACTGGCCATCATCGAAAATATTCAGCGGGCTGACTTGAATCCGTTGGAAGAGGCGTATGCCTACCAGCAGTTGACCGATGAATTTGGTCTGACTCACGAACTGGTTGCCCAGCGTGTGGGCAAGGGTCGCTCTACTATTACCAATCTCATTCGTTTGTTGGAACTGCCGGAGAATATTCAACAGGCCGTTTCAGATGGCCGCATTTCGGGAGCACACGGCCGTGCTTTACTCCCTTTGCCCTCCCCCGAAGCGCAAACCAGCGCCATGACTCAAATTATCAGCCTCAGTTTAAGCGTGCGCCAGACGGAAAGCCTGGTCAAAAAGCTGCTGGCGGCTGAAAAACCCAAACCCAAAACCAAGAAAGTAGTTCCCGCCGAGTTGGCCGCGCTGCAAACTGAGTTTGAACAATCATTGGGCACGCATGTTAACATCCAGAAAGGGCCAAAGGGTGGCAAGGTTGTCATTCACTTTTACTCCGATGAAGAGCTGCAAGCGATTTATGACGCCATCGTCGGCGAGGAATGATCTAAAGATTTATGATTTTGTTTGAGATGAACGAGAAAGCCGTTCGATTTTGATCTCCCCATCAAGCGCAAACAATTCCGGGTCGCCAGTAAGCAAAGCAGCATTTAATTCTATAGCTGCGGCTATGGCAAAAGCATCGGCATAAGAAATTGGATGTGCCATTTTATATTGTGCTGCCGCCAATACGCGCTGCTCATCAACTGGTAAAATCTGAATGGGTAACTGTTTCAAGCCGCTGACCAATTTTTTGCCAGCATCCACGCCCCGTTCTCGGCCAAAAATGTAATACACTTCGCCAAAATTGATGACAGAAAGCGATAATTGAACGTGGCCAATAGATGCCGCGTTTATTAGTTCTTGAATACGATCCGCAGCCGGTTTCTCGGCGTATAACCAGGCTAAAAGCGCCCAACTATCCAGCAAAAAACGATTGTTCACGACGATGTTCCTTTTCTTGTTCCCAGCGTTTATCTTCTTCGAGTGCATCTAATAGATTGGAGCCTTGGGCCAGTTCTTGTAGTTCTGTGATGATTTGTTCCATCTTTTCTTTGTCAATGACGGGGCGCAGATGGATTTGCCGTCCTACCAGTTCGATATCGAACTCGGTTCCTGGCTGCAAGTTGAGGGCCTGGCGAATTTTTTTAGGAATGACCAGTTGACCTTTGGATGATAATTTTACGTTCATGGGACACCTGCACGCTTTACCTCTTACTTTTAGTGATTTGTAAGACATTCTAGCAGGTTTATGTACGCTTTGTCAAAGTCTGGGTACAATATGAATTTATAGCTTGAAGAAATTTAGCAGATAGGGTAAGTGATGGGAAACAACCAATTAGTTCAAGAAAAATTAGCCCAGGCGACGCAGATTCTGGATGAATTGGGCATTGATTTGTGGCTGACATTTGTCCGTGAAACGTCGATGTCACCGGACCCGGCGTTGGAGTTGATTGCCGGCGTGGATGTGACCTGGCAGTCGGTGTTTATGGTGAGTAGAAACGGCCGTCACACAGCCATCGTCGGATTTTATGACGGTGAAAACGTGCGTAACCTCAATGCCTACGATGAAGTCGTCGGCTACCACGAAGGCATCGCCCAACATTTGCTGGCGGCCTTGAAGCAGTATGATCCGGCTCGAATCGCTATCAACTACTCCGAAAATGACGTGGCCGCCGATGGCCTGAGTCATGGCCTTTATTTAGCGTTGCAGCACTATTTAGCCGACACGCCTTATGCCGATCGGCTGGAATCGGCTGAAAAAATCATCGCTGCTGTGCGCGGGCGCAAAAGCCCGGCGGAAGTGGCGCGCGTGCGACAGGCCATTGCCATCACCGAGCAGTTGTTTGATGAGGTGGAGCAGTTTGCTCGCCCTGGTATGACACAGCGCCAGATTGCCGATTTTGTCCAGCAGCGTGTGGATGGAATGGGGTTGGGTTACGCCTGGCCCAAGCCGTTTAATCCGATTGTCACCTGCGGGCCGGAATCGGCCGTGGGTCATGCCGCGCCGGGTGATGTGGTGCTGCAAAAGGGACACACGCTGCAATTGGACCTGGGCATCAAAAAGGATGATTATTGTTCTGACATTCAGCGCATGTGGTACGTGCTGGATGATGGCGAAACAGAAGCGCCGCCGGAAGTGCTGCGCGCATTTGACGTGGTGTACGGTGCAATCAAGGCCGGTGAAGCCGTGCTGCGACCAGGAACGCCTGGTTGGGAAGTGGATAAGGCGGCGCGTGACTACATCGTGGATAATGGCTACCCGGAATACAAGCACGCATTTGGCCATTTGCTGGGCCGCTCGGCACACGATGGGGCCACGATTTTGGGACCACGCTGGGAACGATATGCTGGCATTTGCGAGATGCCGGTAGAATTGGGTAATATTTTTACGCTGGAACTGCATGTTGTGGTTCCGGAGCGGGGAGTCATGAGTTTGGAAGAGGATGTGTTGGTAACGGTGGATGGTGTTGAATATTTGAGTACACCCCAGACCGCGTTACGATATATTCATTGAGTTCAAATCATGGCTGAAGAACAACTGAATCTAAGTGATCTAGGACAGCAGATTTCTGACACGTTTAACACAAGCGAACTGCAGAATTTATGTCTGGATTTGGGGATCGATTATGAGGCGCTGCCGGTTCCGCTTGATGCTGCCGGCAAATTAGATAAGGTAAGGGCTTTGGTTTTATTTTGCCACCGTCACGGCCGTTTACCCAATTTACTGGAAACGCTGCAAGAGAAACGGCCGTCATCCAACTGGCAACCATTCAATCACTTGGCTGTTAGTCCCCCTGCTGCTGCTGTCCCAATTCGTTCTAATGGCCGTTCCTGGTGGCTAGGCGGATTTTTTGTCCTTGTTGTTTTAATGATTGGGTTGGGCTGGCTTTGGCGGCGGGCAAATTCTGACGAACCGGAGGTAACGGCCGTAGCCACAACACCAACGGTTAACCAAATAGAAGAAATGAGGGAAACGGCCGTGCCCTCCCCCGCTGCAACAAACCCCACAACAGAACCACAAACACTGTCCGGCCTGCCCGGACCAACAGCCACACCGGCACCGTTATCGTTGTCCGAATTGAACGTCAGCAATACGCTTGGCGATTCGGGCAATCCCAATCTCCTGGTGGACGAGGCCAACACGCTCCATTTTATCTGGTACGATACGACTCCGCAGTTGAGCGGCGCCGTTTTGTATCGCCAGCGTACCGTCGATGGGATGTGGTCTGACATCACCAATCTAACGGAAAACTTTGATTATGTTGGTGAATATGCCCTCCAATTGCTGCGCCATCCCGACGGCCAGATTTGTGCCTTTTGGGACACACCCGGCGGCAGCCAGGCAGCGGGTTACTATATGCGCTGCCTGGTTGACGGCACGTGGTCGGAACCAACGCGCATTCTGTCCTACGGTGGCGCATCCCGCGATTTTCGTCCGGCCTTTGCGCCTGATGGAACCGTACACGTTATTTATATCAATAGCGACCTGCTTTACGGTGAAACACAGCTTTCCGATGGGTTCCAGGCTGTTAGCCACCCCTGGTTTGTCATTGATAGTCGGGGTGTTTTTCACGTCGTTTGGCTCCGCCAGGGCCAGCCATTTAGCCTGGAATACCGGTCTTCATCGGATAATGGACAGACCTGGAGCGAGGCCGAGCGGCTCACGGATGATCAATCGCCGGCTGATTTTCCATTAAGTTTATTGGCCGATACGCAAGGCCAGGTCCATCTGGTTTGGTTTGCCGATGACATGGCTTATTATCGCCGTTGGACGGCTGAGTCGGGTTGGCAGGCATCGGTTAAGATTCTTCCTCGAGCCATTGATAATAATTCATGTGGTCGAGTGGTGTTGACACGGGATAGCACCGACCGGTTGCAGTTGGCTTTCCAGGGCATCTCTGGCCTGTTTTATCTGCAACAAACTGACTTGACAGAATGGCAGCCACCCCGCCTCATCACCGAAGATATATGTGATTTTGACAGCCCGGCTTTGGCGGTGGATGGATTGGGCAATCGTCATTTTGTTTGGAACAAGCAGCCCGATGATGTGCATGATTTTTATTATGCCTTGCTGCCGGCCGGGGAGTAGACGGAGCACATGGAATCGCTGATAGTTTTATCTTTTGTCCAGGCTGGTCCGATTTTGCGGGCAATACAGGAGGGGGCAACGGCCGTAACCACCTCCCTCGACTTAAATCTAACCCAAACCGACCTTGGCCTGACCGCTGCTGGCGCTAATCTCCCCGACGGCAAAACGCTGACCTGGGAACAGTTGCAAGAAATGGTTGATAATGAACTGGCCTGCTACCTTGTTGCCGACGGCCAAATTGAAAAAATCCAGTTCTTTTCCGAGCGGTTAAACCGTTTTTACAGCCTCATGCCCACGGCGGGCGCACCGACGATGCTCATTTCCGGCATTCCCATGCACCGCATTAAAGGCACCGAGCCGCACCGGGATACGTTGAGCAAAATTCAGGCCATCGCTCCGGTGACGGGTGAGGTGTTGGATACGACGATGGGATTGGGTTATACGGCGATTGAAGCAGCGAAAACGGCCGTTCACGTCACCACCATCGAACTTGACCCAACTGTGACCGAAGTGTGCCGCCATAATCCCTGGTCGCAAGGCTTGTTCGATAACCCCAAAATCACGCGCCGCATCGGCGATGCCTATGATGAAGTAGAAACATTCGCCGCTGAGCGATTTAGCCGCATCATCCATGACCCGCCTATGTTTAGTCTGGCCGGTCATCTGTACGCGACCGAATTTTATCGGGAACTGTATCGGATTTTGACACCCAAAGGCCGCCTCTTTCATTACATTGGCAATCCGGCCAGTAAATCGGGCGGTAATGTAACGCGGGGTGTTGTCCGCCGACTGCAGGAAGCCGGCTTTCGGCGTATCAAGCCGCACCCGCGAGCGTTTGGCGTTGTCGCCTACAAGTAGGTGTGTCCCCTGTAAGGGGTCATCCACAAATAAGTTATCGGAATTGGTGGATGACCTTCGAGTAACCGTCCTTCCCAAAAGGGAAGTAATTGTTGGACGGTTACTAAGAATAAATTTCACGAAGGATTTTTTTTGGGATTGCCTGAATCTGGATCATGGAATTTCTAACGCGTTCAACAATCATTTCCCCGCTCACGCTGATCCGGCGTGAACGATTGCTGCCTGATGTTGGAACAATCGTGGCCAAGATTGGCCAGGAAGTTTCGCCGGTGCAGGTTGTGGCGCGTGCCCCACTGAAGATGAATTTTCATGTGATTCCAGCCGGCAAAACACTGGGGTTATCGCCGACTGAATTGGCAGATGCATTGTTGATTAATATTGGCATGACGGTTGACCAGGGCACGCCATTGGTCAAAAAAAGTGGTGTTGGTCGTAAGGTGTTCAATTCGCCAGTGGATGGCACGTTGTACGATGTGGCGAATGGGAATTTGGTTTTCCGCCAGGTGGCTGATATTGTGGAACTGCGGGCGTTGGCACGGGGCCGTGTGGTTAACCATCTGGGGAATCGTGGTGTTGTGTTGGAAATTAACGGTTCCCGCATTCAGGCGATTTGGGATTCTGGCAAGGAAGGATTTGGGACGATACATGTGGCAGTGGAAACGGCCGTTACCCCCTTTACCGGCAGCCAAATTTACGCCGACGTTGCCAAACAAGTTCTCGTTACCGGCATCGTCAACGATGCTGAAGCGTTAGAACAGGCTGAACGGGCGGCTGTCAGCGGATTAATCGCTGGCAGTATCACTGCGGATTTACTACCTCTGGCCAGGTCTGTTAGTTTTCCGGTATTCATCACCAATGGTATTGGTGAACAGGGCATGGCGCAGCCTGTTTTTGACCTGCTGCAAAAATCAGAGGCGCGTGAAGTGGCTTTATTTACGCCGCCGCGTGACCAATCAGGAGCACGGTCAGAGATAATTATTCCGCTGGAAGTTGTCTCTAAAGATACATTACCACCGGCCGATCGGCCATTAATAATTGGGCAGACCGTTCGCATCAATCGCCCACCCTATGAGAACCAGATAGGAAGCGTTAAGCAAATATTTCATAGAAAACAGATAACCACAACCGGTATCCGTGTTCATGGCGCCGAAATTAAACTGGCTGATGGAACGGCCGTATTCGTTCCCATCGCCAACCTGGAAGCCATCATCTAATTTTTAGCTCTGATTTGTCACGTTGCTAGCATATGATAAATACAGGGGTTTTGAACGGAGGAAAGCATGACTGAAGATTTTATTTATGAAGAAGAAACTGATGGTGGCGGTTCACCCAATCGCCGCCCATTTTTAACCGCAGTGGGTATCTTGCTCACCATATTTGTGCTGGCCGTCATTTGCTCTGCCACACTGCTGCTGACCCGTGACAATGGCGGCGGCGGCGACTCCGAGCAGATCGCTGCCATAGAAACCCAAAATGCCGTCATTGCTGTGACCAATGCTGCCGTTACACAAACAATAGCCGCCATGGAAACTGAAGCGGCCCGCCCGACAAACACGCCTCCGCCTCCCCCCACGAACACTCCCAGACCGACGAACACACCGCTGCCCACCAATACGCCTGTTGTTCAGCCGGCCGAAGAAGAGCCAACATCTACAGCAACTGTTGACCTGTCAGGAACCAGTACATTTTCAAGCGGTGCTGGTAATACACCTACACCTATTGCTGCTTTGAGTGGGGGCAATGGGAGCGGTACAAATGACTCGCTGCCGCAAACAGGCATTGAAACCTGGGGGATAATCCTTGCTGCTTTTGGCCTGATTGCGGCGTTGGTCGTGGCCCGACGCTTGCGCAGCAGTTAGTCAGACGCGTATTTCCAAACCGTTCTAACTTCTTGGAAAAATTTGTAAAACCAGCCGTTCCCCCAAGGACGGCTGGTTTTTTAGTTGCTTGCCTAAGCTCTGAAAAAGGTAACATTAGACGGTGGCAGCGGCGTATTTCCCATGATCAAATCAGCCGCTTTTTCAGCCAACATCATTACCGGCGCGTAAATATTGCCATTGGTCAGCCTGGGCATTGCCGAAGCATCGACTACGTACAATCCTTCCAGGCCATGAACCTGCATCGTCTGGGGATCGACGACGGCCGTTTCATCCACACCCATTTTGCAGGTACATGAAGGGTGGTAAGCCGTTTCCCCATCCGTAGCCACCCAATCCAAAATCTCCGCATCGCTTTGTACCGTTGGACCAGGTGAAATTTCACCCCCATTGTAAGCGTCAAATGCCGGCTGTTCCAAAATGCTGCGCGCGCAGTGAATCGCCTCCACCCATTCCCGTCGATCTTGTTCTGTCGAAAGATAATTAAACCGCAAAGCCGGATAAACAGTCGGATCCGCCGATTTGATTTTCACCGATCCCACAGCATCCGAATACATTGGCCCCACGTGAACCTGATAACCATGCCCGCCGCTGGGTGATGTGCCATCATACCGGATAGCCACCGGCAGGAAATGGAACATCACATTCGGGTAGGCCACATCATCGTTGCTGCGGATAAAGCCGCCCGCCTCAAAATGATTGGTCGCCACCGGTCCGCGTTTGAACAGCAGCCATTGCAAGCCCACCCACGGCTTGTTGTACCATTGCAAAGCCGGGTAAACCGATACCGGCTGGGTGCAAGCGTGCTGGACGTATACTTCCAAATGGTCTTGCAAATTTTCACCCACGCCGGGCAAATCATGAACCACTTCAATACCTAACGCTCTCAGTTCAGCCCCATTTCCCACCCCTGAAAGTTGTAAAAGCTGCGGTGAATTGAAAGCGCCGCCGCACAGGATTACCTGCCCGGCCAGCACTTTTTGCACCGGCCCTTTTCCCTGACGAATCTCCACGCCAACAGCCCGTTTTCCCTCAAATAGGATTCTTGTGACCAGGGTACGAGTCATCACTTTCAGGTTGGTGCGGTGTTTGATTGGATGAAGATAGGCACGGGCAGCACTTAACCGCCGCCCCTGGTGAATATTGCGGTCAAATTTGGCAAAACCTTCCTGTTTGTAGCCGTTTACATCGTCAGTCAGTGCATAACCGGCCTGTTGAACGGCCTCAAAAAAGGCGGCGAAGAGCGGATTTGTCGCTGGACCTCGTTCAAGTACCAACGGACCATCCGTACCACGGAAATCGTCGCCACCAGCCAGGCAGGTTTCCATGCGCTTGAAGTAGGGCAGGCAGTGGGCATAGTCCCAGTTGTCCATACCCGGAGCCTGGTTCCACTTCTCATAATCCAGCGGATTACCCCGTTGAAAGATCATGCCGTTGATGCTGCTGGAACCGCCCAGGATTTTGCCCCGCCCATGGGAAATACGCCGGTTGTGCATAAACGGTTCCGGTTCCGATTCGTAGAGCCAGTCATAATGTTTGCTGCCGATAGGATAGGTCAACGCGGCCGGCATGTGGACAAAAATGTCCCAGCTATAGTCTGGTCGGCCGGCTTCTAAAACTAGAACGCTGTGATCGGGTGCGGCGCTGAGACGGTTGGCCAGAACAGAACCGGCCGAACCACCACCGACAATAATGGTATCGAATCGTTTTGAAAAGTCGTTCATTTCCTGCCTGCCTTTTTCGCTTGTTCCCCAAGTTCAATTGACAACTATACCGTCCAGATGGTATAGTAAAAATCCACATTATTCTAGACGTAATTAGCGGTGATGCCAAGATGAATTTTAGGCGAAATTTATTTTCCCAGTGTGGCATCGCTGTTTTTAATAGTTGATTGAATAGGTAACCATTTACTCCCCGTAGGTTGAGCGTGTCGAAACCGCCCCCTTCGACAGGCTCAGGGGCCGAGGATGAATGATTGCTTGAATAGTTACTTTTAGAGACAATACGTTTTTAGTTAACCACCTAACTGACCGTCGTCCATTCATTTGCAGAGCAAGAGGGCCTCTTTTGAGGTGGAATTGAGTGAGTCAACGAAGAACCGCTACAGAAACGCGCGAGTTGATCTTTGAGGCGTGCAGCCGGATATTGCGACACGAAGGTTTGACGAATTTGACGCTGGAAGCTGTGTCGGATGAGGCTGGTTTGAGCAAGGGCGGGCTCCTCTACCATTTCCCCACCAAACAATCGCTAATTGAATCGTTGTTTGAATATCACAACGATCAATTTGAAACGCGTGTCCATGAGTTGGTGCTGGAGGAAGCTGATGAACCCGGCGCCTGGTTAAGGGCATACGCTAAAGCATCCATTGAGCAAATTATTGACCCGGACAACGCCAGTTTATACGCCAGCCTGTTTGCTGCTGAAGAGAAGTATGCCAGCGCTCATCAGTTGATGCGGCGCAAATATGTCGATTGGCAGCAGCGTATTGAGGCCAGCCGTCTCGATCCGACCTGGGCGACGTTGGTGCGATTTGCGGTTGATGGGCTTTGGTTTGCCGAAATGCATAAGTATGCGCCGCCAAATGCTGAAATGCGGCAAGAGATCATTGCGTTAATTCTTTCTTTAACAAGGGGATCGCTCAAGAGCGACGGGAATAATGAGCAAAGTACAACTCAATCATATCTGGAAAATATTCGGCCCTAACCCACAGCACGTTTTTAAGACGGTGGCTCAGGGGGATTCGCGCGGCGACGTGCTGCGCCAAACGGGTCACGTGATCGGGGTGCGCGACGTATCTTTTGACGTGGCCGAGGGGGAGGTGTTTGTGGTGATGGGGTTGTCGGGCAGCGGCAAATCAACGCTGGTGCGCTGTTTGTCGCGTTTGATTGAGCCGACGGCAGGTCAGGTGATGATTAATAATTGCGACGTGACGGCAATGAATGGAACTGAACTGCGTGAACTGCGACGGCATACGGTGACTATGGTGTTTCAGCGTTTTGGCCTTTTTCCGCACCGACGAGTAGTGGACAATGTGGCTTATGGGCTGGAAGTGCAGGGCATGGGCGTGGCCGAACGGCGGGTGAAGGCGCGGGAAGTGCTGGCATTGGTGGGTTTGACGGGCTGGGGGCGGCGTTTCCCGCATGAGTTGAGCGGGGGGATGCAGCAGCGGGTCGGCCTGGCGCGGGCGTTGGCGGTTGACCCGGAAATCATGCTCTGCGACGAGCCGTTTAGCGCGCTGGATCCGCTGATCCGGCGGGATATGCAGAATGAACTATTAAATCTGCAAAAAACACTGCATAAGACGATTATTTTTATCACCCATGATTTTTTGGAAGCAATTAAGCTGGGCGACCGGATTGCGATCATGAAGGATGGGGAGATTGTGCAGATTGGCACGGCGCAGCAGATTGTGGCCCATCCGGTGAATGATTATGTGCGTGAGTTTACGGAAGATGTGCCGCGGGCGAAGGTGTTAACGGCCGTATCCGTCATGCAGCCCATCACCGATACCATCCAGTTTGCCGATCAAGGAGTACCCCACAACACAACCCTGGAGGCGCTGATCCCGCAGGTCATTGCTGTGGACAAAATTTTACCGGTGATTGACGATGCCGGAGAAGTGATTGGTGTGCTGGATCGGCGGACCGTCCTGCTAGCAATGACGGAGAGTTGAACATGGCTGAATTAACCGGCAGCACGAGTAAACAGGGGCAAACGGCCGTTCCTCAACCAAGTATCAACCAATTCCTCATTTGGAGCGGACTGTTCGCCGCTGGTGTGGTGGTGCTGCTCCTGATCAGCCAGTGGGTCAGCCAGTTCAACACATTCCCGGAAACATGGAATCTGGGTTTGCGTGGGGTTCTTAACGAATTCAAACGCTGGGTCGTGGTAAATGGCAACAGCCATTGGCTGTTTATCTACTTTTTTGACCCACTGAGTGCGGTGATTGATTTCCTCTTGCGCCGGGTTGAGGATTTTCTGTTGTGGCTACCCTGGCCGGTGATCGTGTTGGCCATTTTCCTGGCCGCCGACCGGATTCGCGGACTGCGGCTGGCGCTGCTCACGGCGGCATGTCTGATTCCGATGGGGATGTTTGGGCTGTGGGAAGAAAGTATGCAGACGTTATCGTTGATGGTAACGGCCGTGCTCTTTTCCCTGATCATTGGCATCCCGGTGGGTATCTGGTCGGCGCGCAACGACCGGGTGGAGCGGATTTTGCGCCCCATCCTCGACGCCATGCAGACCATGCCCGCCTTCGTTTATCTGATTCCGGTGCTGCTGTTTTTCGGTGTGGCCCGCGTACCCAGCATCATCGCGACCGTGATTTACGCCCTGCCGCCGGCCATCCGGCTGACCAGTCTGGGACTGCGCACCGTGTCCGAAGATGCCATCGAGGCGGCTCAGGCGTTTGGCTCGACCGAGCGCCAGATTTTGCGCAAGGTGCGGCTGCCACTGGCGCTGCCGACGATTATGGTTGGCGTCAACCAGACGATTATGATGGCTTTGAGTATTGTCGTTATTGCTTCACTGATTGGCGCGGGCGGGCTGGGGGACGTGGTGTTAAAAGCGCTGCGCCGTTTGCAGGTCGGGTCGGCGCTGGAGGCCGGGTTGGCGATTGTGTTGATGGCCGTTTTGCTAGATCGAGTCACGGCCGGGCTTTCACAAATTGAGCGGCACAGCGAACCGCAGTTTCAAGGTTTCCGCCTGTTTAGCGAAAAACGGCGCGGCAACAAAGTGATCGTGGGGATTGAGCAGAGTATTGACGGCGTTTACAAAGCAGTCCGGGGCGGAGCAGATTGGCTGGCGAGACGGTTGAAGGGGGTAGGTAATGGGAACGGCCGTTTCCTCAACAAGTACGCTGATGCCATCATCCTCCTCTTAACGCTAACTCTTCTCAGCATCATTTTGCGGCTGGTGGGCGTACATGAGTTTCCCAAACTGCTGCGGCTGGATATCAGCCGGCCGGTTGACGCCCTGGTGCAGTGGATGCAGGTCAATCTTTACGACATTGGCGGTTCCGGCATTGGCACCGGGCCGCTGCGTGATTTTCTTATTATCAGCATCTTCCAGCCATTGACCCATTTCCTGGCCGTCCAACTGCCCTGGATCGTCGTCACCTTCTTCTTTGTGTATCTGGCTATTATGGCCGATGGCTGGCGGCTGGCGTTGGGCGTTCTGGCTTTGATGCTGGCCATCGGTTTCATTGGGATGTGGCCGTTTGCAATGGATACGTTGGGGCAAACGCTCGTAGCTGTCGTCATCTGCGTGGCTTTGGGGATTCCCCTGGGCATTTGGGCTTCCCACAGTGACCGGGTAGATCAGGCGATCCGCCCCATCCTGGATTTTTTGCAGACGATTCCCATTTTTGTCTACCTGGTTCCGGTGATCATGTTGTTTGGGTCGGGGAGTGTTGCCGGTCTTATTGCTTCGGTTCTGTATGCGGCCGTTCCGGTTATTCGCCTGACCAATGCTGGCATTCGCGGCGTGGATGAGACACTCAAAGAGTCTGCCGCCGCGTTTGGCTCCACCTGGTGGCAGACATTGGCCAAAGTCGAAATTCCCATCGCCTTTCCATCGGTCATGCTGGGGATTAACCAGACGATCATGATGGTCCTGGCGATGGTAATTATTGCCGGATTAGTTGGCGCGACAGGATTGGGATTGGAGGTGTATCAGGGGTTTGCCAATAATAATCTGGGACGCAGCGTTGAGGCCGGTTTGGCAATTGTGCTGCTGGCAATTGTGATTGATCGTATCACGCAAAAGATGGCACACAAAGCCAGCCTGGCGGCCAACGTTGCTTGACGTTTTGTAGAACTGATTCCTGTAAGGCATTTTCGGAAAATAAATAAAAACCCTTCAATCCGAAAATGCCTCAAGTGAATTCTGACATACGTCAAATTTCCATCTAAGAATTTCTCGGAATTCGCCTAAACAAGGTGTTCTGAACATCCAAAATTCCGGTTCAGAATGACCCGAAAATATCCACAAAAGGAGAGGAGAAATGTTTAAAAAATCAATCATTGTTGGTTTTCTTGTTTTGATGGCCGTGTTGTCTGCCGCTTGCGGCGGTGGGGCTAAGGAAACGATTTCGTTGGTCGAAAACCCCTGGCCGGCTTCTGAGTTAAATGTCGAAGTGGCCAAAATTGTTATCGAAAAAGAATTAGGCAATCCGGTCGAGATTGTAGCTTTGGATGAGAATACGCAGTGGGATGCGTTGGCCGGTGGGGATGTCGATGCCAGTCTGGAAGTGTGGCCGTCGGGGCATGGCGAGCGCATTGCTGAGTACATCAACAATTTAGGGACAGTTGAGGATGGTGGTTTATTAGGGCCGGTTGGTGAAATTGGCTGGTTTGTACCCAAGTACGTGGTGGATGCCAATCCGGCGCTGGCGACCTGGGAAGGGTACAAGGATGCAGCAGCGGAATTTGCCACGGCCGAAACCGGCGATAACGGCCGT
>JBNKZT010000126.1:0-15301 GCA_050301775.1 Promineifilaceae bacterium (SeqCode)
ACGACGCTCTTCCGATCTGTCGGTGTCGGCAATTGCGCAAGCGCGCTGGTGCAGGGGTTGCAATACTATAGAGGTAAGAACGCCGACGACCAGATCGGGCGTGTAGCCGACGGTCCAGTTGTCGTGAAAGTCGTTGGTCGTGCCCGTTTTGACCGCCGCCGGGCGATCCAGATTGAGCACGCTGTTGGGGCCAAAAGAAAGCTGCCGGGCCTCGTTGTCGCTGAGGATGTCGCTGATGAGCCAGGCGACGCGCTCGTCGAGGACGCGGATGGGTTCGTCGGGAACGGCCGTATAAACAACATTCCCCGCCGCATCCCTCACATCCAAAATCAGCCCCGGTGTGATGCGGGAACCCCCATTGGCGAAGGCGGCGTATGCGGCCGTTAAATCCAGCAGTCTTACCGGTCCGCCGCCCAGCGCAAACGACAAATCATACTCATCCGGTTCGCCCAGCGTGCTGATGCCCAAATCGGCGGCCAGATCCATCGCCGTGGCCACGCCGATGTCATTCAGCACCAGCACCGCCGGGATGTTGAGCGAGGAAGCGAGGGCTTGCCGCAGCAGAACCGGGCCGTGTTCGTCGCGGGAGAAGTTGACCGGCACATAAGATTCCTCTTCGTGGGTCATGAAGACGGTACGCACGTCGGGCAGCATGGAAGCGGCCGTCCAGGGGTGGGCTTGTTCGGGCGACAGGGCGGCGGCGTAGACGATGGGTTTGAGGGCCGAACCGGGCTGGCGGGGGACGAGGGCCATGTTGATAGCCCCGCCGCTGTCGGCGTCAAAAAAATCGGCATTGCCCACCAGAGCTAAAATCTGGCCGTTTTGGGGATTGAGGGCGACCAGAGCGGCGTTGTGGGCGTTGTGACTGGGGCTGCCGTCGGCCGGGGCGTTGAGCCGCTGCAACTGTTCATTGATCATGCGCTCGGCCTGATCCTGCCAGTTCAAATCGAGCGTAGTGCGCACGGTCAGGCCGCCCAGTTGGTAAATCTCCTCTTGGGAAAACAGCGTGTCTAGTTCGGTCTGGACCATCATGACAAAATGGGGGGCGCGAATGGGGTAGGGCGTGCTGGCGTAATGCAGCGGTTCACGGGCCGCCAGGTCGTATTCGTCGATGGTGATGGTGCCGGCCTGGCGCATCAAATCCAGGACGATGAGCTGCCGGGTTTTGGCTGCTTCCGGGTCGGTGAAGGGGTTGTAGCTGGCCGGAGATTGGGTGAGTCCGGCGATCAGAGCGCTTTCGGCGAGGGTCAGGTCGGCGGCCGGTTTGCCGAAATAGGTTTGGGTGGCCGCTTCGACGCCGTAAGCCATCGCGCCGTAATACATTTGGTTGAGGTAGAGGGCCAGGATGTCATCCTTCTCCAGTTCACGGGCGGCGCGCCAGGCCAGCCAGCTTTCGCGCAGTTTGCGGCGGGCGGTGCGCTGGATGCGCTCGTCGGCGTCCAGGAGCAGATTGCGGGCCACCTGCTGGGTGATGGTGCTGCCCCCGGCCAGCACCTCGCCGCCGCGCAGATTGATCCAGAAGGCGCGCATGATGCCGGTCAAGTCGACGCCGGGGTTGTGGTAGAAGTTTTGGTCTTCGGTGGCGATGGTGGCCTGCTGGAGCGCGAGTGGAATCTGGTTGAGGGGAAGGGTGGTTTGACGGCCGTATTCTGCATCGAGGATGTCGTATAACGGCCGTTCCGCTCGATCGACAATGCGCACACTGGGCATCACTAACCGGCTGTTGATGTCAGCCGGGGTGGGTAAGTCGGCAAAGAGGAAATGGTAAAGAGTAACGGCCGTGGCCAACATCAGCACGACAATGATCAGCAGTAAGCGGGATACCTTCCTCATGTTGTGAGTATACACAATTCAGGTAATCTTCTCCCCCACGATTTCACACCGAACCATGCTCGATTTGAATGTTTTCACAGGCCATTCCGTATTTCTGTTATAATCTGTTGTAGAGGACACATATATGGCTAAGTCAAAAAAGATAAAAGAGTCAGCAGCATCTTACGCTGCCACAACGGCCGATTTCTCCCATCCCGTCATTTTAGAACAAGAAGGCAAACCGATGGCGGTGTTATTGAGTGTAGAAGATTACGAACGCTACCAGGCATTGCTAAAAGGGCAAGAACGCCTTTCGGCAGCGCAGGCCCAACAGGCAGCGGATCGGGTTGTGTTTGGCGATCTGGTTGGTTGTGCTCTCACCAGCGACATACCCATCTGGGTACCTGAACCAACGCCTCTTTGGCGTGTTCCGTATCGTTTGTTTGATGGCACGCTCCTGGCAATTGTGGAGGTAGATGCTTACTCAGCGGCCGTTTCTTTGACAGAGCAAGAACGGGCCAAACTTTTGGCGCAAGTCGAACGAAGCGTTTCTGCCAACGATGTCACGACTTGAGTCTCCCATTCATATTCAACAAGACAGGATAGGTTACTGCTTGCCAGCTTGTGGACAAATGGCATTGGCACAGTTGGGAATTGAAGTAACGCAAATGCAGCTTGCCCAGATATTAAACACGCGGGCTGGCATCGGGACTCCCTTTTCGCGGGTAGAAAAACTGGCACAATGGCCGGTTCGTGTAAGCGTGACTGAATGGGGAACGATGGATACTGTAGCGGCTGCTTTGGAGACGGAAACGGCCGTTATTGCCGCCATCACCACCACGTCTGGCTTACCTGGATGGGCCAAAATTCGGACGCAGCACACTGTGCTTGTTGTTCATGTCAACTCTGACCAGGTAACTTACCATGACCCGGCGCTGGCTCAGGGACCGGTTTCTGTTCTTCGCGATGAATTTCTATTGGCCTGGAGTTATATGGCTGAAAAAGCAGCATTTCTGACTCGAACTTAAACGACAAGGGGAATCTGATGACTGAAAAACTTATTTCAAATATCCACTGGCTGGGTCATTCCAGCTTTCGGATTGAAAGGGATGGGCTGGTGATTTACGTTGATCCCTGGCAGCTAAAGGACGGCCCACAGGCTGACCTGATTTTGATTTCCCATGATCATCAGGATCACTGCTCACCGGATGATGTGGCCAAAATTCGTGGGGCGGATACGGCCGTTGTCGCCAACAAATCTGCGGCGGCCAAACTCACCGGTTCAATCGAAGTAGTCAGCCCCGGTGACAAAGTGACGGTGAAAGGCATCCCCATCAGCGCCGTGCCGGCTTACAACATCAACAAGTTCCGCAGCCCCGGCCAACCGTTCCATCCGCAGGCGGCAGGGCACGTGGGCTTTGTAATCACGGTGGGTGGGCAGCATATCTATTTTGCCGGGGACACCGACCACATCCCGGAGATGAAAGAGATTCAGGCGGACGTGGCTCTGCTGCCGGTGAGTGGGACGTATGTCATGACGGCCGTTGAAGCGGCCAAAGCCGCCGCCACCATCCAGCCCCAGGTGGCTGTTCCCATGCACATTGGCCGGAGCATTGGCTCGCTGGCTGACGCAGAAACGTTTAAGCAGAAGGCGCCGGTTCCGGTGGCGGTTTTGGCGATGGAGTAGGGATTCAAGGGACAGGCGGAAGATATTGACGCTATTTATCCTCTCCAGCCTCGGTAATCACACCTTGCCAGAAATGTAAGTGGTAGGCCAGTTGAAAGAACGGCCGTTTCACCCCAAATGGCAATCGTCTCTCGGCTATCCGGTACAACCATCGGCGCGACCAGGCCGTCATTCGAGATTGGCGCGCCGGTTGGGTCAGCACGGCGCCCAAAAAAGCGCGAATGGTCAAGGGATAATGCTGCCAGATAGTGGTCAAAGGCGTCGGCGATAGTTCGGGATGAAATTGAGCCAGGCGCAGGGCTGACGCGCCATTGACGCTGGCGTCATGCAAGCCGGCCTCTACGCTTTTGACGAAACGATGATAGCCTAGCGCTCCGGGCCGGTAGTCAAATTTAACGCCCAATGACGCCAGCCGGTAGCCAAGTTCGATGTCGTCGTGTTTAGCGGCGGCGAAGACTGGATCAAAGCCGTGGCTGCGGGCCAGTAGTGAACGGGGGAAGGACACATTCCCGGATAAACAATCCCAAAAATCAGGCTGATAACCCGGTTGGTTCATTTTCTCGTAATGCTCGTCGTAACGCTGGTTGAGGTAGCGTTCCCAATGGGATAACGGCCGTTCCCGCCACACCTGTACCTGACCTAGACATACCCGATCCGGGCCGGCGTTATGTCCTTTCAAGTGCTCGGCCAATGAGGGCGGCGTCAAAATGATGTCATCGTCTAAAAATAGGATGACATCACCCTGAGCCAGCGCCGCGCCGCGATTGCGCGCCGCCCCTGGCCCCTTATTGGGACCAGCCGTCCAGCGGAGATGATAAGGCATTCGCAACTGGCGCAGCATGTTTTCCGTCTCATCCGTCGAGCCGTCAATGGCCACGATGACTTCATACTGGTTTGGCGGCTGTGTTTGCTTGCTGCAGGCCAGCAGCGCCTGGCGTAAACTTTCGCATCGTTGGTAGGTAGGGATGACGACGGATAACTCAATCATTTTGGTCGGGTAGTCGTGTAGTCGGATAGCCTTGTGGTTGGGTTGTTTTTTTGGTGATGGTTCATTTGATTTGTCGCACGTCCATGCGCCATTCTACCAGTTTGGCGTAACCTGTCCGAACTTTGAGCGTGAAGCGCCAACCGCCCCCATCCTGGCCGGTCATGAGTGTACGGCGCAGAGCAAAACGGTTGGTCTCCAGCTTGTTTTTACCACCCCTAGCCGTTGCTGCCCACTCAAAACCGGCGGCATGTGCTGCCTGAATGATGGCCGGGGAATAACGGCCGTATGGAAATGCCAATCCAACCGGTTTCAGCCCGATGGCTTCGGCCACTTTTTGTCGCGCAGTTGTTAATTCGGCCTGGAGAACGGCCGTTTCCCGCTGATCAAACGCCTGATGGATTGCGCCATGTATCCCAACTTCTATCCCCTGGGCCGCCAGTTCGCGTACTTCCGGCCAGGATAACAAGGGCGTGCCTGGTGCTTCCGGCCAATTGGCTGACTGACCTACTTGCCGGGTCACGACAAAAATGGTGGCGTTAAACGCATAGCGGCGCAAAACAGGCCAGACGGTAGTATAGAAATCACGGTAGCCGTCGTCAAACGTGAGAGCTGCCAGTCGTTCATGATTGCTGCTGGCCACTCCTTCTCCCAGGGAGACGCCCCGATAACCGTGCCGCGCCAGCCAGTCCATTTGTGTTTCAAAACAAGCCGGCGTGATGGTGTAGGGATCGATTTGGGCCGCCGGAACGGCCGTTACCCGATGATAGGCCAGACAAACAAAGTTCATGTTCGTGAAGATTTTTGAGGTCGAATAGTGCGAACGACGGCCGTCCGCACCGCGCTCCAGGCCAGACGGGGCAGACGGATGCCAAACAGCCACCGGCGCAGCGACGGCCGTTCCGCTACGGGAGCATACCGCAAAAATACGCGCCACCAATTACGCCCGCGCAGCCACATTTGCCGCCAGAAAACCCGATTGGCCGTCTTTGAACCGGCATGGTAAACAATCGCACGCAGCGCGGTCACCGTTTTCCAGCCAGACTGCCGTGCCCGCAGGCAAAGATCGGCATCTTCAAAATAAGCAACTAGGCTTTCGTCGAACAATCCTACCTGTTGTAGCGTGGCCGCTCGGATGAGCATGGCGCAGCCCCAGACGTAATCAACGGCCAGTTGCTCTTGTGCCGGGTCAGACGGCGGCGGCGGTTCAATGATGGCCCCGGACCGAAAATCGCAGTTCGCCCCGACAATGACGCCCGGCGGATCCTGCGGATGCTCCAACCGCGCTCCGACAATGCCGATGGCCGGGTCTGATTCGAGAACATGAAGCATTGTTGCCAGTGTGTTGAGCCTGACCGTCACATCATTGTTGAGCAGCCAGAGATAATTGGCGCCCTGCTGTAAGCCTCGGTGCAGCCCGGCATTGGCTCCAGCGGCAAAGTGGCGGTTTTGCGGCAAAGCGATGATTTCCACCTGGGGGAAGGTGGATTGAACGGCCGTTACCGTGCCATCACTAGAACCATTATCAACCAAAATAATGTGGGGACAGGGCTGGCTGTGTAACATGCTTTCCAGGCAGGTCATGGTGTCATCACGGCCGTTCCAGTTGACGACGACGGTAACCACGTTCATGATTACTCGTGCTCTCCGCCAATAGAACAGTCATGAATACTAGACCGGACCTGCCACCATTCGTCGCATGATCGCGGATCCATAAATGTGCCTGAATCGACAACAGCAACGACAACCTCATGCTGCTGGACAGTGCCAAAAGGTTGTCCGGGCGCTAATTCAGGCAGGTTATAATGATACGGCCGTTGTTCGTCAGTCATAAATTGGTAACGCGGCCCATCGGCTGCATCCAGCGCCCTGTAGAGCAGTAGTAAATGAGGATCGGTGCAAATCTGATCGACGTGGATCGTGTAACCTCGTGAACCCGAACTATCCTCGCGAGTGTAACGCAGTGCCACCGTATCCTCATCGGCAAAAATCACCAGGGCGGCCATGCCGCCGCCGATGTCATAGCCGGAAACGGGCGTGTGCAATGTCTCCCCTGGCGCCGTTTGCAATCCTAATGCTGTGACAGGCGGAATCGTAATCGAATCGGCGCGATAACCTGGGTCAGGTGCGTCTGACCAGAGCCAATGGTGTACTTGATAATAATTGATGAAACCGGGAAAACGATAAGGTTTGAACAGCGTGGCCAATTGTGGTGGCTGTGTGGGATCATCTCGGCCATAGTCAATCAGATTGTTGTTCACGAGGCCGTCTGTGATCAGAGCGTAGCTGCGCAAGGACAGATTTTTGTCGGCATGATCCGCCGCCGGCCTAACCGGATCGTCCTGGTCAAATTGATAGGCCGGCCCACTGCGATATTGATTTGTCGATGTCACCGGACAAGGGAATGACTTTTCAAGTGATGGCGTCGCGCCGGCCATTTTGGCGTGTTCAGGCGATCCGGATAAGGAAGAATCTGGCGCAGGGTGCGAAGTCGGTAAAAGAATCGGTGTTACCGTCGGCTGCTCCGCCGTAGACGACGACACGGTGGTCATTTCCAGAAACGGTCGTTCAGCGTCACGACCACTCCAGCCCACATTGGATAGCCCGATCAAAAGAATTAAGCCGATTCCCCAGGTGACCAACTTTAACTTATCCATTGGTATCCCCCTTTACCAATTCTAACAATGTTTGCCCGTAGCGCTGTACGGCCGTTGCCCAATCAAAATGAGCCAGGACAAAATTCCGGCCCACCTGACCCCGCCGCTGCCAGTCAGCCTCACTTTGTAATAAGTTGATGATGGCCTGGGCAAAGATAGGCGCTTCATCGGCCAGCGCGATGGCCTCCGGCGGGGCCGCGATACCGGCATTGGCCACAGTTGTCGCCACCACCGGCCGCCCCGCCGCTAATCCATCCAGCACTTTATTCAAAGCTCCGGCCTCGGAGCGCATGGGGGCAACGATGACGCGGGTCTGGGCATATTCGGCGCGCAAATCAGCCACCCAGCCGGTGACCGTAACGCCCGGCGTCTGCCCCAAATCGAGGATGGATGCTGGCGGGTCTGCCCCGACGATGTGCAGGGCTGATTCCGGACAGGCGGCTTGGACGAGCGGCCAGATAGTTTTGACCAGCCAGGAAACGGCCGTTTGGTTGCGCGCCCGGCTCATGTTGCCTACAAATAGAACCCGTCCTGGCTTGCTTTCCTCCGGTCGGATGGTTGCGTAATCGGTGACATGGGCGACCGGCGATAACACCAGACCATTTAATCCTGGCATTTCTTTTTGCAAAGCCGCCAAATCGCGCGCCGAACGAGTTAGTACAAGATCTGCCGTTCGACAATAGGCCAGTTCCTGCTGCCGGCGCCGGGCGATCCGCCGGGCACTGCCGCCGGCCGCCTGCTCGACCAGAAAACGGACGTCCACTTCGTCTAGGACGCGGACAGCGGTGGGCGGGGCGGCCGCCAGATAACGCCCCATTTCCGTCCAGGCACAGTGCAAGACGTCGGCCGGCCATCCGGCAATGGCCTGGCGCATCTCAGCGTCGGCGCGGCGGCCCAGGTGCTGCCACCGGCTATTTTTGAATGCCGTCACCACGTTTTGCCACTTTTCTGCCCAGGAAATGGCCGGCTGCACCAATTGGAGATCGGCCACGAACGGTCGCAGCGCATCGGCGTGGGCGGCTTGTTTCTCGTCCACAAAGCTGACAACGCGGATCGTGTGTCGTTGGCCCAAGGCACGGATTAAGTGAAACAAGTCCTGGCCGCCGCTGTGCGGTACGTCGGGATAGGGCAGGTAAAGGGTGGCAATGGTAATTTGCATGTTTTCAACAGACGACAGCGGGTGAAGAAACAAACGGACAATTTGCTCTCCTTCTATCCGTTTATTTCCTAATCCGTTGTTGTCATTAAGCTCCAACCATCTTGTAAACACCATCCAACGCCGGTAAATGGCGGTTCCAATCGAATTGAGAAACGACCGATTGCCCGGCTTCGATTAACGCCTGCTGCCGGGCAGGATTGGTTAGCAACTCGCTTAAAGCGTCGGCAAAAGGCGTTACCAGTTTGGCGATGACTAAGTGACGGCCGTTTACCAACCCCAATCCTTCCGCACCTAACGGCGTACTGACGACCGGCCGGCCAACGGCCAGCGCCTGCAAGATTTTCAGCCGGGTGCCGCTGGCAGCGCGCAGCGGGACGGCCACCACCGCTGCCTGAGCAAAGATCGGGTGCATATCTGGTGGATTGGTGATGAGGGTAACGGCCGTATTCCCTTCCGCCAACCGCCGGACATCTCTGTCAGGCAGTCGCCCGGCGATCACCAGCCTGACGCCAGGGACGTGTTTCTGAACCAGGGGTAGCACGTTCTGGACTAAAACCTGGGCGGCGTCGATATTGGGCAGCCAATTCAGCGCGCCGGGAAAAAGAATTGTGGCCGGTTCTGGCGGGTTGGCGGCTGGCGGCCAGTCGGCCAGTGTTACGCCGTTGGGGACGACGATAACTGGTGGAACCTTCTTGTTGATACCGGCCAGAATTGCCTCCCGATCTGGCTGCGACGTGACGATGACGGCCGTTGCCTGAGTTACCGCTTCAAATTCTTGGCGACGCCGGTGAGCCAACGTTTGCCGATGCCGCCAGCTCGACAGCATCGGGATGCGGCCTTGAATGATCGACAGGCGCGATTGGAGCAAACTGGGGATGTCGTGTAAATTCAGGATGCGGCGAGTGTCGGCCGGGGCGCAAGGCCATAAATCCAGTCCATTCACGTGCAGTGTGTCGGGCTGGAAGCGGTGAATTGTGGCCTGGACAGCTTGCTGCATGGGGAGCGATGGTTTGTTTAGATCGAACGGGTAAGGAACGGCCGTCACCCCGGCCAATTGGGATCGTAATGCATCCAGGCCCGGTTCATCTTCCGGGGCGGCAAAGGCCAATAAATAGATGGCGTGACGCTGTGATAGGTAATCCAACAAACGGCACGCTCGTTCCCGGCCGCCGGTGAGTGGCGGGATGGGTGGTTCCGGCTCCAGCCAGAGAATCTTCATCCCCGGACCACCAGTTTCAGTAAAATGCCCAACAGTAACGAAGCGGCGGCTGGCCGGATAACGGCCGTTTTCCAGCGCACCTGTACCCCGTCTGGCAAATGGCGGATGATGAGAGGGAGGGTAACGGCCGTTGCCAACCCAAATGCGGCCGGCAGCAGCCGCCAATCACCCCATCCGGCCAATGCCGCCAGGCTAAAAAGCCAGGTTAAAACCAGCCACATCGCCGATAACCGCAGCCCTTTGCCCGCCTGCCCGGTGGCGTAAATCAAGGGCAGCAGCACGGCCGCCAGCGCATCCAATGGCGTTTGGGCCAGGAAAATGATCAACGCCGGGATGGCCGGAGTCCAGGCCACGCCAAAAACGGGGCCGACCAGCAGCGGGGCCAGTCCCATGCCCACGGCGGCCGTGCCAAAACCGAACCAGCAAACCAGGCTGAGGGCGTTGTGCAGCAGTCGGCTCAATTCGTCAGGATTCTGCTGTAAGCGGGCAAAGGCCGGGAAAGCGATCCGGGCGGCGTAATCGGCCGGCAGGCGCGGCCATCGGGCCACGTCCTGCGACCAGGTCAGGTAACCGAGCCGGGCGCTGGAGAAAAACAGCCCGCCCAGCGCCGGAATCGCCTGGTCTTTGGCCAGATGGACTAATCCCTGTCCCTGGTAAGGTAGCCCAAAGCGGAGCAGGTCACGGCTGATGTTGGCCGGTAAAGCCAATCGCGGCCGCCAGGGCGCAAAAAAGTTGACCAGCAGTGATCCGGTGAGAACCGTCGCTAATGAACCGGCGACAAGGCTCCACAGCCCACCACCCAGCCAGGCCAGGGTAACAGCCGTGCCCTGACCCACCAGCAGCGATCCCCATTCGGCCAGCGCCAGCCGGTCAAAGCGCAGCTCGCGGTTAAGGCGGACGCCGGGAATCGTGCCCAAAGCGCCGAGCGCCGGTCCCAGGGCCAGCAGGCGCAGCATGTTGCTGGTTTCTCCGGCCAGATCGTAAAGCTGGCCGACCAATCCAGCCGCTATGATTAAAACGACGCCCAGTGCCGCTGCCAGCAGCAGCCGCAGCATAAATCCGGCTTGTTCATCGTGGGGGGAGAGAAACGGCCGTTGGATGAGTGCAGCGGCAATGCCAGCGTCGGCCAGCAGGTTCAGCCAGCCAATGGGCAACTGCAAAATGGCAAATGCGCCAAAATCGGCCGGGAGCAGCAGACGGGAAAGGATGACGGTGCTGACAATCGTGACCAGTTTGCCTGCGCCGCCCCGCAGCGCCAGCGCCAGAAAGCCTACCACCGAGCGGCGGCGGACATCGGCCAGGGAGAGGAAATCGACGCCGGGATCCATGAAGTGTCAGCGGGCCGGTTCGCGCCAGGCGGCTACCAACTGCGTCCTCCGTTCGCCGATTGAAGGCTGGTAATTGCAGTTCAGCAGGCGGCAGCCCATCCCACAGCCGCGGATTTGCTCCCGAACCTGGGCTGCTGCCGCCGAATGCCAGATGGCCTGGGGCGGCTGCTGCTTAATGTCGCCGACGACGGCCATCGTGTAACAGAGACGCACCTTGCCATAAGGATCGATGAGAAACGTGTTGACGCCGACGTGACAGTTCGTTGGTGGAGCGGTGTTGGGGTCTTGGAAGTAACTTTTCATCAATGCCAACTGGCGCGGGCTGTTGAGGATGGGGGAACCGGCCTGCTTGAGTGCGATGAGTTCATCCGACGCTGCCTCCTGCATTGCGCCATCGGCCTGCCACAGTGGATCAACGGCCGTCCAGTCGGGTTGGTAGCTGCGGAAGGGCTGGCTGTGGGGCTGGTAGGAGGAAACGTGAACCAACGGCTGGAAGGCGACCGCGTCGATGCCTACTTTGTCGGCCCAGCGCACCAGGTCGGGCAGCTCGCTGGCGTTGAACCCGGCCATGATGACGTTGAAGCTGAGTGTACCCGCGTGGTCACACTGTCGGCGGGCTGCCTGGTAATGATCGATGGCGGCCACAATGCGTGCGTGACTGCCTTCCATGCCCCGGCTGGTGTCGTGCGTTTTCGGCAGCAGGCCATTGAGCGAAAGCGTCAAATTGCCCAGCCTGGCCTCGACCAGCGCCTCGGCCATCGCTTCGTCGATGAGCCAGCCGTTGGTCATCAAGTTGGTCGAAATCTGCCGCTGACTGGCCCAGGCGATCAGATCGACCACGTCTTTCCGCATCAATGGCTCGCCACCGCTGATGCTGAGGTGAAATGGCCCCAACCAGTCGTAAATGGCTTCCAGCGCCGCCTGCCATTCGGCCAGCGACATCTCCGGCGGCGTCTCCTTCACCCGCCACTTGTCACAGGTCGGGCAGCGGAAGAAGCAGCGGTCGGTCAGGTCGATGATGACCTGTTTGGGGCCGATCAGGGGGCGATCCAGGTGCCAGGATAGCTGGCGGCGAGTGTCTTGGTCCAGGACCCGGAGGCCGCGTGCTATCAGTGCTGATTTGCCGTTGCTAACCATCGTTTTTACCGCTGTGAATTAATGAGGACGATGCAGGCAGAATTGTTCAAAGTAAGATGCGATTGTCTACAATTTTTGTGTATACAGCAAATAATATACGGAGTATAGCACAAGGTTAGTTTAGCTGATTCGTTGCAGTTTGAACGGCCGTTTCCCCCTCCCATAACGTGTAAAAAGCAAAACGGGTGGTTGGAGTACGGCCGTTCCCCCTCCCACAACATGCAAAAAGTAAAACGGGTGGTTGGAGTACGGCCGTTTCCTCTGCCAACAAATGCGCTAAATCAATCAAATGGGGCGCGACGGTGACGCCGGCCGTTTCCCCTCCCACAATATGCAAAAAGCAAAACGGCCGTTCCCTCTGCCAACAAATGCGCTAAAACAATCAAGATTTTTGAAGAACACTAACATTCCGATTATACTTGTTACATGGAGTTTGAATGGGATCCCCGTAAAGCTGAACATAACCGTCAAAAACACGGGGTTGATTTTATTGAAGCCGGGACCGTATTTAATGATCCGCTTTCGATTACTTATCCTGATCCCGATCACTCAGATGATGAAGAACGGTTTATTATTATCGGCATGTCTATTGCGGGAAGACTGCTAATTGTTGCGCACACGGATCGTCACAATGTTACACGCCTTATCAGCGCTAGGGAAGTGATAAACCATGAAAGGAAACTCTATGAAGGATAAAGTTGAAACGCCTCTCGATGATGAGTTACGTGCTGAGTATGACGAAACTTTGTTAAAAGACGGGGTTCGGGGCAAATATGTTGCCCGGTATCGGCAAGGGACGAACTTGGTTCTCTTGGCCCCTGACGTGGCGGCTGCTTTTCCGACGGAACAAGCGGTGAATGATGCGCTACGCTTGCTCATGAAAGTGGCCCGGCGGTCGGTTGCCGAGTCTGCTCAGACTTAATCGTGCTAAATTATGCGGCCGTTTCCCCACCCCATAACGTGTAAAAAGCAAAACGGCCGTTTCCTCTGCCAACAAATGCGCTAAATCAATCAAATGGGGCGCGACGGTGACGCCGGCCGTTTCCCTTCCCACCACATGCAATAAGCAAAACGGCTGTTCCCTCTGCCAACAAATGCGCTAAATCAAACACAAGGGGCACGTCGATGACACCGCCTCAGCGATAGATTGCCGTTCCCCCTCCCCCAACATGCAAAAAGTAAAACGGCCGTTCCCTCCACCAACAAATGCGCTAAATCAATCGAAAGAAGCACTGCCGTTTCTATCACTATGCACGACAAATGGAATGGTATGAGCTAGACAATGGTCAAATGGTCTGGGCAAATGCTATTATCCAACGTTGCGCAAGTTTACGAGCTTCATTTAATTCATGTGCAGTCGCTGCACGACGATTTATGGGATGTTTACCCCGATGACGCCCTTCCTCAAGGGGTTCAACGTTAGCGAGAACTCCAAGCCGCTGCCACTCACCTTTACTAATTCCCAAGGCGTGACGTACAGAATGTTCACTTCCATAAGTGTTTAATAAGCGCATCACGAATCTCATATAGATAGACAAGCTCATTGTTTGGATCAGTAATGGATCGAGAGTAGCTTTCAAACAGACTACGGAGTATTGCTGAGTTCACAAGCTTTGGGACAACCGAATCCATCATAAAATTATGCTCATCTAGTCGCTCTGCCTTCGAGTCGCGAATGACGTTACCCGCTGCATCGGTCTTGATGAAATCAATATGTCCTGCAGACTCTATTTCCATCACACTCCCAAGTCGAATCGATATGTTCTTACGACCTTCTGAGTATTGGTAGGTTCTGGGACCTTCGAGGCTGTACTTTCGGTGTACCTGAATCTGCCGGACAAGTAAGATGCTTTCGAGAACAACCCTGATACGTTCCTCAACATCTGGTAAAACAGGATTTTGGGGAACATTTAAAGTTGCAATTGCTCGACCAGCATTGATCAGCAAATCAAAATCAACACCGGAATGCTGGTATGGTGCTTCGAACAAATCATCCGGATCGTATATCCACTCGAGTTCAGTTCGTTCTGGTATCATCTTCTGCTCTCAATTCAGCCAACTATCATACTTTGCAACGTTAAGGTAACACGGCAAAAATTGAACCATCTCCTCTCCCATACACCTCCGGAAAGTAAAATTCCTGCGCCGTGGGCGGGATGACCCGGTACTCGCCCGGCGTACTGGCCCGAACCAGGTAAACGTACTCATACGTCCCTTGCGGCAGGTAATTGGCCGAAATCACCACCTTCTCGTCGCGTAGTTCTACATGGTCGAAGTACCACCAGCCCCAGCCCTGGGCAAAATAGTTGTCCCAGTCGTAGCGCTGCGGCGCGCTGACTTGTTGGCTGGTCTTGAGCGAGGTGTCCACCGCTTCCAGGCCGGCGGGCAGGAAATCTTCGATGACGACGTAGTGCAGCGAATTGGGGACGACGACGGTCAGCCGGGCCAGGAAGGTCTGGCCTTGTTCGATTTCGCTGATCGGCGTTTCCCGGTCGGTGGGGTCGTAGTAGCGGCGGGAGATGATGATACCCCGGTCCAGCGCCTGCACCTGCTCCACCGGCAGGGAGGCTTGCAGATGAGTCGTGTAGTACAAATTGCCGGGGCCATCGCTGCGGCCGATGGCCAGCCGGTTGAGTTCGTCGGTGAACAACTCGGTGATGTCGAATTTGAGCTGCCAGGAGTCGCGCAGGGTGTCGGCGTTGGCTTCGCCGCTGCCGTGCAGTTGGCCGTTGAGGGCGATTTCGTACTGGTAGTCGGCTTCCAGTTCGCCGGAAGCGACCATCCAGTCGGTGAGGGCGATGAGGGTCCAGGCGGTTTCCTGGGTGCTGGCCCAACGGCCGTTTACTCGATGCGCCATCAACCACCGAACCGCATTCGCCACCAATGGGTTCTCCCCATCCAGCTTGATCATCGTATCCAGCACGATGGCCGTCGTGCGCGTGTCCGAATTCCAGTTCCAATAGTCGCGCTCGGCTTCTTCCCAGTTGGTTCCGGTAGCGGAGATGATGGCGGCGGTGATGAAATCGGCCGCGATCGCTGCCAGGCGCGGGTCTTCGGGGTCGTTGAGCTGGATGGCTTGAGCCAGGTAACCGCGCGCGTACCAGTCCAGCGCTTCGCGTTGGTCGTACAGTTTGGTCATCTCCCCCGCATCCGGTTCACCGGCGCGGGCCAGGACGTAGACGAGGAAAGATTGGCGGTTGAGTTTGAAACGGCCGTCCAACCCATCCACCTCCCGCAAATGCTCTTGCAAATAACCGATGCCCTGGTCAATGACGCCATCGCTGACCAGATAGCCGCTGTCCCGCGCTTCCAGCAGC